>JAJYGH010000018.1 GCA_021785175.1 Chloroflexota bacterium | reverse complement strand
GCAGCCGCTCTCGCAGGCGGGCCGTCACGGAGCTGCCAGACGACCCCGATATCCCCTGCAGCAATGCCAGAGCAGCCTGGACGGGGTCAAGGCCGTGGCCGTCGCCGGGAGCAGCGGGACGCGCCGCGTGCCGCTCCTCGTGGATGTACCCGGCGGAGCTCGAAGACCTGCCTTCCCCGGAGTGCGCGGTCGTCGCGATCGCTTCGGGCCCGGCCTCCGCCTGCCGTTCACGAGGCGGCGATCGTCGTTGACCCTCCTCAAGCCTCTCCGGCATTGCTGTCGAGGATATCGGCGGTCAGATCGCCCCGCCGAAACGTGCCCCGTGTCAAGGGACAGCCCCGCGGCCCGCTCCCCGCGAAGGGCGCGATCCTCCCGCGACCCGGAGGTCTTGTCCGCTCGGCATCCGACGGCGAGTGTCGGACGAGCGGAAAGGTGCCGGCCTCGGCGCGCGCTCGTCACGCCCGAGCGTCCGGCGATGACCGGACGGGCGGAAGCGTGCCGGCCTCGGCGCGCGCTCGTCACGCCCGAGCGTCCGGCGAGTGTCGGACGGGCGGAAGCGTGCCGGTCTCGGCGCGCGCTCGTCACGCCCGAGCGTCCGGCGAGTGTCGGACCGGCACGCTGGCGACGCTTCGCCGGGCACACGGAACGGGCGCCGAGCCGGAGCCCGGCGCCCGTTCGACGGGACGAGAGGAGGATTCTCGCCCCCAAGGGGTATGCGGGGACGCGGGGCACGCCGATCCTTCCGGCGCGCCGCTGGAGCGAGGGTCAGATCGCAGCCTTGGCCTCAGCCTCCCGGATCAGGGCCCACGCCCGGAGCGTCAGGCTTCGCGCGTATTGCTCGGTGATCGGGTGATTCCCGAACTCCGCCGCGTTGAGTGCCGCCTTGATCTTCGCCGCGAGCGTGTCACGCTGGCCGCCGATCGCCGTCAGCCAGTCCTCGAGCGCCGTATACGTCGCGTCGTTCGTCGACTCGCTCGCCAGCGCCCTCGTCGACACCCGGAGCGTCGCCAGCCCGAAGTCGCCGACCGCCGCGTCGAGCTGCTTGTACGCCTCGCCGAGCCGCGTCAGCGACCCGAGGTGGATGCGCTCGCTCACAGGCAGCACGCTGGCCTTCAGGACCTGCGTGATGACGCGCCCGTCCGAGGCGTAGTCGTCCTTGAGACCCGTCAGCGCCATGAGGGTCGGCCGCACGTCGGTGTGGTCCGTCCACACGCGGTTGTCGACGCCCAGGTGCTGAACGCCTGGCCCGACGAGCGCGAGCCAGGTCGTGTTGATGTCGGGCGACACGTCGCCGTGGTTCCACGCGAAGCCCGCCTCCTGCTGCACGCAGTCGTACGTGTTCGCGCAGGCCGTCCCGTAGGCGTACAGGTAGTCGTTGGGGTTGGCGAAGAGGGTGAAGGTCGGCGTCCGCATCGGGTCGGCCGTCACCATGTGGAGGATCTGCTCCTCGACCGGGTCGGCGAGGTAGTTCGTCACCCGCTGCGCCGCTCCTGTCAGGGGATCGGTGATGGTCAGCTTTGCCGTCGCCTGTTCCATGGCTCTGACCGCGGCGTCCGTCCGCGCCGGCTGCCCGGTCACGTACACGTTCGGCGCGGAGTCGGAGTGCACCGCGAAGGGCGTGGTGATGCCCTGCTGGGTTGCCAGCAGCGCCGAGTAGTTGAGGTTGATCTCGCCGACGTTGTTCGGCGGACAACTCGTCACCGGGTAGGCGGCGGGGCAGTTCACATGGCTGTAGACGCACGGCACGTTGACGCCGTCGCAACCGGGGTTCGAGGGCGGACCGCCGACGAAGTGGTCGTTCTCGTCGGAGGTGATGATGAAGTCGGTGTTGGCCGGCGTGATGCCGTCGGCCTGGAGACGGGCGAAGAACTTCGCGAAGCCCTCGTCATAGGCCTTCAGCTGCGCCTCGTAGCCTGCCTCGCCGGGGCCGTAGGCGCCGCCGCCGAAGCTGTCCTTTGCGGCGTTCGGGATGTGCGCGTCGTGCGCGTCGCTGATGTACGCGTACGTGATCGGGATGCCGTGCTCCTGCATCGCGGCGACCCACGAGAGCGACACCGCCGGCGACATGCCGTCGAAGCCCGGGAAGCCGACGTTGCCGGCAGGACTCTGGATCGTCGTGCCGTTGAGGTCGACGGGGGTGCCACCCGCGAAGACCTGCGGGTCGACGTACTTCGCGCCGAACAGCGCGTTGTGGCCGGTGTAGCCGCCGGGCTCATCTGGAAGGCGATCCGCCTCGCCGCCGTTCGCGCTCGAGCAGAGGCTGCTGCCTGCCGCGCAGTGGACGCCGATCCCGACGAAGTCGGCCGTGGCCTGGTTGGGGTTCGAGGCGACCTCGGCCGCCTGCGGCGAGTTCGCGCCGAAGACGGTCGGGATGTCGGTCGCGATGTTCTCGAGGACGGTGTTGGCCGTGGCGACCATGCCGACGTTGCAACCGGCCCGAGTGAACGGCACCCACGGCGCGGGGGTGTTCCTGCCGGCCGGCGTGATCAGGTTGTAGGTCGTGTCGGTCGGGGTCTTCGTCGAATAGTCGTAGATCGGGTCGGTCCAGTAGGCGAACGACACCGCCGGGTTGGACGTCCCGTTCGGATTGAAGTAGCGGAACGTGTTGGCGATCGGGACGCCCATGTCGTTGCCGTAGAGGCCGGTGAGCGTCGTCAGGATGTCGGTCGCCGTGTGCGCGATGAGCGGCGTGTGGTGGTTGTCGAGCAGCGTGCCGTACTTCTCGATGAAGTTCAGCAGGTGCGGCATCTGTTCGAGGTCGGACGGCACGTTCGGGTTCGTGCGCGTGAAGTGCACGTTGTCGAACTGGATCTCGATGACGTGCTTGACGCTGCTGTTGGGCAGCGCGCAGCCGCTCGTCGACGCGTTGCCCTCGGCGGCAGGCTGTCCGTGGGCGGTCGCGGCCGGCAGGGCCGCGGTGAGGAGGGTTCCGATGGCGAGGCTGGCGGCCACCAGGCCGGTGGCCGTGCGCCGCAGGACGCTGTGCATCTGGCTCCCCCGGTGCGACGTCGCTCCCTCGCGACGTCAGTCCAGTGCGTCGGTGGGTTGTGCCTGGCGCGGGTCTGTGCCGCGCGCCGGATCAGGGGGAGGGGCTGGCGCGAGGGGGGTTCGCGGGAGAGGTGCGATCGATGGGGGAGGTTGGACCGGGCTCATCGACGGCGTCCCACAGCGTCGCCGAAGCCGAACGTGAGCGCTGGTCGGGCATGTCGGAGCGCTTCCTACCGGTCCCCACGCCTGTCCTCCTCGTGACTGGACGGTAGGGGATCGAGGTTAGCGGGTCATCCGGCGGGGGTTAACTGCTCATGAGAGGAGGATTGCTGCGAAATTCCTTCAACGCCGAACACCTCGCGACGCTCGCCAAGGCCAGTCGAGTCGTGAGTGCAGCGGCTTGGCTTCGGGCCGTCCGCCAGGTCGCGCTGTTCGCGGGCCAGCAGCCATGCGAGTTTCTCCTCTGTGATCTGGCCGCGGGGGTTGGTCAAGGGTTACAGGTCGACCCCACCCCTGAGCAGGCGGCATCGAGAGCGAGGACGCCATTGTCGATCCCGCCGGGATAGGTCTGCGAGAGCAGCGGGCCACCGCTGTATTTCACCGTCCATGCGTAGATCTGGCCGAGTTCTCCGGTTTGGGTCGTTGAGTTCGAGTTGATCTGCATCTTGTCACTCGGGCCATAGATCACGCCTGCGACCTCGAAGACTCCGTTCCCGCCTATGTTGACGGTGGTGTTCTGGTTATCGCTGCAGATCCGCGGCGTCGTGCCATCAAAGCACGACGGGTCTCGCTGCACCTCAATGGTGAGGACGAACCCACTGGCCGTCACCATGGCGGTGCCTGATGCGTCGGTCGCAGGTTGCACGCAATTGGGTTCCGCGGTACATCCATGGTCCCCCATGTTGAGCACAAGATTCTCGGTATTGAGTGCTGAGAGCGTGTTAGTGCCGCTCTCCTGGAAGTACAGATCAACTCCTTGCGCTGCACTTGCCAAGCCACCTGCCAATGTCCCGCCGACGGTGAGGCCGGCTTGGAACCAGTACACGCCCGGCATAAGGTAGGCGCCCTGTCCCGTGCCCACCTTGAAGGGATGATTATCGGTGTACACACCTGGCTGGTAACACGTCCAAGTGGAAACACCGGACAAGGCAGCTTTCCAGGCGGCCGATGGCACGCCGGCAGGGCACGAGGACAGGGCCCCCGCACTCTGCGTCGGCCATTGGGCATAGCCGTTCAGGTCGGGTGAAGTGGCGCTTATCCCGGAGGGATAGCGATAATTGGGGTCCGGAATGAACCGGTTCACGTGGCGTCCCTGAGGCAACCCATCGATCTGATTCCAAGCATCCGGCGTGATATTGTCGTAATGGATAATTCGGTAGTCTTGGGCCAGCTGGATGTAGCTCGCGGAATTGGTCACGACGTACGAGTTGGTGCCAACGTCGCCCTTTGGGATCACAATCTTCGTGTTCGAGCCGGCCAGGTTCACGTCGTCCTTGTTCTGATCGAGCAGGCTAGGTAGGATGTTCGGCGGCCTCAGCGTGACAAGGGCGTACTGTCCGGAGAAGGTCAGACCCGCGACGGAGGTGATCCCCACGTTCCAGTCGTGTTGGCCGAACAGGCGTGCGATCGTCAAGCTGACGTCGGGCTGCCGTACGGTGACCTGAACGGCATGCATCGGATCCACGTTGACCGCGCTTGGCGAGGGCGTCTTGACTGTCACCCAGTACGGAGTCCCGAGGAGCTCGCAGTCCGCGACTGATGAGCCATCTGTCGTGCTCGCGCCCGCGGTTGCGACACAGTTGCCCCTTGGAGCGGGAGTAGTCCCGACGGCCCCAAAACGGGTCACGAGGTTGGCGAGGGCGTCCTGCACGGCGCGAACCTGGTGCGCGGTGTCGAGGACGCGCGACTTCGGGATCTGCAAGTCCTGTGCGCCGGCGAGGGCAGCGGCATCCGCTGCCGCCCGCTCGGTCCTCTGAACCGCATACACCGTTCCCAGGTCAATGACGAGTGCTGAAAGGCCGAGCAGACCCAACATGCCGCCCACAACGAGCGGAAGGGCCTGACCCCCCTGCATTCGGCGCTTCACGGTGCAGGCTCCATCCTGAATACGGCCTGACTCGATAGAGTCACCTTGTTGTTGGTGAAGCCGGGCAGGTACTGCATGCCGGGAAAGAAGACCGGAACGGTGTGAGTGCCGGTGACGGTTACCTGCCACACCTGTGAGTTGTCAGGAGGTGGGCAGGCATCGCTGGGTTGCGGGCCAGGTGGGACCGGAGTCACGTCCGCCCAGGCCACGGCCATCGGTGACGTGCCAGTCGCCTTGAACTCGCCGCTTGCGTAACCGAACAACGATGATGTCAGTGCGATCGCGTCGCCCTCCGACTGGACGGCTGCGGCATTGGAGCACTGCTGCTGGGTGGAAGCCCACCGACCCGTGTCGCGCACGACCTGGGTGAGCGTGATCTGGCCCCAGAAGATCATGCCAAACTGGACCATTCCCCCTAGGATGGCCATTACAACCGGTAGCACCAATGCAAACTCAACCAGGCTCTGCCCTGAGCGACTTCGACCGCCCGGGCATCCTCTGGGTTGTCCCAGACTCGGTGCGGCTCCCATCCGATATCCCCTCGTAGATGTATCGCGACGTGCGGAGCGGACCCACCGTCAGCGGGCACGCTATCCACTGGACCTTCCCAGCCAACTTACAGAGTCTCGGACCGCCCGGCACGAAGGCACACGTGCCGGCATGCCGTGGCCCCGAGTGATGAGCTGCTCGTCGGTGTGGCGAGTCGTATTCGTCGGCTGCGGCGACACACGCCCGATCATCGTGGACCAAGTTCGCCTACCGTCCCCATGGCGCCTCGACGAAGGTCGGTACGTCCCAAACCAGAGTCGTCCACGGTGGAGGCAGTCCGGCTGCGAACTGGACGGGAGTGCACCAACGGCGCCCTCCGTCGCCATCGGGAAGGAAGGTGTCTTGTCTGCTGGGCGTCCAGCGACACCCGCCCCGTGGCAGACGGCACGGTACGACTGTCAGCCGTGCGGGACGGACGTCGTGCGCACAGAATGGAGAGATGACGAAGTTCCTCCTGGCTGATCTGCCATTCCCGCATCCCGACCTGATCGAGACCCGCCGCACCCTTCACCGCCGCCCCGAGGTCGGCCTGCAGCTCCCCCAGACCCAGGCGCTGATCGTCCGCGAGCTCAGGCAGATGGGGCTCGAGGCCAGGATGGGCCGCTCAGTCAGCTCCGTGATCGCCGTCATCGAGGGCGGCAAGCGGCGCCGGGACGGGACCCCGGGCCCGACCATCCTGCTGCGCGGCGACATGGACGGGCTCCCGCTCCACGAGGACACCGGGCTCGAGTTCGCGTCGGAGACGGGCGACACGATGCACGCGTGCGGGCACGACACGCACGTCGCGATGCTGCTGGGAGCGGCAAAGCTGCTGCTTGAGCGGCGCGACGAGCTGGCCGGCAACGTGCTGCTGATGTTCCAACCGGGCGAGGAGGGCTGGCACGGCGCGCGCTACATGCTCGAGGAGGGGCTGCTTGACGGGGCACCGACGCCGGTGAAGGCGGCCTTCGCGATCCACATCACCAACGAGCACCGCAGCGGCGTGGTCGCGATCCGGCCCGGCCCGACCTATGCGGCCGCCGACACGATCCGTATGACGGTGCGCGGCCGAGGCGGACATGCCTCCGCGCCGCACGAGGCGCTCGACCCCGTCCCGGTCGCGGCGGAGATCGTGCTCGCGCTGCAGCTGCTGGTGACGCGGACCGTCAGCGTGTTCGACCCCGCGGTCATCACGATCGCGCACGTGACCGCCGGCACCCGCGACAACATCATCCCCGAGGTGGCGCTCCTCGAGGGCACGCTGCGAACCCTGTCGGAGGAGACGCGGGCGCGGCTCAAGGACGGCATCCGGCGCGTGGCGGAAGGGATCGCGTCCGCCCACGGCGCGTCGGTCGAGCTCGAGATCGAGCAGGGCTATCCGGTCACCGTGAACGACGCGGGCTTCGCGGAGCTGGTGCGGACGGTGGCGACCGACCTGGTCGGATCCGACGACGTGGTGGTCCCGGATGCGCCCGTCATGGGCGCCGAGGACTTCTCCTACGTCCTGCAGAAGGTCCCGGGTGCGATGGCGCACCTCGGCGGCCGGCCCGCGGACGTCGATCCGGCGAGTGCCCCGCAGACCCACTCGAACCGCGTGGTCTTCGACGAGGACGCGATGGCGGTCGGCGCGGCGCTGCACGCGGCGGTGGCGCTGCGGTACCTGGGCGCGGACGGCGACTGACGCGAGCTGGGGCGGCTGGGTCCTGTGCAGGCCGCTGTCAGGAGCTGGCGTGGATGACTGCTGCCCGGAGCTTCCGCAGCCCCTCAGCCCGTCAGTGCACGACTCTTGACAGCAGCGCGAGCTGATCCGGACGACCACGACGCAGTCCGGCTTTCTCGATCCCGGACGTACTGCGTTCAAGCCCATCTCAGGCTGCTGGCCAGGACGTGGAGGCTGGCAGACGGTCTACTGGACGAGCCCGATGCCCTTCAGATGGAAGAAGGCATTCGAGCTGTACGGAACGTCGATCGATCCCCCGTTGCCATTCGTCTGAAAGTCGTAGCAGATGATCTGGGCGGAGAAGCTCGTCGCGCCATTGCCGTTCAGGGTGACCTGCGCCGTGGGCGCGTAGATGGTCCCGGTGATGTTGAAGTTCGTTGCGGCTCCGTTCAAGCTTACGGTGGCCCCGGTGAACCCTCGGTCGACGTAGATGACCATACCTGCGTAGGGCCCACTCTGGATACCTTGGACTTGGAGGTTCGAGGCACCCCCTGTCATCGACCAGCCGGCGTAACAACCTGGCCCTGTGGGGGCAGTGACGCATCCGGCCTGCACTGTCGGATTCGGATCCTCGCCAAGGTAGAAGAGGACACCGCCGCCGAAGGTCGTTGCTCCGCTCGCCACGCTCATTACGGCGTTGCCGGTGCCATTCTGCGTGTAGCCCCCACCGCCGATCCAGTAGATACCGGGCTCGAGGTAGAAGGTCCCTCCCTGAAAGTTCAGGCCGCCCGGGTAGAAGCCGGGAAATAGGCGGAACACATACCCGTCGTACTGTGACGAGAACGAACACCCGGTCGGGTTGGCCGCTGTGGCTGGAGACGCAGACCCTGGACACCCGTTCGGGATGCCCTTGGTGCCTCCTGAGACCTTGATGACGCTCGCGGGTGCGCCGGGCAGGGGCGGCGGAGGGAGTTCCGCGAGCGGGTCGCCGTAGACGGTGACACCGCTCGGCTGGCTCGAACAATTGTCCGTTGCGCCGCCGGAGACCTGGACGCCTCCGACAACGTCGCACTCGGGCGCTGTCAGGACGCCTTGGCCGCTCAGAAGTAGCGCCTGACTTGGGCAATTCGAGTCGACGTGGATCGTTCCCCCGAGGGTCACTCCGCCGCCATTGCCGTTGATCTTGTTCGTTCCGCAGCTCCCGGGGTCGAGTGCCAGAAGGGAATACGGGAGGCTGTAGCCGGTGCTGTTCTGGGCGACGGCCAGGGCGCCAGTCCCCTGACTCGATTGACCGAAGATGCCCGCGAAGATGGAGCTTCGCACGCCCGTGATGCTGACCTCGACCGAGTCAGGCGCCCCCGCGAAGTCGGTCTCACCGCCCGGAGGCACCTTCACCACAACGTGCACGCCATTCACGCCGTCGGAGTAGCCCTCTGATGCGGCAAGGGCGACGGCGGCGTTGACGACGGCTGGGCAGTTCGCGTTCGACTGTGGGCTCGGGCACGACGACAGGTATCGCGCTCCCGCCAGAGCAGCGGCGTCCGCGACGTCCTGCTCCGTGCGACGGTCCACGAACGCTTGGCCAAGATCGAAGACGAGCGCTCCGATCCCGAGCAGGACGACGATCGAGAGGGCGAACAGGACGAGCGCCTGCCCGGTCTCCGCTTGGCGGCGTCTGGACTGCGACGTGTCAGTGCTGGACGACAAGGCTTGAGGCTCCTTCGATCGTGATCGGGGGCAAAGGCACCATCGGGATGAGGGGTTGGTGGGTCGCCTGCACGACGAGACTGAACACACTGCCGCGCCCGTTGTTCGGGTTCCAGGTCAGCGTCGGGAAGCTGATCGAAGCGCCAGGGATCCCGACAGCCGCGTTCCTGACAACGGCCTCCACCTTCGCTCCCGTGGGGTCGCACCAGTTCTGGGCTCCTCCCGGCATCGGCCCCGAGGGGCAGAGCGAGGTCGAGCCGTGGACGATCGCGTAGCGGGCACCCTCCCGAGCCGCTTCATTGAGGGTCTGGACGGAGTAGACGTACCAACCGAATTCGATGATCGCGAAGGTCACCAGCAGGAAGACCGGGGCGATGAGTGCGAACTCCGCGAGCGCCTGTCCGCGACCAAGATGTCGCTGCGGCTTGTGAAGGTCGCTTCGGGGCGAACGGCTGGGCATCACGGCGACCCGGTCGAGAGGCCGGATACCGCATAGCGGGCATCGCGGGTGAATGTCAGCATCGACGGAATGAACGGCACGCTGACGAGCGTGTCGAACTCGTATGTGAGTGCGACGTGTACGACACACGGCGGGTTGGTGGCAGTATCCCCGCAGCCGCCGGAACCGCCCGTGTACGAGGCACAATCAACGGGACTGTGTCCCGGTTGCTCAAGCGTGCATGTCATTGACGGGTTTGTGCAGGTCGCATGGTTGACCGTGCCCGGAGGCTCGGCGTAGCCCTCGAGGTGGCTCAGGGCGGCTGAGTTGCACGCAGCCTGCTCCATGCGGACCACCGTCTGGCTTGGGTTCGTCGGCGAGAGCGCCGCGTTCCAGTTGCTCGGATCGAAGGCACCGAGGTCCGCGGCTTCGCGAGCCGCAGACTCGACCGCGATCACGCTCGTATAGAGCCTGCCGAAGTCCGCGACCCCAAACAGCAGCACGAGGAGGATCGGAACAACGAGCGCGAACTCGGCGAGGGCCTGACCGGAAGGGCGTGCAGTTGTGCGGGACATGAACGGGAACATTCCCCCTTCTGCCCAGGAAGTCCTGTTGGCGAATAGTGAGATTGTACTCATGACCTTGCGGCCGACCTTACAGCCGCATCACTGACGGCCGAGCGACTGGCCAGTACGTCCACGGCAGGCAGACGCGGGGGGATGCCCGGACGTGAGATGGGTCTGATAGGCGCCAGCGAGGCGCAACGCCCTGTTGGCGGCCACCTCGCTACATCCTTCCGCCGATACCTCACTCCTGAAGCGTCGCCTCGAGCGGCGGTGTGCACCGACGCCGGCGATGCGCGTAGGAGGGGTGCATGAGATCACGTGTCCCCATGCCGGCGATCGTCTCGCTCGTGCTCGCGCTCGTGGCTCCGGCGGCTGCGCCGGTCGCCCTGGCCGCGGGGCCCGTCATGGTCCCACAGGCCGTCGAGGCGCCCGACAGTGCGCTCGGCCCCGCGTCCGGTCCGGCCCCCGCGTGCACGACGCCGGCGCCTGCCGTCCACTACACGTGGCTGCACTGCTACACGCCGTCCGAGATTGCCGCCGCATACGACGTCCAGGCGCTCCACGACGCGAACGTCATGGGCCAGGGCCAGACGATCGTGCTGGTCGATGCGTACGGCAGCCCGACGGCGGCGCACGACCTGCAGATGTTCCACGACGCGTTCTTCTCGAACCTGCCGGATCCGAATTTCGACCAGGTCTTCCCGCAGGGCAACCCGCAGTACATGAACACCTTCAAGGGCAACGGCCTGTCCGGGCCGAGCGCAGCGGCGAACTGGTCGGGTGAGGCCACGCTCGACATCGAATGGGCGTACTCGATCGCCCCGCTTGCCCACATCGTGCTGCTCGCGGTCCCGCCCGCCGAGACGCTCGGCGTCCAGGGCTTCCCCAACCTGTTCAACGCGATCCAGTGGGCGATCGACCATTACCCGCACGGGACCGTGTTCTCGCAGAGCTTCGCGGTGACCGAGCCGACGTTCGGCGGTGCCGGCGCGACCCAGACCGCGAAGTTCGACGCGGTCTACAAGGCCGGCAACGCGGCCGGCGACACGTTCCTCGGCGCTGCGGGCGACAACGGCACGACCGGCTTCGAGAAGAACCAGAAGGAGAGCCGGACCTACTCGTACCCGACGGTGGAATGGCCGGCGTCGAGCCCCTACGTGACGGCCGTCGGCGGCACCCAGCTCCAGTACGGCTGGACGTGGGATCCCACGAGTGACGTCCCGTTCACGTCGAGCGGCTTCAACCCCGCGTACTTCAACTACACGTCTGGCGGCAACAGCCAGGTCGTCTGGAACGAGAGCTGGCTTCCGGCCGCGACGGGCGGCGGGCCGAGCACCATCTACCCCACGCCGAGCTGGCAGTCGAGCGTGTCGTCGGTCATCGGCACGAACGCGCGGGGCGTGCCCGACGTCGCGTGGAACGCGGCGGTGAACGGCGGCGTCCTCGTCTACATCACGGCCTACCCGAACTACCAGCGGGCGGGCTGGCACATCTACGGCGGCACGAGCGCCGCGACGCCGCAGATCGCCGGGCTCATCGCGCTCGCGAACCAGGAGCGCGCGGCCGCGAACAAGGCGCCGCTCGGCAACGTCAACCCCGACCTGTACGCGCTGAGCAGCAGCGACTACTGGGACGTCGTCCCGACGATCGAGGGCACGGCGGCCAGCGGGAAGCTCGTGAACAACACCCTCTGGCAGTACAACGCCGACGGGTCGGTGTCGCCCGGTCCCGTGCCGGGGTATCCGGTCGAGACCGGCTGGGACATGACGACGGGCTTCGGGTCACCGAAGGCGGCAGCGTTCGTCTCGGGCCTCGCGGCGATGCCGTAGCCCCGAGTTCGCTCGAGCGAACTCGCGCAGGGAATCAGTTGGGCCCGGACCGAATCCGGGCCCAACGTCTGTCTGCCGCCCGGGTCGGCGAACGACCGCCGACGGTCGCGGACGGTCGCGGACCTACTGGTCCCTGACGGCCTCGCGCATCAGCTCGAACGCGCGCTGGTGCTCGCCGGTCTTCGCGAGCAGCTCGGCCCACTCGGCCAGCACCTCGCGCATGCGGCCGCGCGCCGCCGCCTTCCGGGTCGCCGCGGCGGCCCGCTCGTACAGGTCGCTGGCCGCATCGGTCCGGCCCACCGCGATCTCGGCGCGGGCCAGCGTGACGAGCGCGTCGATCTGGGCGAGCGCGTTCGACGTCCGTTCGGCCAGCTTCAGCGCCTCGCGCGCCAGGCGCTTGCCCTCCTCGTGCTGCTGGCGCGCGAGCGCGATGCGCGCCTGCGTGTCGAGCACCTTCGCCAGGTACTTGTCGTCGCCGAGCCGCTCGAACCGGAGGTGCGAGTCGTCCGCCAGCTCGGCCGCCTTTGCGGCGTCGCCGAGCGCGAGGTAGGACGCCGCGAGATCGTCCTCCAGCGCGCCCATCTCGAGGTCGGACTCGGCGGCGTGGTAGAGCGCGATCGCCGCCACGCCGGCCCGGATGGCAGCCTCGAAATCGCCGGCCTCCCGGTGCGCGCACGCGAGGCTGTTGTAGTAGGTCGCCCGGGCGTGATCATCCAGGCGCTCGTCCAGCGCGTCGATCTCCTCGAGGTACGAGACCGCGATCGCGTCCTCTCCCACACGCGCGGCCGTGCGAGCCAGCGCCATGACGACCCGCAGCTCGAAGTCGGGATCCCCGTGCACCCCGGAGCGCACCTGCTCGAGCACCCACTCGAACTGCGCCCTTGCCTCGACGAAATTGCCCTGCTGGTATTCGCCCCATGCGAGCCAGTACCGCGACGGGACGACCATGTCCTTCCGGCCGAGTCCTTCGAACAGCTGCGCCGCTTGACGCGCGGCGGCCGCCGCCTCGGGCCCGGCGTCCAGGCCCGCGAGCGCCTGGGCGCGACCGAGGAGCAGCTCCGCGCGCTGCGCGGGACCGGTCGAGGCCGCGAGGAGTGTCTCGTACGCCAGCGCCGCCGCCTCCCATCGGCGAGACGCGAGCGCGAGGTCGGCATCGAGCCGCGACCACACCGCAGGCGCGTTACCGATGAAGCGCTCCGCGGGCAGCCCGAGCCGTTCGGCGAAGAACGTCAGCGCGCCCATCGAGGGACGCGACAGGCCGTTCTCGAGCGCACTCACGTACGCCTTCGTGTACCGCGGTGACGCGAGCTGCTGCTGCGTCAGGCCTGCGGACAGTCTGGCAGCACGGAGTCGTGCGCCGATCTGCTGCGCGAGTTCCGATTGGTCAACGACGACGCGCGTCCTTGTACGAGATCCAGTCACGGGCGCAAGTGTACCTGTAAGTAACGCGAAACCGGTTCGCGTTTTCGACGCCGATTTCACACGAATTCGGCACCAAGTGCAATGGGCACGCAACGTTCCTGTCTGATGCCACGACACTGACCGCCCGCCCTGGATCCGCGACCCCTCGTTGGACGCGAGCGCGGGCGGCAGAGCGGGCGGTGCGGCTCCTGCGTCCCCAACAACGGTTCCGCCCGAACGCGTCAGCTCCGGCCGAGGTCCGCCAGGTCGATGACCGCGGTCGCGTCGGACCACGACTCCGGGACTGGGAGCCGCGAGGCCGCGGCGAAGCGCGCCCCGCCGGACACGACGAACAGCGCGGCGAACACGGGGTAGCCGACCGGCGCCACCGCAAGCGCGAGCGCGCTCGCGAGCTGGCCGGCGGCTGTGGCACCCGACGTGATCGCCACGAAACGCCCCTGCTGCGTCATCACGGCGGGGCCCGCGACCAGCCGGAACAGGCGCTCGTTGGTGGCGATCTGCACGATCGCGCCGCCGGCGCTGACGAACAGGGCGACGGCGACGAACCAGGGCAGCGCGATCGGGTTCAGCGGTGCCGTGGCGAGCGCCGCGATCCAGCCGGCCCCGAGGCTGAGGTATCCGACGCGCAGCAGCCGGGACGAGGAGTTGTGGGCGAGCAGGGCGGCCCCGAACGTCGATGCGACGACGGCCGCGCCGGACGTGAGCGCGGAGAGCGCGACCGCGAACGAGGCGGACGCGTGCAGGACGGCGATCACGTACACGGAGTAGTACGGGGCGAGGCCGCTCCCGAGGCTCGCCAGCGTGGCGATCGTCACGAAGCGGCGCCAGCCGGGCGGCGCGGGCATCTCCGGGCCGAGGTGCGGCACGCGCACTCGGCCGGGTCGGGGCAGTCGGGACAGGGCCGCCACCTCGACGACGCCGGCGACACCGGCTGCCAGGAAGCACGTGGCGTAGATCCCGACCCCGAATGACGTGGCGGCCGCGCCGAGCACCAGAGCGACCGCGACCAGCAGGACGGCGCTCACCGCGAGGCCGAGCCCGACGATCCGCGGCGCGACGAACCGGCGCTCCTGCTCGGGCAGGATCACCGAGAGCCACGCCTGGAGGTTCGCGGCGGCCACGCCGGAGAAGACGCCCATGGCCACCATCGCGAGCACGAGCCCGGCCACGAGCAGCGGCGTGCCGACACCCAGCGCCACGAGGGCCGCGAACACGCCGAGCCACAGGCCGCGCGTCTCGCCGAACGCCGCCGATGCGACGGTCAGGACGCGGAGGTTGCCGTCGGTGCGGCGCAGGACGCTGGGAACGGCGAGCTGGGCGGCCGGCCCGATGAGCGCGAGCGACGCGACGAGCGTGGTCGGCCCGGGCCCCAGGCCGAGCTCGAGGAGCAGCGGGATCGCGAGCGCGGTCCCGGAGAGCGCGAGCACGGTGCCCTGGCACAGCGCGAGCACGAGGTAGCGGCGGTAGGTCGGCGCGGCGAAGGCGCGCCACTCCGAGGCCATGAGTCGGAGTGCGGGCGGCATGCGGCCGTTCATCGCGCGGCGCTGTCCGGAGCAGGGGCGCAGTCGCGGCAGCGCCGATCACGATCGTTCACGGCAGGAGGTTCCGCGCGTCCATGGCCCCGGTCACGACCAGGTCGGACGCGTTGACGGCGACGGTGCGCAGCTGGAGCGGGAGGTCGGGCCCCGGGCGTGCGAGCGTGGTCGAGAGCGAGCCGGCTCGCATCAGGAGACTGCCGTCCGCGCCGATGGCCAGCGTGGCCGCCTCCTGCCTGCCGGCGAACGTCAGCGACAGACCGGACGGCGGGACGAGTTCGACGCCGACCGGGACGTCGGCGCCGACGCTCCGGTCGGCCGCGAGCACCATCGCGACAACATCGGCCGGCTGCAGGTGGAGGGTCGTCACGGCCGCGCTCGTCGGCCCGCTGATGTCGACCTCGGCGACCGAGAACCGGCCTCCGCCCGACTCCGGCACGCTGGCGCCCTGCAGTGTCCCTTCAATCGAGGCGAACGAGCGAGTGGCCACGTCGACGTCGTGCAGCGTCACGTCGAGCGACTGCGCCCGCAGCCCACGGACGCTCGCCCCGGTCGCCACGACGTGCACCTGGTCCGCGCGCCCGAGCAGCAACAGCGGCGGCGGGTTCTCCGACACGTGAATCGACAGGCTCGTCGCAGTGAAGCCGGACGACTTGAGCGCCACCTCGACCGCGTCGCGCGCGAGGATCGGGGGCAGGAACCAGGCCGCGAGGAACAGCGCGACCAGCGAGAGCGCGAGGATGGTCAGGCAGCCGCGCATCCGGCATAGGGTGCCACAGGGCCTCGTCGGGCGATGGGCCAACCGGCCCGCTGTCGTCGGGCGATGGGCCAACCGGCCCGCTGTCGGCGCCCCTCGCCCGCTTGCCGGGTGGCAGCGGTTCGCGCCGGCAGCGCTCGCTTGCAGGCGCGGGCTCCCCCTGCGGCGAGCGTTCCCGCGCGGAGACCTGCCGGAAGGGCGGGCGGCGTGCGAGTATTCCAGCGGGGGATCGCCTCCTGCCGGAGAGTGGAATGGGATCGGCGCCGAGCTGGACGGACGGCCGCGCCTGGCCGCGCACAACGGGGATCGGTGCGCGCCTGCGCACCTCCTCCCAGGTCGCGGCCGTCACGTCGGCCGCGCTCGCGCTGGCGGTGGGAGCACTGGCGGTCTGGCTTTCGATCGCGCCGTTCGGCGCGCGCCTCTCGGCGCTCGTGCGAATGTCTGCGGGCGATCCCATCGCCCGGGTGGCAGGCGCGGCGGACGGCGCCTGGGCATTCGTCGGCTCGCACTACGATGGCATCTACTTCTTCACGATCGGGATCGATCCGATCGCGAAGGGCACGGCGCACACCCTGATCGACCAGGCAGCGTACCGGTACGGCCACCCTGCCTATGGGTGGATAGCCGGCGCCCTGGCCCTGTTCGATCCCCGGTGGCTGCCGCTGACGCTGCCGCTCGTCAGCCTGCTGTCGATCGCGGTCGCCGGCTGGGGACTCGCCCGCGTGGCCCAGCTGCTGGGAGCAAGCGGCTGGATCGGCGCGCTCGTCGCCCTGAACCCCGGCCTCATCTTCGCCGTGGCGAATGACACCAGCGAGGCGCTCGGCGCCGCCCTGCTCCTCCTGACGCTGTGGGCGTGGCTCACGTCCCGGTACCGCCTGGCGTCGCTGCTCCTGGTCCCGCTGTGTTTCACGAAGGAGCCGTTGCTGCTCGTGCCGATCGCGCTCGCGGGCTGGGAGACGCTCCAGTGGCTTCGCAGCGGGGACCGCGCCGCATGGCTCGGCCGGCTCGTCTTCCTCGCGCCCGGCCCGCTCCTGTACGTCGCGTGGTCCGTGTACGTTGCCGTCACATTCGGCCAGTCGTCCTTCACAGGTGCCGGCCTCCTCTCCCTGCCGGTTCCGCTGGCCGGATGGGTCGACGCACTGGGCAAGGCCGCGGCGATGGCCGGCGGGGATTTCTCCGCGATGCAGATCGGCGCGGGGATGCTCCCGATCGAGCTCGCGAGCCTCGCGGCACTGCTGATCGGCATGGGCCTCGCCGCCCGGTTGAGAACGCCCGTCGACGCGGTGCTGCTGCTTCTGTCGAGCGTGATGTGCTTCCTGTCGTGGCTCCAGGTGCTCTACCCGAAGGACCTGATCCGCACGCTCGCGCTCGTCTGGCTGCTGGTCCCGCTGACGCTCGTGTCCCGCGCTGCGGTTCGTGCCGATCATCCGGAACGTGTCGCGGAAGGCATCGCCTCCGAACGGTGACGGGCATCAGGCCTGCCCGAGGGGCGGGCGACGCTCACACCCGGGCGACGGCCGCGTTGACGGGAGCTGGACGCGACGACTAGACTAAATCCGACGATTTCCGTCGGAATTGCGTCGGCTGCCCGGGAATGGCGTGGCGTGCCGGTGGTTCGCCGGGCACGGGTCGCTCCGCGAGGAACGGCGGCGAGCTCGGAGGATCGCGGACGCTCGGGTCAAGGCCGGGCGGCGCAACCCTGACGGGCGGCGCAACCCTGACGGATCGTCGGTGACCTGGCCAGCGGGGGCAGCGACTCGACCGTGCGAACCAGCTTCATGAGCAGCGGCGCCGTGCACTTCTCGACGAAGGGCGAGTACGGCGTACGCCTGATGGTCGAGCTTGCCCGCCACTACGGCGAGGGGCCCGTGAGCCTCGCCGACATCGCCGAGCACGATGACCTGCCGCGCCCGTACCTCGAGCAGCTCGTCGTGAGCCTGCGCCAGGCCGACCTGGTCGTCAGCCATCGCGGCGCCCGCGGTGGCTACACGCTGGCGAGCCCGCCCGAACAGATCCGCATGGGCGACGTCCTCCGCGCCCTCGAGGGCCCGATCGTCCCGATGATCTGCGCCGCGCACGACCGCGAGACGTCCGACCAGTGCGGCCGCACGACGTTCTGCACGGTCAACACGCTCTGGGTCAAGGTCCGCGACGCGATCAACGCCGCGGTCGACTCGCTGACCCTGGCCGAGCTCGCGTCCCCGCCGATCCCGACCCCCGGCGCCCATCCCGCGCACGTCGTCGTCTGACCAGCCGTCGGCCGCCGCCCGGTCCGATCGGACGCCCGGCCGAACATCGAGGAGCCGAGTTTCCGCTGTGACCGATACCAACCATCCCGACACGACCGCGCACCCCGGCAGCGGCCCGAGCGCCGGTGACATCCCGAGCGCCGGTGACATCCCGAGCGCCGCGTCGACGATCGCGGGCGAGGCGGCACCCGAGGCCGCCGAGAGCGCAGACACCCTCGTCATCCGCGACCTTCACGTGGTGCCCATCGCGGCGCCGGACCGCGAGATCCTCGCGGGTATCGATCTGACCGTGCCCAAGGGCGAGGTGCACGCGATCATGGGCCCGAACGGCTCGGGCAAGACCACGCTCGCGTACGCGCTGATGGGCCACCCGGCGTACCGGGTCACGCAGGGTCAGGCGTTCTGGAAGGGCCGCGACATCCTGGGGCTCTCTCCGGACAAGCGTGCCCGGCTCGGCATCTTCCTCGCGTTCCAGTACCCGACCGCCATCTCCGGCCTCTCGGTGGCGAGCTTCCTGCGCACGGCGCGGAACGCGCGCATGCGCGGCCTGGACGGCGACGGCGACTACGACCCCTCGGACCCGGCGCGCGGTGGCATCTCGATGGGGCAGTTCCGCCGGCTCATGCGCGAGAAGATGGCGCTCCTCAAGCTCGACGACGCGTTTGCCGGTCGGTACGTCAACGAGGGCTTCTCCGGTGGCGAGAAGAAGCGCCTCGAGATGCTTCAGATGGCGATCCTCCAGCCGGAACTCGCGATCCTCGACGAGACGGACTCGGGCCTCGACATCGACGCGCTCCGGATCGTGGCGGAGGGCGTGAATGCGCAGCTCAACCCGAACCTGGGCGTGCTGCTCATCACGCACTACCAGCGCCTGCTCAACTACATCACGCCGGATTACGTCCACGTCCTGGCGCGCGGCCGGATCCTGAAGTCGGGAGGTCGCGACCTGGCGCTGCAGCTCGAGGAGGAGGGCTACGCACCCGTGCTCCGCGAGGCGGGCTACGACGACTACGTTGGCGACGAGGCCCCCGAGCCGGAGACGGCCGGGCACTGACGAGGCGATGGCGGGCGGTCGACCGACCGGCGACCGGCGCCTGTTGGCGGCGGCCGGAGGCAGGCCGGCAAAGGAAGGACTGACGATGGCGATCGGCGAGCGGCGGACCGGAGCGGACCCGGCGAATCCACGGTCGGGCACGACCATCCCGGCCGCGCTCGACATCCTCGAGCCGGGCACGGCCGTCGACGGTCCCGATGCGGTCGCGGACTGCGACGTCGCCGTCCCGCGGACCGGCGCCGGGACGGCGCTCGATCCCGCCTCCGATGCGCCGGACGCGCCCGCTGCCGTGGAGCTCGACCCGCTCGACCCGGTCGCGATCCGCCGCGACTTCCCGGTCTTCGAGCGCGACTTCGGCGGCCGCCCGGTCGCCTACCTCGACACGGCGGCAACGAGCCTGAAGCCGCGCAGCGTCATCGAGGCGGTCGATGGCTACAACACGCGCTACACGGCGAACGTCCACCGCGGGATCTACCGGATGGGCGAGGAGGCCACCGCGGCGTACGAGGCCGCCAGGGAGAAGGTCGGCCGGTTCATCGGCGCGCCCGATCGCCACGAGATCGTGTTCGTCCGGAACGCGACCGAGGCGATCAACCTCGTGGCGGCGACGTGGGGCCGGAAGAACATCGGCGCAGGCGACACGATCGTCCTCACCGAGCTCGAGCACCACTCCAACCTCGTCCCGTGGCAGTTCGTCGCGCAGGAGAAGGACGCCGACCTCGAGTTCGTCCCCATCGACGCGCAGGGCCGGCTCGTCCAGGACGCGTTCGACGCGCTGCTGCGCACGAAACCGAAGCTCGTCGCGTTCACCCACGTCTCGAACGGCGTCGGGACGATCAACCCCGTCCGCGACATGGTCGACCGGGCGCACGCGGCGGGCGCGCTCGTGCTGGTCGACGGTGCGCAGGCCGTGCCGCACATGCCGGTCAACGTCGCCGGGCTCGACTGCGACTTCTACGCGTTCAGCGGCCACAAGGCGCTCGGCCCCACCGGCAGCGGCGCGCTGTGGGCGCGGCGCGAGCTGCTCGAGGCGATGCCACCGTACATGGGCGGCGGCGAGATGATTCGCGAGGTCCACCTGCGCTCGACGGTCTACAACGACGTGCCGTGGAAGTTCGAGGCGGGCACGCCCGACATCGCGGCGGCGATCGGACTGGGCGCGGCGGTCGACTACCTGACGGCGCTCGGGATGGATCGGGTGCGCGAGCACGAGCGGCTGCTGACGGCGTACGCGCTCGACACGCTGGCGCGCGGGGTTCCCGGGCTCACGTTGTACGGGCCGCGATCCGCATACCAGCGGGGCGGGGTCGTGAGCTTCAACCTCCCGGGTGTGCACCCGCACGACGTGGCGACGCTCCTCGATCGCGAGGGGATCGCCGTGCGGGCCGGGCACCACTGCACGCAGCCCCTCCACGAGCGCCTCGGCGAGGCGGCAACGGCGCGGGCGAGCTTCGGGGTGTACAGCACGACCGACGACATCGACCGCCTCGTGGCCGGCCTGCGCAAGGTCCAGCAGCTCTTCGCGTGAGCGCCGCCCGCTTCTCCGCCGCTTCCTCGACGGATCCCGGCGCGGCCCGGTCGTCCGTTCCCCCCGGCGCAGCCGGAGCGGGGCGCCGGCCGACCGAGGCGGTTGAGGCGCCGACGGCCACGTCGCGGCGCCACCCCTCGTTCGGGCGCCGACAGCCGGAGGTCGACGGCGACCACAGCCCGGCTGCGAGATACTGCGCGTGATGGACGACCTCTACCGCGCCGAGATCCTCGAGCACTACCGGCATCCCCACAACTTCGGCTCCCTGGACCACCCCGACGTCGTCCAGGAGGGCTCGAATCCGCTCTGCGGCGACCGCCTGACGCTCATGCTCGACATCGACGAGCAGGGCCGAGTCGACGAGGTGGCCTTCACCGGCCGCGGCTGCGCGATCAGCCAGGCGTCCGCGTCGATGCTCACCGATCTCATCCGCGGGAAACAGCTCTCCGAGGTCGCGAAGATCGGCCGGAAGGACATCGTCGACGAGCTGGGGATCGAGATCAGCCCGGCGCGGCTCAAGTGCGCGCTGCTGTCGGTCGACACACTGCGCCGAGCGCTCGAGGACCGGGTCACGTGGCAGGCCGAGACCGAGGAGGAGCCCGCGTGACGGCAGCGCGTTGGGGCCGCGCGCCCGTGGTCGCCGGAGCCTGCGGCAGCGCCCGGGGACGCGCCGTCGCGCCCCCGCCGGCGTCGGCCTGAGGTTCCGGTCCACGACCGGGCCACGCCATGACGCGCCGCACGTACGACGATCTCATGCGCGAGGCGCGCGAGGTCGTCCGGGAGGTCTGGCCGGCGGAGGCCGCCGCCCTCATCGCGTCGGGCGTCACCGTCGTCGACGTCCGCGAGCAGCACGAGTGGGACGAGGGCCACCTCCCGGGCGCCATCCACGTCCCCCGCGGCTACCTCGAGATCGACATCGAGCAGGCCGTGCCCGACCGGGCGGCGCCGGTCCTCCTGTACTGCGCGGCAGGCGTCCGCTCGCTGCTCGCGGCACGCGAGCTGCACGAGATGGGCTACGCAGACCCGATCTCGATGGCGGGGGGCCTCGATCGGTGGAAGGCCGAGGGCCGCCCGACGACGCAGCCGCGCGCGCTCACGACGGAGCAGCGCCGGCGGTACAGCCGCCACCTGCTGATCCCGGAGATCGGCACGGAGGGGCAGGCGCGGCTGCTCGATTCGCGCGTCGTCGTCGTCGGGGCGGGCGGGCTCGGCTCGCCGGCGCTCCTGTACCTCGCCGCCGCCGGGGTCGGGACGATCGGCATCGTCGACTTCGACACGGTCGACCTCAGCAACCTCCAGCGGCAGGTCGTGCATCCGTCGGACCGGGTCGGCCGCCGGAAGACCGAGTCGGCCGCGGAGACCGTCCGCGCGCTGAACCCGGAGGTCCGCGTCGAGGTCCACGACGAGCTGCTGGACGCGTCGAACGCGGCCGGGATCATCGAGGGGTACGACGTCATCCTCGACGGCACCGACACGTTCGAGACGCGGTACGTGCTGAACGACGCCGCGGTCGCCGCCGGAATCCCGGTGGTCCACGCGAGCGTGTTCCGATTCGAGGGTCAGCTGACGGTCTTTGCGCCCGGGCTCGGGCCGTGCTACCGGTGCCTGTATCCGGCGCCGCCCCCGCCCGAGCTCGCGCCGTCGTGCGCGGTGGCGGGAGTGCTCGGGGTCGTGCCCGGGACGCTCGGCATCCTGCAGGCGACGGAGGCGCTCAAGCTGCTGCTCGGGATCGGGCGTCCGCTGATCGGCCGGCTGCTGCTGTACGACGCGCTCGACGAGTCGTTCGAGGAGCTCGAGCTGCGCCGCGACCCGCACTGTCCGGCATGCGGGGACGGCGCGCCCGCGAACTCGCTCGCCCGGCCGTCGCCGGAGGGGGTCGTCGCCACCCCGCTCCCCAGCGCTCGACCGTTCCGCGTCGGCTGATCGCTCGTGGCCCGGCCCGTCGCGCTTCCGCGGCACCTCCGCGACGCGATCGTGGCGTGGGCGCTCGAGTGCCGGCCGAACGAGGCGTGCGGGATCGTGTCGGCGGACCGTGTGGCGGACGAGGCGGGGCAGCCGTCCACGTTCCATCGCCTCACCAATGCCGCGGCCTCCCCGTACCGCTTCATCGTTCATCCGACGGAGCAGCTCCGGCTGATGCTCGAGCTCGACGACGCCGGCCAGGTCGTGTGGGGGATCGTGCATTCGCACGTTCGGTCGCCCGCGGAGCCGTCGCCGACCGACGTCGACCTCGCGTTCTACCCCGACGCGCTCCACCTGATCTGCTCGCTGGCCGACCCCGACGACCCCGCGGTGCGCGCCTGGCGGATCCGCGACGGGGTCGCGACGGAGGTCCCGCTCGAGGTGGGGGAGTACCGAGGGCCGGAGGCCGACGTGCGGCGTTCGCGAGACGGAGTGGCCGCGAGGCCGGAAGCCCGGAGAGGGGAGTCGGAAGCCGGGTAGCGGCGAGCCGCCCCCCGTTTCCGAGCCCGCCCCGGGCCCTGCCCGCCCCGTTTCCAGGACAGGATGCGCGAGGCCCGAGGACGCGCTATCCCCTGAACGCCGCGAGCAGCGCCACGCCGACCGCGATCGCGCCCACACCGGCGACCTGCACGCGGCTCAACCGTTCGCGGAACAGGATCCAGGCGGCGATTGCCGCGATCGCGGCGAACTCCGAGCCCAGCACGGACGTGATCGCGATGTCGTGCGCGGAGCCGATCGTGAAGACGGCGAACCCGACGACCTCCATCACGGCAGACAGCGTGACGAACGGCGCCGCCGCACGTGTCAGGCGCAGGTTGCGCGTGAGCAGCAGCGGGATGGCCACGAACACGAAGCCGACCAGCCGGGCCGGCAGGACGACCCATGCCAGCGGCAGCGTCGAGCTCACCTGGCCCGCCGAGAACAGCACCGTCCCGAACGCGAGCGCGGCGCCGAGCCCGAACAGGGCCGGCACGAAGCGCGCGGTGCGCACGTCGCCGGTGGGCCTGGACGAGGGGTCGAGCCCCGCGGCGAGGACGACGCCGGCGGCGATGAGCGCAAGGGAGCCACCGACGGCGGGGGCGATCGACTCGCCCGCGACGGCGGCGATGACCGCGGCGACCGCACCCTCGGCCGACGCGATCGGCGCGACGACCCCCACGCGCCCGATCCGCATCCCGGCGTACTCGAGGAGCAGTCCGACGACGTTGCCGGCGCCGACCAGGAAGAGCCAGAACGCCGACCGAGCGTCGAGCGACACGGGCTCGGTCGCCAGGAACGGCAGGAGGATCACGAGGCCGAGCGTCATGACCCACGCGAGCGTGAGCCGGGCGCCGATCAGCCGGCTCGCCTCCGCCGACGACATCGTCGTGACCGTCCAGCACGCCGCCGCGCCGAGCCCGGCGACGATCGCGATCGTGGTCCCGCCGTCACTCATCCCGCGTGCGCGAGGCCCGAGGACGCGCGTCCGCCCGGGTGCCCCCGCACTGTGCGATGCGGTAGCGGCCGGGCGTGGGCCGGGGGGCGACGATGGTCGGGAAGACGTCCCAGAACACGAGTGCGATCAGGACGGCCCCGACGATGAAGGCAAGCGGCTGCATCGCGCCGGATCATCCCATGCCGGCGCGATCGGGTGCCTCGGCGCGCGTCGACAGGTGTGCGAGCGTCGACAGGCGTGCGAGTGAGAGGAAGGGGCGCCGCCACAGGGCGCGCGACACCGTCTCCCGGCGTTGAATGGGCTCATGCACTCGACACCGAACACGGCGAGCTCCAGTCAGCGTCGCAACACGGACCACGCCCGAGGCGGCTCAGCACCGCCCGACCACCCCCTCGAGGGCCGCCGCGCGCTCGTGACCGGCGGGTCGCGGGGCATCGGCCGTGCGATCGCCATCGCGCTCGCACGGGCCGGAGCAGACGTTGCGGTCGGATACGGATCCCATCGTGAGGCAGCCGAGGAGGTGGCGCGAGACGTCAGGCGGGCGGGACGGCGGGCCGTGACCGTCGGTGGTGACATGGCGGATCCGGACCAGGTACGACGCGTCGCGAGCGAGGCGGTCGAGCGCCTCGGGCAGGTCGACGTGCTGGTGGCGAACGCCGGGATCGGGCCGCGCGTCGACCTGGAAGACATCGACGTGGCGGCCTGGGATCGGCTCCTCGCCGTGAACCTGCGCGCGCCGTTCCTGCTCGCGCAGGCACTCGCACCGGGCATGCGGGAGCGTGCGTGGGGACGGATCCTGCTGATGTCGTCGGTCGCGTCGTTCACCGGCGGCATCCTCGCGCCACACTACTCGGCGTCGAAGGCCGGGCTCATCGGTCTCGCCCACGCGCTCGCGCGGCCGCTCGCTCCGCACGGCGTCACGGTCAACACGATCGCGCCTGCGCTCATCGAGACCGACATGCTGACGGACAACCCGGCCATCGCGGCGCACCTGGCCGATTCCATCCCCGTCGGCCGCCTTGGCCGGCCGGATGAGGTCGCCGACCTCGTGGTCGCCGTGGTCTCGAACGCCTACGTCACCGGCCAGACGTTCCTGGTCGATGGAGGCGTGCACTTCCGCTGAGCGGGGCCCTCGAGGGACAGTGACCGGCGTGTTCCGCGGTCAGGCCAGCCATCGGAGATCACGAGCCCCGACGGGTGACCGACCGCGTGCACGAGCGCCTACTTGGGCGGCCGAACAGGCGGTCTCGTGCGCCTGAGCACCTCGAGCCGCTGCTCGAACTCGTCTGGCCCGATCTCGCCACGGGCGAACCGCGCGCGCAGGATCTGCTCGGGATCGTCCGGCCCCGGCCCCGGCGTCCAGTACCGGTCCGGGCCGCGCGGCCCGGCCACGAGCCGCACGACGATCCACACGAACAACCCCACGACCACGAGCCAGATGAGCATGCCGGTCACCGCTCCGATCCAGCCGCCCGGCCCGACGTTCCAGCCCCAGTACATCATCGCGTCGTCACCACCGATCGCCGTCGAGGACGAACTCGGGTGTTCGCTCGTTCGCTCCCGACGGCCGTTGCCGTGCTCGGGCCGTTTGCATCTCATCCGGCCCTGAGCGTCATTGTCCGCCTGATCGCTGAATGGGGGCTGAAACGAACGGAGGCGAGCCGGGCGGCAGCCCCGGGCATCGCTCCGTGGCCTGTGCCGGGCGCGCCCCCTCCACGGTCGCGAGTGGCACTTACGCCCGGCGCGCCGCCTCGTTGATCGACTCGGCCACCATGCGGACGAGGTCGCGGGTGGCGATCGGCTTGCTCGCGAAGCGGGCGCCACGCCCGACGAGCTCCTCGATCTCCGCCGTCTCCGCGGCGTACCCGGAGAGCAGCACCACGCCGACGTCCGGCCGGATCTCCATCGACCGGCGTGCGAGCTCGATCCCCGACACGTCGGGCATCACCACGTCCGTCAGCAGCGCGTCGATCCGCGCCGCCGACTCGATGACCGCCAGCGCCTCCCGAGGATCGCCGGCGGGCAGCACGCCGTATCCCGCACGCTCGAGCGCCTGTCGCGAGATGTCGCGGACCGTCGGCTCGTCCTCCACCAGCAGGACCGTCCCCCGCACCTTCTGCTGCGGCGCGCCGGCCGGTGCCGCCGGCTCGGCCGGCCCGTCGGCGCGGGGGAAATACACTTTGAACGTCGTCCCGCGTCCCGGTTCGGAGTACAGCCAGATGTGGCCGCCGGCCTGCCGCACGACGCCGTAGATGGTCGCGAGGCCGAGGCCGGTGCCCTTTCCGGGCTCCTTGGTCGTGAAGAACGGCTCGAACACGTGCCGCCGCGTCTCGACGTCCATGCCGTGCCCCGTGTCGCTCATCGCGAGCATCACGTACGAGCCCGGCTCGACCTCGAAGTGCTCGACGGCGTACGGCTCGTCGAACAGGACGTTCGCGGTCTCGATCGTGATCGTGCCGCCGCGCGGCATCGCGTCGCGCGCGTTGACCGCGAGGTTCAGGAGAACCTGGTCGAGCTGACCCGGGTCGACGCGGACCTGGCCGGTCGCGGGATCGAGCGCGAGCACGAGCCGGACCTGTTCCCCGATGACGCGGCGCAGCATCGGCTCGACGGTCGTCACGGCGTCGCGGAGGTCCACGACGACCGGGCGGACGACCTGCCGCCGGCTGAAGGCGAGCAGCTGCGCGGTAAGAGCGGTCGCGCGGTCGACCGCGGTGCCCATCGCGACGACACTCGGCCGCACCCTCGCCGTGTCGATCCGCGTGCCCGACGCGTCGAGATCCTCGAGCAGCATGTCGACGTACCCGCGGATGGCGAACAGCATGTTGTTGAAGTCGTGCGCAATGCCGCCCGCCAGCCGCCCGATCGACTCCATCTTCTGCGCCTGCAGGAGCTGGTCCTCGAGCGCCTTGCGGGTCGTGATGTCCACCATCGTCGCGTACACGAGGCTGCCACCCGGCGTCGTCACGGGGGCCAGACTGATCTCGACGGGGAACTCCGATCCGTCGCGCCGTCTCGCGGTGAGGTCGAGGCCGATGCCCATCGGCCTCGCCGAGGCACGCGCGAAGAACGACGCGCGATGGGTCACGTGGCGATCGGAAAGGCGGTTCGGGATCAGGATCTCGACGGGCTGGCCGACGAGTTCGGACGCCGTCCAACCGAACGTCTGTTCGGCGCGGGGGTTCGCGTACGCGATCCGCCCGGCCTCGTCGACGGCGACGATCGGGTTGGGGCTTGCGCTGAGGACCTGGTCCGCGCTGGCCTCGGACGCGGACGGCCCCGGCGCGGTCCCGCCAGTGGACTCGGGCTCGGCCCGCCGCGCGGGCGGAGACTCGCGCGCGGGTGCCACGGGAGCGGGCGGATCCTGCTGGGCATGGAGCGTGGGGCGCGGGAGACGCGCAGTCATCTGGGGACGCCTTGGCGGGAACGCAGCCGACCGCATCAGCGTAGGCGGCGGGTCAAGGGGTGGACGGACCGGGAGACGGTCGACGCGGTCGCTGATCGCCGAACCCGCCGGCAAAGCCTGGGTGCGTCAGCGCGGCGTGGCCCGCCTCAGCGCGACTCCGCAGCGTCCCGGCGCTGCTCCCGTCGCACCTGGGCGAGGTGCGCCTTCCACCCGCTCGGGTCGCCCTCGACGCTCGTGCCCTGCCACCCGCACGTGCACGTCACCTGCCGCAGGCGGTGCCGGTACTCCTCGATGACGTGCTTGACCGGCTCCGGCCCGTCGGGCGCGGACGCCGCCCGGCTTGCCGCGGAACGCTGCCAGTGCATGCCCACAGGCGTCAGTCCTGCGCCGCGCGGACGTTCGCGGCCCGCGGCCCACGGTCACTCTGCTGCACATCGAATGTCACCCGCTCGCCACCCGCGAGCCGGTCGAAGTCGAGTGACTGCTGGACCCCGCTCCGGTGGAAGAAGTATTCCTTGCCGTCCTCGCCGGCGATGAAGCCGAAGCCTCGATCCGACACGATCTTCTTCACGGTTCCGGACACGTGTCCCCCTGTCTCTGGCTTCTCGACTGAATGACAGGCGCGAGGTCCGAGAAGACGAGACCAGCGCAGGCGCCGCCATGAACGAACGTCCAGTTTATCGCCGGTTGGCGACGAACGCAGTCGACGCTCGCGCGAGGCCGTGTGAGACGTTCGTATCGCCGAGACGACGGGCGACGCGCCGCTCAGCCCACCGGGCGACTTGCCCCGATCGCCTCGACCAGGGCCGCCTCCGTCGGCGTCCCGACCAGCCCGAGTCGCGCTCCGACGCGTGCCGGCAGCGTCGGCTCCAGGTAGGTCGACGCCAGGGCGGGCCAGTTCGGCTCCGCGAACACCTCGGCCGGCGTCCCGTCCAGTGCGATCCGCCCCGCCCGCATGACGACGATCCGTCGCGCTGTCTCGGCCACGAAGCGCATGTCGTGGCTGATCGTGACGACCGTCCGGCCCTCCTCGGACAGCCGCTCGATGATCGCTCGCACCCGTGCGACGCCGCGGGCGTCCTGTCCGGTCGTCGGCTCGTCGAGGATCACGACGGGCGTCCGCATCGCGAGGATCGACGCGATCGCGAGCAGCTTTCGGCGCGAGTACCCGAGGTCGTACGGGTTCGCCTCGCCGGTACGCGACAGTCCGACCGCCTCGAGCGCCTCGTCGACCGCACGCTCCACGTCCGCGTCGGCGCGCCCCAGGTTCCGCGGTCCGAACGCCACCTCTGCCCGCACCCGTCCCGCGAAGATCTGCCGATCCGGGTTCTGGAACGCGAGCCCGACCTTCGCGGCCAGCTGAGCCACATGCAGGGCGGCGGCGTCCGTGCCGTCGATCAGTACACGGCCCTCGGTCGGCCGGAGCAGGCCGTTGAGCTGCCGGACGAGCGTCGACTTGCCGGAGCCGTTCTGCCCGACGATGGCGACCTGTTCCCCGGATCCGATCCGCAGATCCACGCCGTCGAGCGCGCGCGTGCCGTCGGGGTAGACGAACACGACGGACTCGAGAGTGATCGGGATGCTCATGCGACCGGCTGCTCCACGGCCGCAATCAGCTGCGCGTCCCGAGCCAGCCCCGCCGCCTCGATCGCCCGGAGCAGCCTGACGGCCGCCGGTGGCTCGACGCCGAGGTCGGCGAGTCGCGGGTCCGCGAGCACGCCGCCCGCGGGTCCGGAAAGCGCGACGCGGCCAGCGTCGAGCACCACGACGTCGTGCGCCATCGCCGCGAGCAGCTCGGTCTTGTGCTCGACGATGAGGATGCCCGTGCCGGTCTCGGCGGCCAGCCCCGCCAGCGCCTCGCCCACCAGCCGTGTGCCCTGCGGGTCCAGCTGGCTCGTCGGCTCGTCGAGGACGAGGTAGGCCGGCCGGAGCGCCAGCACCGACGCGAGCGCGACGAGCTGCGCCTGCCCGCCGGACAGCCGCACAGGATCCTTCGGGGCCAGCAGGGCGATGCCGAGCGTCTCGAGCGCCCACTCGACGCGCTCGATGATCTGCGGCACATCGAGCCCCAGGTTGCGCGGCCCGAACGCGACCTCCTCCCATACGGTCACGGCCGTACCGCTCAGCTGCGTCGTCGGGTTCTGGAACAGCACGCCACACCGCTGTGCGTGCTCGTGCGGCGCGAGCGTCACGGTCTCGACACCGTCCATCGTCACCGATCCCTCGAGACGCCCGCCGATGGATGCCGGCGCGAGCCCGGATGCCACGAGGCACACCGTGCTCTTGCCCGACTCGTTCGCACCGACGAGCCCGGTGACGCGACCGGGCGCGACCTCGAGGTCGACGCGGTCGAGGACGTCGCGCGGGGTGCCCGCGTAGCGGTATCGGGCGGCAGCGAGCCGGAGGGTCATGCTGCCGGTCGCCCGTCCGCGTGCCCGGCCCCCGCGCGCGCCGAGGCGCTCACGGAAGGTGCAGCCTTCCGGAGATCTCGGCCGCGACTGCCGCAATCGCGCCGAGGAACAGCACCCATCGGACGATGCGCTGCGTGGCGCTGTCGGGAAGCACGCGGATCACCGTCCGGCGCGCCGGAGCCGAGAACGCCCGCGCCTCGAGGGCCATCGTCTGCTCCTCGACCTCGGTCAGCGCCCCGTAGATCATCGGCCCCGCCAGCGGGATGACGCCCCGAACGCGGCGGAGCACGCTCCCCTGCGTGTCCATCCCCCGGGCGCGCTGCGAGTCCGTGATCTCGCTCGCCCGTTCGCCCATTCGCGGCACCATCCGGATCGCCGATCCGATGACGAACGTGCCTCGTCGTCCGAGCCCCCGGCGCTCGAGGTCGGACAGCAGATCGTCGGTCGGCGTCGTCAGGCCGAGGATCGCGGCCGACAGCGCGAACGCGATGACGCGGAGGGTCGCCTGGAGAGCGGCCGTCAGGCCGCTCCAGGTCGGCGCCAGGGGCCCGACCCGCACGATGACGTCGTGCGCGCCGGGGTAGAGGAGCGTGTTGACGAGCAGGATCGAGATGACGAGCGGGATCGTCGCGAGCGCGAACGGCACCATGCGCCGCGCGACGCCCGCGGCGAAGGCGGTGATGGCGAGCACGACGAGGACCGCGATCGGCCCGATCCAGCCCCGGACGCCAAACGCGATCGCGGCCTCGGCGAACGCGATGACGAGCTTGGTGGTGGGGTTCAGGGCGTGATACGTCCCGTGCGGCTGGCGCAGGACGTAGTCGGGCAGTCGGGGCGGCGGAGCGGACTCGGGCCGCCGAGGTCGCACGGAGGCGGGAGGCGGCTGCGGACCCTCTGCCTGTGCGCTGCCGGCGCCCGCCGTCACGCGAGGCTGCGCGCTCGATCTCCCACTGTCCGCTCCCCGAGTGGGAAACGCGCGATGATCCGCGGGGAGAGGCTCATCAACACGATGAACACGACGTAGCTCGTGATCGTCTTGTCGATCGGATCCGAGAACAGGCCCTGCCCGAGTGAGGCGTTGAAGACGTCCGCGCCGCCCTGCCGGAGCGCCGCCACGATGACGTCCGTGCCGGAACCGGTCACGCCGCCAAACAGGTATGCCGCGATCGGCGCCGATACGACCGCCGCGACGATCCCCGTCACTGCGCCGGCCACCGCCACGTATGCGCCTGCCGCGTCGTGCCGGATCAGGATGAAGCCCGCGATGACGACGCTCGCGATGACGGCGATCGCCACGATCGCCGCGAACACCCACGCGGGATAGCCGCCCTGGTTGGGGTCGGTGTAGGCGGGGTTGTCGTAGATGCGCGAGGCCAGGACGAGGATGACGGCCACGCCGACGATCGCGGCGAGGTACAGGCGCGAGCCGGTCGCGGGGCGCGGCCGGTAGACGCCGAGGTATCCCCACAGTCCGGCAAGCAGGCCGATGACGCCGGCGGTGATCGCGAACGGTCCGATGCTCCCGCCGCCGATGCCGGGCGCGTACTGCCAGATGATGTTCGACAGGATGCCCGTCAGCGCGCCCGCGATCGGCCCGGCCAGGACGCCGACGAGGATCGTCCCGATCGAGTCGAGGTAGATCGGCAGCTTCAGCACGGTCTGGACCGTGTAACCCAGCACGATGTTGATGGCGATCGCCACGGGCATCAGGACGATCACCCGGGTCGGGAACTGTCGCGAGATCCAGCTCATGCAACCCCCTCGCTTCCGACTGCCGACCGATCCCGGCTGCGCGACCGTGTCGGGGGGAGAGGCGCGGGCGTACCCGCGGGCTGCCGGCTGTTCGCGGCGGCCCTCCGCCGCTCCCTCCGCCGTTCAGAGTGCCACTCGGCGCGCTCGCGGACAAGGTGTCATTGACTCGTCGCGAGTCTGGCCCCCGGGCTCGAGGGCGTGGGGGTTCGGGCCCGGGGCCGGGGGTTCGGGGCCCGGGGGGACTCGGGGGCGTCGAGCACTCGTGCTCCGGGCTCGGGAGCGTGCGGGGACGTGCCTCCGGGACCCGCGGGCTCTCTCCCACTCGCGAGCTCTCCCCGCGGCCCGAGTGGGACCCGCGGGCTCTCTCCCACTCGCGAGCTCTCCCCGCGGCCCGAGTGGGACCTGAATGAGCCGACGCGAGCTCTCCCCGCGGCCCGAGTGGGACCCGCGGGCTCTCTCCCACTCGCGAGCTCTCCCCGCGGCCCGAGTGGGACCCGCGGGCTCTCTCCCACTCGCGAGCTCTCCCCGCGGCCCGAGTGGGACCTGAATGAGCCGACGCGAGCTCTC
>JAJYGH010000043.1:9903-31981 GCA_021785175.1 Chloroflexota bacterium | reverse complement strand
GGTTAGAAACCGGGTACGCGCGCGCCCGGCCGCACCGGCCCCGGCCACCCGCGGGCGCGAATCGCGATCGCCCGCTCGTACGCCGCGAGATAGCGCGGCGCCGACGCCGTCCACCCGAAGTCACGGCCCATCGCCCGCTGCACGATGGCCGCCCATCGAGTCTCGTCGCGATAGGCCTCGACCGCGCGACGTGCCGCGTTCGCAAGCGCCTCGGGGTCCGCTGGTCCGAACGCGAACCCATCCCCGTCGCCCGGTCGCTCATCCGCGTCGATCACCGTGTCCGCGAGGCCGCCCGTCCGGCGCACGAGCGGGACCGTCCCGTAGCGCATCGCGATCATCTGGCTCTGGCCGCACGGCTCGAACCGCGACGGCATCAGCAGCAGATCGCTGCCCGCGTAGATCCGGCGCGCCTCGTCGCGGTCGAATCGCTCGAGGATCACGATCCGGTCGGGCCAGCGCTCCGCGAGACCGCGCAGGTCGCGGATCAGCCGTTCGTCGCCCGTGCCGAGGATGACCATGCGTGCGCCGGCTGCCACGAGTGCCTCCGCCGCGCCGGTCAGCAGGTCGAATCCCTTCTGCGGGTCGAGCCGCCCCACGAGCCCGAACAGCGGCGCGCCTCGCGCCCCCCAGCCGATCTGCGGCTCGCCGTCCCTGCGCGCCCCCGTCGCCGCGCCCGCCTCCGGGAACGCGTTCACCCCGAGGCGCACCGCGAGGTCCTGCTTGCATGCGCGCTTCCCGGCGAGATCGATCGAGGAGAACCGCTCGACGAGCGCCTCGTCGGTCTCCGGGTCCCACAGCCGCGGGTCGATCCCGTTCAGGATCCCGACGTACGTGTCGCCGCGCTCGCGCAGGACGTCGTCGAGGCCGGCCCCGTACTCCGGCGTCCGGGATTCCCGGGCGTACGTCGGGCTCACGGTGTTGACCATGTCGGCCTCGCGCACCTCCTCGCGCAGGAGGTCCACGCCGTCCGCCTTGCCCACCGTCCGCGGCAGGCCGAGGGCGTCCGCGCGCGCCCGCGGCACCCATCCGTGGTACGCGAGGTTGTGGCACGTGACCATGGTCGCCATGCCGCGCAGCACCGGGTCCGACCCGTAGACGTGGTCGCGAAGGAGCACCGCCGGGCCGGCCTGCCAGTCGTGCCCGTGGAGGATCGCGACGCCGCCCCTCTCGGCGCGGATCGTCTCGAGCGCCGCGCGGCCGAGCAGCGCGAACCGCGCGCCGTTGTCGGGGTAGTCGGAGCCGCCGTCGCCGTAGTAGTTCGGCCGGTCGAAGCTGCCAGGGTGGTCGACGAGCCGGAGGCGGTACCCGTCGGCCGGGGCAGACAGGACATCGACATCCGCCGTGCGCGACGCCCCCTCGATGCCGGGCGTCGGGACCTCGAGATGCATCCGCTGCACCGGCCCGGGCGGCTCGAGGCCGCGGTAGCGGGGCAGGTAGACGTCGACCTCGTGGCCGAGCTCGCCCAGCGCCCGTGCGAGCGCGTCGACCACGTCCGCGAGCCCGCCGGTCTTGGCGAACGGCTCGCACTCGGAGCTGACCATCGCGATCTTCATGGCCCCGATCGTACGTCCCACCTTCCCGTACGCGGGAGTAAATCGGTTTATCGACCCGGAGTCGTGTAGCATCGAGACCCTCATGCAGCACGCTCCCGTCATCCCCACGCTGCCCCCGCCGGCCTTCCGTCTGCCGGCCCGACTCGAGGGGCTGCGGGCACTCGCGTACAACCTCTACCCGACCTGGCATCCCGAGGCGCGCCAGCTCTTCGCCCACATCGACGCCGCGCTGTGGTCGCGCTACCGGAACCCCGTCGCGATCCTCATGAGCCACCAGGGCTGGGCCGCCCAGCTCGAGAACCCGGCGTTCATGGCGGAGTACGAGACCGTCCTCGCCGACTTCGAGCGCTACATGGCGAACGGTGCGGGCCACTGGTTCACGCGGCACCACGCGGACGAGCTGCAGGGACCCATCGCCTACTTCTGCGCCGAGTACGGCCTCACCGAGACGCTCGGGATCTACTCCGGTGGCCTCGGGATCCTCGCCGGCGACCACGCGAAGACCGCATCGGACATGGCGCTCCCGTTCGTCGCGGTCGGCCTCTTCTACCATCGCGGCTACTTCCGGCAGACGATCGACGCGGACGGCCACCAGGAGCACGCATACCCCGACTACGACCCGCTCCGGCTGCCGCTGCTGCGCGTCGCCTCGCTCGAGGGCGATCCCCTGACGATCCCGGTCGAGCTGCCCGGGCGGACGGTGTGGTGCGCCGTGTGGCTCGCCCAGGTGGGCCGGGTCCCGCTGCTGCTGCTCGACACCGACATCGCGGAGAATGTCCCGCCGGACCGCCCGATCACGAGCATCCTGTACGTCCGGGGCCGAGAGATGCGGTTCTGCCAGGAGATGGTGCTCGGCGTTGGCGGGGTGCGCGCGCTGCGGGCGCTCGGCATCGACCCCGCCGTGTGGCACCTCAACGAGGGCCATTCCGCCATGATGCTGGTGGAGCGTGCCCGCGAGCTCGTCGCCCAGGGACTGCCGCTGGACGAGGCGCTGACACGCGTCCGGCGCGACTCCGTCTTCACGATCCACACGCCGGTCTCCGCCGGGAACGAGCGCTTCGACGCGCAGCTGGTCCGCCGGCTCGCCGCCCCGCTCTCCGGCCAGGACGGCGTCGACCTCGAGCGGATCCTCGATCTCGGGCGCGACGTGGCCGGAAACCCCGCCGAGTTCGACATGACGGCGTTCAGCCTGCGACTGACGAACGCCGCGAACGCCGTGAGCCACCTCCACGCGGAGACAGCGAACGCAACGTGGGCAGCCATCCTCGAGCACCCCATCGTCGGCATCACGAACGGGATCCACGTCCCGAGCTGGGTGGGACGGCCACTGCGGACCCTGTACCAGGATCGCGGCGGGGACCTCGACGACCTCGACGCCGAGGTCCGCACGAAGCGGTTCTGGGATCGGCTCGACCAGATCCCGGATCGCATGCTCTGGGCAGCGCACACACGGCAGAAGCTCGAGCTGGCGCACTTCGTCCGGGGTCGGCTGCTCGCGCAGCTCGCACGGCAGGGTGAGTCCCCGGACGAGCTCGAGGCGATCGGGCACCTGATGGACGGCAGCGCCCTGACGATCGGGTTCGCGCGGCGGTTCGCGACCTACAAGCGCGCCGCGCTGCTGTTCAGCGACGAGGAGCGCCTGGCGCGGATCCTCTGGAACCCCGAGCGGCCCGTGCAGATCGTGTTCGCGGGCAAGGCCCACCCGGCGGACCGTCCCGGGCAGCGTGTGATCCAGGACATCTGGGAGCGCAGCCGCTCGCCGCGCCTGCGCGGCCGCGTCTTCATGATCGAGGACTACGACATGCGGGTCGCGCGCTTCCTGATCCAGGGCGTCGACGTCTGGCTGAACAACCCGCGTCGCCCGCTGGAGGCGTCGGGGACGAGCGGCATGAAGGCTGCCGTGAACGGGATCGTGAACCTGTCGGTGCTCGACGGCTGGTGGGACGAGGGCTGGACTGGTTCGAACGGCTGGGCCATCGGCGGGCGCGAGACCAACCCCGACGAGGGGGCCCAGGACTGGGCCGACGCGCAGGAGCTGTACCGGATCCTCGAGCAGGAGGTCGTGCCCCGGTACTACGAACGGGATCGCAACGGCCTGCCGGTGGCGTGGCTGGACACCGCCCGCAACTCGATCCGGACCACCATCTGGCAGTTCTCGACCACGCGGATGATCGAGGAGTACACCGAGCAGCTCTATCTCCCGGCGGCTCGCAACGCCGGTCGCGGCAAGCCCGCCCGACGCCGGCGGCGGTCGACGGCCGAGGCGGGCGGCAACGGCACGGGTCCGGCGCGAGAGGGTGCGACCAGGCGCACCGCACGAACCGGATCGACCATGGGTGACGGCGCAACCGCCGGCGGACCTGCTGCGGGCGATGGCGAGCAGGGGCAGGTTCCGACGCAGCAGGAGGCCTGAGGGCCCGTCGATCCGGGCGGTCGACGAGAGGGAGATGGAGGGAGGCCGGTGACCGGCCGCATCGCACTGGCGCTCGCCATCCACAACCACCAGCCCGTGGGCAACTTCGGCTGGGTCTTCGAGGACGTCTACCGCTCGGCCTACGAACCGCTCCTGCAGGCGCTCGAGCGACACCCCGCCGTCCGCCTGTCGCTCCACTACACGGGTCCCCTCATCGAGTGGCTGCAGGACGCCCATCCCGACTTCCTCGAGCGGCTCGCCGCCCTCGTCGCACGCGACCAGGTCGAGGTCCTTGGCGGTGGCTACTACGAGCCCGTGCTGGTGTCGCTGCCGGAACGTGATCGGCACGGACAGCTGGTGCGCATGGCGGACGAGGTCGAGCGCCTCTTCGGGCGGCGTCCGCAGGGCGCCTGGCTCGCCGAGCGGGTATGGGAGCCGCAGCTGCCGTCGGTCCTCGCGGACGCCGGCTACGAGTGGACGATCCTCGACGACAACCACTTCCGCGCCGCCGCGGTGCCGGAGGACGCGATGTGGGGCGCGTACGTCACAGAGGACCAGGGCCGGCTGCTCCGCGTGTTCGGCACGGGGCAGGGTCTCCGGTATCGCATCCCGTTCGGAGAGCCCGGCGACGTCATCACGCACCTCCGGGACAACGCGACCGAGGACGGCCACCGGCTGGGCTTCATGGGGGACGACGGCGAGAAGTTCGGGGCGTGGCCGGGCACGTACGAGCACTGCTGGAGCCGCAACCGGTGGGTGGACCGGTTCTTCGGCCTGATCGAGGACAACGCGAGCTGGCTGACGACCACCACGCCCTCCGACTGGCTCGAGCGGGAGGCGCCGATCGGCCGCGTGTACGTGCCGACGGCCTCGTACGTCGAGATGGGCGAGTGGGCGCTGCCGCCGGAAGACTCGAACGTGTTCACCGCGCTCATCAAGCGCGCGACCGACGGGAACCTCCCCGAGCGCCGCTTCCTCCGGGGCGGGTTCTGGCGGAACTTCCAGGCACGCTACCGCGAGATCAACGACCTCCACAAGCAGATGCTCCGCGCGTCGGCCAAGGTCGACGCGATGCGCGCCGGGCCGGCGAAGGAGGCCGCACGCGACCACCTCTTCCGTGGGCAGTCGAACGACTGCTACTGGCACGGGCTGTTCGGTGGGATCTACATCGTGCACATGCGCCTCGCCACGAGCGCGCACCTGATCGCCGCGGAGGATCTGGCGGACGCCACGGCAGAGCCGGCGGGGACAGCGGAGGCGGAGGGAACCGCCGCGACGGCGACGGCCGGCACCGCCGCGCGCGCGTCGACGGCCGAAGCGGGCGAGACGGCCGAGGCGCTCGGGGTGCCCATGGCGATCGCGTCGCCCGCGATCGTCGGCAGCGCTGCGCTCGAGGCGCAGGTGATCGCCGAGCAGCTGACGGTGGTGGCGGGCGGGCGGATGGACGGAACGCCGGTCGGAGCCGGCGCCTCGGACGCGGATGCGGCGGGGACGCAGCGGCACACCGACGCCGGGGAAGCGACGGGCGAGGGTGTGCGCCGGGAGTCCGGATCTCTCGTGCCCGCCCGGCGCGTCCCCCTCGACCTCGCCACGGCACCGGCCCGTGGCTCGACCCTCCTCGACGCCGACATGGACGGGATCCCCGAGGCGTACCTCGCCGGGCGCGGGCAGGTCGTGATCGTCGACGTGGCCGAGGGCGCAACGATCGCGACCTGGGACCTGCGCGCCACCCGGCTCGCGCTCGCGTCCGTCGTCCGCCGCAGGCCCGAGGCGTACCACGCAACGCTCGTCGCGCACGAGCGGGCCGCGGAGCTTCGGGCCGGCACCGCGGCCGGCGCCGCGGAGGCGACGACCGGCGGCGCGCCGAAGACGATCCACGACGTCGTGGCCGCGAAGGAGCCGGGGCTCTCGAGCCGACTGATCTACGACCGGCACGAGCGGCGGTCCGCGCTGCTCCACATCGTGCCGGTCGGCTCGGACGCCGAGGCGTTCCGGCGCCAGACCGTCGAGGAGCTCGCGGATACGGTTGACGACCCGTATCGCGTCGTGCGCCTCGCCGACGGGGAGCTGGTCGCGGAGCGTGCCGCTCACGCCGCGCGCCAGCTCATCGTCGCACGCAAGACGCTGCGGATCGCCGGAGACCGGCTCGACCCGTCGCTCTCGCTCGACGTCGAGGTGGGGCATCACGGCGACGTGCCGCTGGACGCGGAGCTCGTGCTCGAGTGGAACATCGACCTCGCGGGCGGCGGCCACAACCCGGCGGCGTGGTACGAAGTGCCCGCAGCCGAACCGACCGGCGCGTCGCCGGCGTCCGGAGCGGGCGGGGCGCGGCGCTTCCCGCACGACTCGATGGAGCACCCGGGCCGCCTCGCGCGGTTCGCGTTCGCGAACACCGCCGAGGGCGCACGGATCGACGCGACGCTCGACCCGGCTGCCGATGTGTCGTGGTATCCGGTCGAGACGGTCTCGAACTCGGAGTCAGGCTTCGAGCGGCAGTACCAGGGCAGCTCGCTGCTGCTGACATGGCCTCTGCGTCTCGCGCCCGGGGCAACAGCGGCGTGCCGCGTCCGGTTCGACGTCACGAGCTCGCGCGACCATCGCGCCCAGGAGCGATGACGACTGGCCGGCTGGCCGTTCACGGCCACTTCTACCAGCCCGACCGGCGCGACCCGTTCAGCGGCGACATCCCCCCGGATCCCACGTCAGCGCCGGCCCACGACTGGACGGCGCGCGTCACCGACGAGTGCTACGCGCCGAACGCGGCGCGCGGGAACTTCCGGCACATCGGATGGGACATCGGCCCCGCGCTCGCCACGTGGCTCCGCCGGTACCGCCCGGACGTCCACGACATGATCGTGGCGCAGGACGAGGGGACGAACGCGATCGCCGTCGGGTACCACCACGCGATCCTGCCGCTCGCCTCGATGCGCGACCGGCGGACCGAGATCCGATGGGGGCTTCGGGACTTCGAGCTCCGCATGGGCCGCCGGGCGACCGGGATCTGGCTGCCGGAAACGGCCGTCGACCTCGCGACGCTCCGCCTGTGCGCGGAAGAGGGCGTGCGGTACACGATCCTCGCGCCGTGGCAGGCCGGGACCGACGGGGACCTCGACACCCGACGTCCGTACCGCGTGGACGTCGGCGAGGGGCGGTCGCTCGTCGTGATGTTCTACGACCGCGGCCTCTCGACTGCCGCCAGCTTCGATCCTGCCGCGACGCGGAACGCCGACGAGTTCGTCCGGACGCGGGTCGCGCCACGCCTGGCCGATCCCCTCCCCTCGGGCGACGCACCCCTGGCGCTCATCGCGACCGACGGTGAGCTGTACGGGCACCACCAGCCCTTCCGGGAGCTGTTCCTTGCGCGGCTCACGACGTGGTACGGGCAGGTCGCGGGAGGCCCGCACCTCGACGTCGGATCGCTGGGCGAGATGCTGGTTGCGAGCGGACGGCCCCCGCTTCCCGCGATGACGATCCACGAGCGCACGAGCTGGTCGTGCCACCACGGCATCCTCCGCTGGAGCGCCGAGTGCCCGGACGCGGCCGACGCGCGCTGGAAGCAGCCGCTCCGGATGGCGCTCGATCGGCTCGCGGCCGGAATCGACGCGGTCACGGAGCGGCTCGTCGCGCCGCTCGGCATCGACCCGTGGAAGGCGCGGGACGGCTACGTCGACGTCGTGTCGGGGTACACGACAGCCGGGGCATACGTGGCCCGCGTGCTTGCGGGGGCCGGCGCGCATGAGGCCGGCGGTCGCCGGGCGCACGCGCCCGTCGCGCCTGCGGATGCCGCCCGGCAGGAACCGGCCGGGCGAACGGCGACACCGGCGGGCCGGTCGCACCGGGCGCGCGAAGCGCGGCTGCTGGAGGAGCTCCTCGCGGCGCAGGCATCACGGCTCTCGATGTTCCAGTCCGACGCGTGGTTCTGGGACGACCCCGCGCGATCCGAGACGCTCCAGGCCCTGCGGTTCGCCGCGCACGCCGTCCGGATCGTCGACTGGCTCGCGGGCTCCCGGCTCGAGGAGGCGCTCGTCGACGACCTGGCCGTGCTCCGGTCGCCGTCGACCGCGCTCGACGGCGCGGCGCTCTACCGCGTCGCGCTCGATGAGGTGGGACAGCCGCCGTTCGAGTGAGCGGCGCCAGGCGCCTCGCCCGCCGCAAGCGCGGGTCGGCCCGCCATGGATCATCCGGCTCGCCGTGTTGCGCCGAACGCCCGATTGGCCGTCTCGACCAGCCCGTCCTGCCGCCCCGTGCGAGGGCCGTCCGGCCGGCCCTGTCGCGCCGACCTCCCGCGTGGCACGATCTCGCCGCGTCCGCACGCCCGGTCGTTCGGACCGACAGGAGCATCGACGATGACGACAGGCTTCCCGCGGGAATCAGCCGATCACGCGCAGCCCCCCACCCAGCCCGGCGCTCCGACGCAGACCGCGTCCGCCGCGCCGTCGTGGCAGCACCCCCCGACCGCGCCTGGTCGGCAGCCGGCCCCGCCAGGGTGGCCGCAGCAGACGCAGCGGGCGCCACAGGCGGCGCGCGCCGGCACATGGGTCGCAGGGCTCCTGCTGGTCGCGATCGGCGGCTTCCTGCTGCTCGACCGGTTTCTGCCGAACACCGGCGAGTACGTCGTGCTGGCGATCGGGCTGATCCTGCTGATCGTATCCCTGGCCACCGGCGAGTACGGGTTCCTCGTGCCCGGCGGAATCGTCACCGGCATCGGCGCCGGGATCCCGTTGACGGCGGCGTACGCGGGGCAGCTCGGCGGGGGCCTGTTCCTCATCGCGATGGGCGCAGGGTTCGCGCTCATCTGGGTGCTCGCGATCATCCTGCGTCTGCAGGAGCGCCACCCGTGGCCGCTCGTCCCCGCGGTGATCCTGGCGACGATCGGCGCGTACGTCGCGTCCCAGGACACGCGCTACGCGATCTCCGACACGATCGGGGCCGCCTGGCCCGTCATCCTCGTCGTCGGCGGACTGCTGCTGATGCTCGGATCGCTCCGCCGCCGTCCGTCCTGAGGCACACGGTCAGCGAGGCACACAGCGGCTGAGGCACACACGGCGGCGCGTGGATGCCTGGCGCAGTGCCGATGCGTCCACGCCGTCGGCCCGCGCCGGGGGGACCGGGGTACGGACGTCAGGCGCCTGGCAGCCCCGGGGCGAGATGCTCGTCCACGCTCCTCGCGAGGCTGCGCTCGATGAGGTCCACGGCGCCATCGAACCCCAGCCGACCCGTGTCGATCGCGAGGTGGTACGGCCGCACGTCGTTCCAGTCGCGCCCGTAGACCTGGTGGATGTAGGCGGCGCGGTTCGCATCCATCGCGTGCACCCGCCGCTCCGCCGCGGCCTGGTCGATCCGCTCCCGCTCCATGACGACGCGAGCGCGGAACGCCGGGTCGGCGTGCAGGAACACGTGGAGGGCGGTCGGATGGTCGTGCAGGATGTGCGCGCCTCCGCGACCCACGATGACGACGTTCCCCGTCTTCGCGGCTTCGCGGATGACGTCCTGCGTGAGCTGCAGCACCTCGCGGCGTGGGTCGAAGGCGAGATCCGGGTACGGTGGCTCCCAGGCCATCCCGATCCCCACCGCGAGCGGCGAGAACGACAGCGCGAGGCGATCGAGGAGGGTGGTCGGCCGCTCGTCCTCCGCCTCCACGTCGGCGGGCGCGAGCGCGGCGCGGCGGGCGACCTCGGCAAGGAGCGACTGGTCGACGATGTCGACGTGAAGGTGGTCGGCGAGCAGGCTTGCGACGGTGGCCCCGCCCGCCCCGAATTGCCGCGAGATCGTGATGACCGTCATGCCTCACCTCCGCGTGACCAGCCCCACCGAGCATACCGCCGGCGAACGACCGCGGTGACGGGTCACCCCACGTACAGCCGCCATTCGAACGCCTTCTCGTAGCCCAGGCGCTCGCAGAGCCGACGCGCTGCGTGGTTGTGGCTCGCGACCTCGAGCAAGGCGAGCCGGTGGCCGGACGCCAGCGCGGCCCGCGTCGCGATCGCCGTGACGAGCGAGCCGTACCGTCGCAGTGGCCCCGGGCGATCTGCGATGTGTCGGCCCGTTGCACTGCTCCGGAAGTCGGAGCCGGCGCCCCCCGGGCCGATTCCGACTTCCGGGCAACAGACGACCCGGGTCCGTTCGGGTCGTCTGCGGAGGGAGGGAGGCGGGGAGGCTGCCGCTGGCCGCTCGGCCTGGTTCCCCGCTGGAGGTGACCCGACCGTAGCCGCTGAAGTGATGTCGTCGTGCTGCGCCGGTTCGATCCGTCGGAACAAACGCGTTGCAGCACGGTGAAACGATCGCACGCGGCGTGACGATGTCCGGGCGGACGATGCCCGGACGATCGAGATTCCGCCAGGAACGCGTCAGGCCTGCACGGCCGGCGACAGCTCGCCGAGGACGATCCGGCGAAGCCAGCGCACGGGCGGCGAGCCGTGCGACACGACGGCCTCGAGGTGCCCCCGGAAATCGAAGTCGCCCACGTCGCCGTATCCGCCGACGACGACGGGATCCGGCACGTCGGCCCGGCTCCCCCCGTGCGCCTCCGCCCATCGCCGGCGCGCTTCGAGCTCCAGGTCCCAGAGCTCCGCCTGCCCCGCGTAGTAGGTCGACAGCTGGGCCGACGTCAGGCGGGCCCGCAGCCACTTCGCGCGCGCTTCCTGTTCCTCCTGGTACCCCTCCTCCACCATCAGCCGCATCGCCTCCTCCTCCGTCATGGATCCCGCGTGGATCCCGACATCGAGGAGCGCGTTGATGATCGAGCGCAGGAAGAACTTCCAGTGCGTCAGCATGAGCGCGGGATCCCGCCGGCCGTAGCCGACGTCCATCATCGACTGCGTCACGTAGACGGCCCAGCCCTCGATGAACGTCCCGGACGCGAAGATCGACCGCACCAGCGACGGGCAGCGGTTCGACCAGTCGAGCTGGAGGTAGTGGCCCGGGATGCCCTCGTGGATGCAGAGGAGCCGCAGCGTCCGGTCGTTGTCCTCGCGCAGCTGCGACTCGACGCGCTCGGGCGGCCAGTCGTCGCCCGGTGGGGTGATCCAGAACAGGCTCTTCTGGCCCTTCTCGAGCGGACCGGGCGGATCGAGGAACGCCCCGGCAAGCGCGCGCATGAACGCCGGGGTCCACGTCACCTCGAGTGGCTCGCGGGGGAGGCCGATCATCTGGTTGCGCCGCACGAACCGCTCGATCCGGGCGACCTCGCGCGTGCAGTAGTCGAGCAGCTCGTCCGGCTGCCCGTGCTCGCGGGCGATCGCGTCGAGCACCTTCCGCACGACGGTGTCGTCGGCCTCCGCCGCCTCCGGCATCGCGCGCTCGCCCATCCATGCCGGCCAGAGCTCGCGCGCCAGCCGCGCCATCTCGCCGCGCACGGCCCTCGCGTCGCGCCTCGCGCGGGCGGAAAGCTCCTCCGCCGTGAGATCGCTCGCGAGCACATGGCGGAGCTTCGCGGCAAACAGCGCGGGACCGAGGCGGCCGTCACCGGTGGCGCGTGGCAGCACGTCGTGCTCGAGGAAGCCGCGCAGGTCGTCGAGGGCGGCGAGAGCGCCCGGCACGACCTCGGCGAACCGCGGCGGCAGGCGGAACGCGTCCTCGTCGTAGCGGTTCGCGTCGGCGACGCGAACCGCCTCGTCGATCAACTCGCGGATCCCGTCGAGCTGCTGCAGCGCCGTCTCGGCATGGAGCCGCGACACCGGGCGATCCGGCATCCCGAGCAGGTTCTCGCGGGCCGCCGCGACAACGCCGGGAAGGTGCCGCAGCCGGCGGACGAAGGCCTCGCCACGGTGGTGCCACGGCGCGAAGGGACGGGCGAGCAGCGAGAAGAGCCCGGTCCCGATGAGCTCGACGTACCACAGCGGGTCCCACGTCTCCTGCCGGAGCGTCTCCACCTCGAAGCGGTACGCGTCGAGCGTCTCGAGCAGGATCTCGCGATCGATGCGCTCTTCCGGCGTCAGCCCGACGTCGGCCAGTTCCGCGAAGCGCGCCCGCCACCGCCGAAGCAGCGCGAGCCGGGCGAGCCGGCCGGTCCCGGACAGGTCGGGCCAGCGATTGTCGAAGCGGTGGTCCCCGGCCTGGGTCGCCGCGACGGGCCAGGCGAGGAAGAACTCGTCGAGGAAGTCGCGGAGGAGATACTCGAACGGTGTGATCGGGGTGGGTCGGTAGTCGAAGACGTACGGCTCGAACGGTTCGTACGGATCGTCGGCAGGCTGGACGTACGGGTCGGCCGGTCGGTTCACCGGCGCGTCGTGGGGTCCAGTGAGTCGGTTCACGGCGACATCCTACGAGGCGGGATGGCCGTTCGCGTGGGCACCGGGGGATGCGCCGCGCCTACAATGCCGCGCCTACAATGCCGCTCATGCTCGACGTCCTCGTCAAGATCGCGATCAACGCGGTGGCCCTGCTCGCGGCGGTCGAGCTCGTGCCCGGCATCTCGTTCGACTTCGGGTCGGAGTGGTGGAAGCTCGCGCTGGTCGCGCTGCTGCTCGGCGTGATCAACACGTACCTGCGGCCGATCGTGAGGCTGCTGGCACTCCCGATCAACCTGCTGACGATGGGCCTGGTCGGGCTGGCGATCAACACCGGCATGGTCCTGCTGCTGGCGTTCGCGAGCGGCCAGCTCCGCCTCGGGTTCACGATCCGAGGGTGGCCGGTCGCGCCCTTCTCGCTCGAGGTCGTCTGGACAGCGTTCCTCGCCTCGATCGTCATCAGCGTCGTCGCCCTCGTGCTCAGCCTCGCCTTCGGCCAGAAGCGGATCCTCGGGGTGCGGATCTGACCGAACTCGCCGCCCTCTCGCTTCCGCGTCGTGCGTTTCGCGAGCGGCTGGCGGCCCGCCCGCTCCTGTTCGACGGCGCGATGGGCACGCTGCTGTTCAGCCGCGGCGTGCCGCAGCAGGCATCCCTGGACCAGCTCGTCCTCACCCGCCCGGAGCTCGTCGGCGCGATCCACCGTGAGTACGCGGCGGCAGGCGCGGATGCCATCGAGACGTGCTCGTTCGGGGCGAACCGGATCCGCCTCGCGCCGTTCGGGCTGTCGGCGGAGGCAGGACGCCTGAACCGCCGCGCGGCGCAGATCGCGCGCGAGGCCCGGGACGTCGCGGGGCGCGACGTGCTCGTCGCCGGCTCCGTCGGACCACTGACGTCGGTCTGGCACGGGCCGCTGCACCTGTCGCTCGAGCGGGTCGAGGCCGTGTTCCGCGAGCAGATCGAGGGCCTCCTCGAGGGCGGCGTGGACCTGCTGGTGCTGGAGACGTTCGGGCGGGTCGATGAGATGCTCGTCGCGCTCGCGGCGGCGCGCGCGCTCTCGGACCTGCCGGTCGTCACCGAGATGACGTTCGGCGAGGAACTGCGCGCGGCCGACGGGACGAGACCGGCCGAAGCGGCGGCGGCCCTCCGCGAGGCGGGCGCGGACGCCGTCGGAGTGAACTGCGGGGCGGGCCCGCTCGTGTGCCTTGACGCGCTCTCCGAGATGCCACGGGCCGACGAGAGCGCCGCCCTCGGAGCGCGCGCTGGCAGCGCCATGGTCCCGCTCTCGATCATGGCGAACGCGGGGCTGCCGCAGCGCGTCGAGGGCAACTTCCTCTACGCGGCGGACCCGTCGTACTTCGGGGAAATGGTGCCGCGGTTCCTCGACGCCGGCGCGTCGATCATCGGGGGCTGCTGCGGCACGACACCCGCGCACGTGGCGGCCATGCGCCGGTCGCTCGACGACGCGCTCGACGCCGCTGCGACCCGGTCGTCCGAAGCCGTCGAAACGCCACCCGCGGAGCGTCGCTCCCACGAGGTGCCGCGAACGGGGGCAGTCGAAGCCGGCGGGACGGGCGACGTGCCCGCGCCGACCCACCTCGCCCGGGCCCTCGCCGCGGGCCGCTTCGTCGTCAGCGTCGAGATCGACCCACCGCGGTCGGTCCGCATCGAGCGCACGCTCGAGGCCGCCCGCCTCCTCCGCGACGCGGGGGTCGACGTCGTGAACATCAGCGACAGCGCGATGGCGCGAGTGCGCATGGGGGCCATGGCGGTCGCCTTCGCGATCCAGCGCGAGGTCGGCCTCGAGTGCCTCGTCCACGTCACGACCCGCGACCGGAACCTGATGGCACTCGAGTCCGAGCTCCTCGGCGCGCACGCCCTCGGCATCCGGAACGTGCTCGCGCTCACCGGCGATCCGCCGCGTGTCGGCGACTACCCGACGGGTACCGGCGTCTGGGATGTCGATTCGGCCGGACTCATCGCGATCCTTGCGCGGCTGAACCGGGGGGAGGACCAGGCGGGCACGCCGATCGGGGCACGCGCGGGCTTCACGATCGCCTGCGCCCTCGACCCGACGGCGTCCGACCTCGACCACGAACTCAGCCGTCTCGGCGAGAAGCTCGCGGCCGGGGCACAGCTCGTCATGACGCAGCCGGTCTACGACCGCAGCCAGTGGGATCGCCTGGTCGAGGGCATCGAGCGGCGGTGGGGCGCGGATCGGCTCCCCGTGCCGATCCTCGCGGGCGTGCTGCCGCTCCACTCGTCGCGGCATGCCGAGTTCCTCCACAACGAGGTGCCCGGCATCACGATCCCGGAGCGCGTCCGGGCGGCGATGCGCGGCGCCGGCGACCGCGGCGCGGAGCTGGGGCTCGAGCTCGCGCTGGAGCTGCTCGCGGAGCTGCGGACGCTCGCGAACGGCGCGTACATCATGCCGAGCTTCGGGCGATACGAGATCGCCGCCGAACTGGTCCGCCGCATCCGCGCGGCCGAGGCCGCCGACGCGGGCCGGCCGGAAGACGCCGCGGCGGCGCCGCCCACGCGGTAGCGCCGATCGCCGCTCCCCTGGCAGCGGCTCCGAGCGCAGCCCCGGCGGCGTCCGCCCCCCGGCGTACACTCCGGCCCATGGGTGCAGTCGACACGATGGATGTCTTCTTCGAGCGGCTCAATGCGGGCGACCGGGAGGCCGCCGTCGGCCTGTTCGACGAGAAGGCGGAGATGCGCATCCATGTCCTGGGCAACGTCCGGGTCCTCCGCGGCGACCAGATGGCGGGCTGGTTCCTGCGCGCCGACAAGGGCATGAGGATGCTGCCGGGCGATGGGCGGGACCTCGGCAACACGTACGAGTGCAATCTGCTCGTGGTCCGGCCGGGTGCGCAGTCGCAGGAGCTCGACGCGACGTTCCGCGTCGAGGCGGGCCGGATCACCGCGATCAACTTCGCGCCGCGCTGACCCCGCCACCATGCGCGACACGCCCCTCGGACCGGTCGCATCGCCGTCCCCGCCTCCGGTGACACCGCCGCCCCCGCGCGCGGCCGCGCCGGCGTCCTCGTCCCGCCGGTGACACCACCGCCCGAATGGGTGCCCTCCTCGCCCGGCGCATCGCCGCCCCCGTCACCAGACGAGCCGGCGATCCGCACCACGCGCCTGACGAAGCGCTACGGGCGCACCGTCGCGCTGGCGGGGCTGGACCTCGAGGTGGCGCGCGGCAGGGCATTCGGCTTTCTCGGCCCGAACGGCGCGGGCAAGACGACCGCGGTCAAGCTCCTCCTCGGGCTGGCCTACCCCACGTCCGGCGACGGGTCCGTGCTCGGCGCGCCGCTGGGGGACCTCGACGCTCGGCGCCGGATCGGCTACCTCCCGGAGCTGTTCCGGTACCAGCCGTGGCTGACCGCGCGCGAGGTGCTCGAGCTCCACTGCCGGCTGGCGCGTCTCGCGCGGCCCGCGTGGGCGGGTGCGATCGGGTCGGCGCTCGAGACTGTCGGGCTGGCGGGTCGCGCAGACGACCGCGTCGGAGGATTCTCGAAGGGGATGCAGCAGCGGCTCGGGCTCGGCGTCGCGCTGCTCGGTCCACCCGACCTCGTGGTGCTCGACGAGCCGACGTCGGCGCTCGACCCGATCGGGCGGCAGGACGTCCGCCGGATCATCCACGAGCTGTGCGAGCGAGGAGTGACGGTCTTCCTGAACTCGCACCTGCTGACCGAGGTCGAGCGCGTGTGTGACCGCGTCGCCATCGTCGATCACGGCCGCGTCGTGGCCACCGGGTCGCTGCCGGAGCTGCTCGCGTCGCACACCGTCCGCCTCCGTGTCACGGGGCTCTCACCCGATGCCGTCGCGTCGCTCGGCCGCTTCGGGCCCATCGCGGCTCCCGGCGACGGGATGCTGTCGATCGACGGGATGGCGCAGGAGCGCATCCCGGATCTCGTCGCGGAGGTCGTGCGCCTGGGCGGCCGGGTCCACGCGGTCGAGCCGCAGCGCCAGACGCTCGAGGACCGGTTCATGGAGCTCCTGGGCGGGGAGGGCGAGTGAGTCCCACCGGCAGCGGATCCCTCGACGACGTCCTGGCGATCGCGGCGCTGACGCTGCGCGAGGCGGTGCGCCGCCGGCTGGCTTGGGCACTGCTCCTCCTGACGGCCCTGGTCGTCGTGGTCACCGCCTGGGGGTTCGAGCGGTTCGTCCAGCTCGCGCGGCAGGACGGCGTCCCCGAGCTGCAGCTCCAGCTCGGCGTCTCGCAGCTGCTGATCATGGTCGCGTTCATGTTCAGCTTCGTGCTCGCGATGGTCGCCGTCGTGTTCGGCTCGCCGGCGGTTGCCGGTGACGTCGAGAGCGGCGTCGCACTCGCGGTCCTCGCGCGGCCGATCCGCCGGTCCGCCTACGTCGCCGGCCGCTGGCTCGGGCTGGTCGTGGTCGTCGTCACCTACGCCGTCCTGTCGGGCGCGGCCGAGGAGGCGGTCTGCGCATGGGTCACGGGCTGGGTCCCGCCGCACCCCGTCGAAGCCGTCGCGTATCTTGCGGGCGAGGGCGTCGTGCTGCTGACGTTCGCGCTGGCCCTCTCGACGCGCCTGTCGATGATCACGGGGGGTGCAATCGCGGTCGTCCTGTTCGGGCTGGCGTGGGTGGTGGGGCTGCTCGGGCGCTTCGCCGTGCTGTTCGGCGTCGACGCGCTCCAGCAGGCGGCGGCGGTCAGTCAGCGCCTGCTGCCGTCGGACACGTTCTGGATCGGGGCGACCGCAAGCCTCGAACCCGCCTCGTCACAGCTCGCCCAGGCCGGGTTCGCCGGGTCGATCGCGGCCGGCCGATTCGGCCCGTTCTACGTCGCCGCGCCGCCCGATCCCCTCGAGCTCGGGTGGGCAGTCGGCTGGATCGCGCTCGTGCTGGTCGCGGCCGTCCTGCTGTTCGAGCGACGCGAGCTGTGAAGGCTCGGCGTGGGCGGCCTGAGCACTCGGCGTCAGGGCGCCGCGGAGGCGGGCGCGGCCGGTGACGGGGTCGGGATCGTGACCCTGTCACCGATCGCGAGGGTGTTCGGGTTCTTGATCTGCGGGTTCGCCTTGAGCAGCTGATCGACCGTCAGGCCGTGCTTCGCCGCGATCCCCGACAGCGTGTCGCCCTGCACGACCACGTAGACGGACTGGGTCGGTGCGGCGGGCGTGGGGGCGATCGACGGCACGACCGAAGGGCCGGGCGTCTGCGTCGCCTGGGACACCGCTGTGGGCTGCGGCGCGACGAACAGCCCGGGGAGCACGGTCGGCGCGAGGAACAGCACGAGCGCGGCCAGGAGGACCGCCGCGACGCCGAGCCACAGGACCGACACTCGGGGCAGCCGGGCGGCGACGTGGAGCCGCGGGTACGACTCGCGCCTGAGCGGTCGCTCCCAGTCCCGGAGACGGGACTCGCGCCCGTGCGACACGGGATCGCTCGACGGCCGCCCATCCATCTCGCGGCTGGGCGCACGGGTGATGCCCTCGCCGGAGCGTCCGGCGTCCGCGGTGCGCAGAGGGCGATCGACGGACCGCGGATCCGCCGACGGCCGACTGGTGGGGCGGTCGGCGGGCGCGATGCGATCCCGGCGAGCGGTGAGGAACGGCGGCACGTCGGGAACCGATGGTGCCGCCGCCGAGGCATCGGGGTACGGCCCGGGATCACGGAGCCCCGGCCGCCACTCGAGGTCCGCCGGCGGACCGTCGATCCCGGCACGATCCGGGTCGGACGGCACCGCGGATGGTCCCCACACGGGGCGAGCGACGTCGCCCGCCGGCTCCGGCGCCTCCCATGCCGCGGCCGGCGACCACTCGCTCACGCCGTCCCACAGGCCCGCTTCGTGCCGCTCCCGCGCCTCGCCGGCGCGGCCGCCCTGCCGGCCGCCCGCGCTCTCCGCCGATGGGGCCGAGGCCCGCGGCTCGAGCGCCGTGACGCGAGCCGATTCGCGGCGAGCCCAATCCTGGAACGTGGGGCAGATCCCGAACGCCGCCTGCAGGCAGTACTGCTGCTGGTGCGCCAGCGCTCGCGGGGCGGGATCCGGTTCGGCGAAGCAGCGGTGCCGACGATCGGGAACGGAGAGGCGAAGGCCGCGGTCGTCCGCCAGCCCGAGGAATGGGCACGCGAGCGAGCGGTCCACCCCCCCGACCTGACCCTCCTGCATGCCGGCATCATACCGGCCGCGTCCGGACCTCACCGTGGCGCTGCGCCGCCGCGCCGGCGTGAATCCCCCATCCTGCACGCCCCGGCGGAGCCTGTGGCACGATCCCCCTGTTGACCCAACAGGACTGAGGAGTCGATCCGTGCTTCGCGAACGAATCGCCGCGGTGGCTCGCCCGCGCCACACCGTCCACGCGCACTGCGACATCCCGTGCGGCATCTACGACCCGCATGGCGCCGAGATCGGCGCGCGGACCGTCGCCCGGATGGTCGAGCTGATCAACCAGAACCTGGGTGACGATCCGAACCAGCGGAACCAGTTCATCCGCTGCGTCGCGGTCAAGGAGCAGCACGCCGAGATCGTCAAGCACGAGGTCCGCGTGATCTGGGGCGACTACTTCAAGCCGGAGCATGTGGAGAAATACCCACAGCTGCACGACCTTGTATGGCGGATCATGAAGCAGGCCGGCAAGTGCAGGCAGACGGTCGACGCGCAGGCCGCTGCCGAGCTGCAGGCACTCGTCAAGCAGTTCGCCGACATCTTCTGGGAGACCAAGGGCGGACGCCCGCAGGCCTGACGTGTCCGGCCTGCCTCGCGGAGCGTGCCCCGGGTCGCCGAACCCCGACGACCTCAACCGCGCGCGCTTTCGGGCAGGCATCCGGTTCGGGATCGGCGTCGCCGCGGTCGTCGTCGCGCTCGCGCCGCCCGTCGCGCGGATCCTCGCGAGCTGGCGTCTCCGGAGCGCGGTCGAGGGCATGAGCATGCGACCCACGCTCGAGCCCGGTGACTGGCTCCTGGTCGATCCGGGCGCGTACGCGTCGCGTCCTCCGCGCGTCGCCGACCTCGTGGCGGTGCCCGACCCGGGCGAGCCGTCCCGCTGGCTCGTGAAGCGTGTCGTCGACGTGGACGCCGACGGCCGCCTGGAGCTGCGCGGCGACAACCCGGCGGAATCGACGGATTCGCGGACGTTTGGGACGGTCGATGCGGCGACGGTCATCGGGCGGCCCTGGGCGCGCTACTGGCCGGTGCGCCGGGTCGGCCGCGTCCGCTGACGTCGACCCCATGACTCGGCGGCGAGGTGCCCGAGTGGTCAAGGGGAAGGCCCGCAAGGCCTTCATTCGCTGGTTCGAATCCAGCCCTCGCCTCCATATCCACGAAACGGGCCGATTGGCAACTCGGCCGGCGACTGATCGCACGCCAGACTGATCGCACGCCAGATGGAGGCCGACCATGGCTCCGCGAGCCCGGCCATCGCCGGCCCCGCGTCCATCCGCCCACCAGCGGCCGAGCCATCCGCCTCCACAGCCCGGGGTGATGCCATGACCACATCGGCCGCGCGCCCATCCTGTGATCCCGCTGTCCCGTGGGCCGCCGCATCCATGCCCCCGCTGCGCCCCGAGCCACCGTTCCTCATGCTCGAGGCGATCGAGCGCGAGCCCGCCCTCGCCGAGCAGCTCGCGTCGGACGCAACCGCATCCCGCGCCGCCTCGGAGATCGCGGCCCTCCTGCGGTCCGCGGCCACGTCCGGATGGCCGGCGGCCGTCGTCGGCTGCGGCACGTCGGAGCACGTGGCCATGGCTGCCTGCGAGACATGGAACGACGCCTGGCTCGCGGGAGAGCGCGCGGAGATCGCGGGAGAGCGCGCCGGACTCGCGGCACAGCGCGCGGAGATCATGCCAGAACGTGCCGGGGTGGTGCCGGCAGGCGGCGGCCTCGCGCCCGCACGGCAGGGGCTCGCCGCGGTCGCACGCCAGGCCCTCGAGGCCGCGCTCGATCCCTGGCCCGGCGCGACGATCGGCATCACGCACGAGGGCGGCAGCGCCGCGACGGTCGGCGCGATGCGGGCCGCACGGGAGCGCGGGGCACGGGTGGGGGTCGTCACCGCGGCGGCGAACGGCCCGGCCGCGGGCGCGGCCGAAGCCCTCCTCTGCACCGGGACCCTCGACCTCTCGTGGTGCCACACGATCGCCTACGTCACGCCCGTCGTCGCCGCGGCTCTCGTCGGCGATGCCCTGTCCGGGCACTCGACAGAGCCCGCGGCCCTTCGGGCGCCGCTCGACGCCGGCCTCGACGCGCGCCCCTCCGCGGCGGCGCTCGCCGCCGGCCTCGCCGGGAGTGGCGTCATCGTCGTGGCCGCGTCCGGCGTGGACCGCGTGGCCGGCCGCGAGCTTGCCCTGAAGATCGAGGAGGCGGCCTACGTCCCGACCACGTTCCGCGACCTCGAGACGATCCTGCACGGCCACGTCCCCGCCATGAACGCCGCGACGGGGCTCGTCCTGCTTCTCTCCGGCGGACCCGGACTGGAGCTGCGTGCCGCGAGGGCGCGGCAGCTGCTGGGTGCCGTGGGTCGGGTCGGTGTCAGGTCGGGCGCAATCCTCGCCGGGCCGGCGGCGGACGCCATCCCCGACGTGCTTCTCCCCGCCGGCCGCGTCACGGTGCCGACGCCGCGCGGGCTGGCCGCGCCCGTCGCATCGCTGCTCGCGACGGCCGTTCCGCTGCAGCTGACGACCTACGAGCTGGCGGTCGCGCTCGGGACGAACCCGGACGCGCTGCGTCGCGAGCAGCCGCAGTACCTCGCGGCGGCGAGGGCGGCGTCGACCTGATCGGGGCGGCCGAGGCGGCGGGGACCTGACGACGGGCCCGGGCAGGCGCAGCCCCGCGCTCTCGAGCGACGTCCCGCGACGGCTCGCGCCCCGGGTGGCGTCAGGCGACGGCGGGCTCGCCCAGGTCGAGCACCTCCGCCATCTCGCGGACCATGTCGAGGTCGCGCGGCAGCAGGTCCTGCAGCATGATCCGCTGCGCCCCCGCGGCCTCGTAGCGCGCGACCTGCTCGAGCGCCTCGTCGTGCGTCCCGAGGATCCAGCGCGGTCGCCGTTCCGCGAGCCACGCCTCGGCACCCGCCTCGTCGCGGCCCAGCATCCGCAGCAGCGCGCCGACGCGCTCGGAGAGCTCGCGGTGCGTGGGCGCGATCAGGGCGCCGGCCATCGCGGACCGGACGAGCGTGTCGGGGTCGCGGCCGGCCGCCTCGCACGCACGCAGGACGCGCTCGAATCCCGCGCGGACACCCTCCGGCCCGGCGCTCGAGATGTTGAACTCGTCGGCCCACGTCGCCGCCAACCGCGCCGTCCGGGGCTTCCCCTCGCCGCCCACGATGAGGTTCGGATGGCGGCGGCCCGGTCGCTCGACCGGGCGCGGCACCAGCCGCGCCCCGTGCACCTGCCAGTGCGCGCCGTCGAACGACCATCCGTCCGGGTCAGTCCACAACCGGTGCATGATCTCGAGCTGCTCCTCGAGCATGTCGAACCGCGTCCGCACGTCCGGGAACGGGAACCCGAACTCCTCGTGCTCGCGGTCGTTCCAGCCGGCTCCGAGCCCGAGCTCGACACGGCCGCCGCTCATCTCGTCGACCGTGGTGACGATCTTGGCAAGGAGCCCCGGGCCACGGAACGTGACTGGCGAGACGAGCACGCCGAGCCCGATCCGGTCGGTCTCGCGCGCGAGCCCGGCAAGCGTGGTCCATGCATCGGTCGTCGGGAGGCCGGCCGCGCCGGGGAAGCTCGTGTAGTGGTCGGAGCGGAAGAACGTCTCGAATCCGGCCGATTCGGCCGCGCGGGCCAGCGCGAGGATCTCGCCGTAGGCAAGCCCCTGCTGCGGCTCGGTCATGAGCGCGAAACGCATCGCTCCTCCCCTCGCTCCTCGCCGCCTCTGCGGCGGCCGTCCCGCGGAGTATCGCCCGCCGCGCGGCTCCCGGCTG
>JAJYGH010000043.1:0-9839 GCA_021785175.1 Chloroflexota bacterium | reverse complement strand
CGGCTGCCGGCGGCCACTCCCGGTCCGGATCAGGCCGCTCCCGAGGCACCCGTTCCGGCACCCGCGGCGCCCGCCGCCTGCGCGCCTGCGCGCGGACCGGCACCGGGACCCGTGCCCCACGACGGCCCTCCGGGCGGCCCGCGGCGGACGCGCGCCCGGACGCGTCGCGCCGCCCACACGAACGGGATCGCCACGAGCAGCAGCACGAGCCCGCTCGGGAGTCCGACGATCACGAGCCAGATCGCCACCGATGCGAGCCCCTGCCCGAGCTCGATCAGCTGCGCCGTCGCCTGGTCGACCTGGTGCCCCGGGTCCCATCCCGTGGTCGCCGTCGTGACGGCCACCACGGGCACGATGAAGGTCACACTCAGCGTTCCGAACGCCGCCTGCTGCTGCAAGTGCTGCTGCTGCGTCGTCAGTTGCTCGATCTGCCCCTGCACGTCGGTGAGCTGCTGCTGGACGGCGAGCACGTCGGGGATCTTCGTCGCCTTCGCCATGATCCCCTGCAGCGCCGCCTCCGTCGCGCGCAGGTTCGTGATCCGCGCGCCGAGGTCCAGGACCTGCCCGGTGACCTCGACCGCGTTCGTCTGCTCCTTCTCGATGCTCGTCGCCACGCGCCGCAGGCCCTCGAGTGCCACATCCCACGTCGCGGCCGGGATCCGGTAGGTCATCGTCGCGACCTGCTGGCCGCCCTGCCCGGACCGGTCCGACCCGCTCACGTAGCCGCCCGCGGCAGCCACGCTGGCCTGTGCTCTGGCGAGCGCCGCGTCGAGGTTCGCGACGTCGACGACCATCGTGCCGGTCTTCACGATGAGCGCCTGGTCGGCCCCGGGAGCGGCCTTCCCGGCCGCCGCGTCTCCCCCGGTGACCGTGTCGCCCTTGACCGCGCCCTGCTCGGGCGCGAATGCCAGGCCGGCTGCCGATGCCGCCGGGAGCCCTGCCTCGAGAGTGCCGTTCCGTCCCTGCGTGTCCACCGCCGCGCTGCCGCACGACGCGACGACCATCGCGATGGCAAGGACCCGGACTGCGACCCACTTCCGGCCGCCCATGTCGTTGCTCCTTCCTGCCCCTGGCGAACGAACGACGCCGGCACTGGACGCGCGGTTCCGGGGCGCTTCGACGGCCGCGCATCTACGATCCGCGCATGCCTGCCTCCGACACCCCGACGCTCTGCCCGATCCCTCCCGGCCTCGTCGCGCCCGGCGCCGAGACCGCCGACTTCGTGCCGCTCGTCGCGCTCGACGACCTCGCTCCCGGTGAGATGCAGCGCGTGTCGTTCGGCGATCTCGACGTGCTGGTCGCGTCGACGGACGCCGGCATCGTCGTGACCGAGGACCGGTGCCCGCACATGTCCGCGCCGCTGTCACTCGGAACGCTCGATGGGTGCGTCGTCGCGTGCGTCCTCCACCGCGGCGCCTTCGACCTCGAGACCGGAGAGACACGGACGTTCCCGACGACGGGCGGGCTCGACGCCGACGGAATCAGCCACGCCCCGTGGACGCCGGCCGACACGACCCCGAAGCCCGAGCCGTCGGCCTCGAAGGCGACCGCCCACTCGCTCACCCGGACGCGGCGGCTGCGGTTCTATCCGACGCGGGTCGAGGGCGGGATCCTGGAGGCGCGCGTGCCCGTCTGACCCACGCGCTGCTTCCGGCAACCGTGCGCGCCGGCCCCTTCCCGGCCCGGCGCGGTCCCTATCATCCGCACATGCCAGCTCCGCACATGCCAGCTCCGCACATGCCAGCCGCGCGCCGCGTTGCCCTCGTCCTCGGCCTGCTGGTGATCGTGGGCGCCGCCGGCTACGCTCTCGCGTTCGTGTCCGCCGAACTCGTCCGGCCCCCGGTTCCCGCCGCGGCACCGTCGGCGAGCCCGGCCGTCGCGGTCGCCGGGTCGCCGATTGCGAGCGCCTCGTCGGTGGCCATCTCGTCCACCGCGCCCTCGGGCCAGCCGTCCACGTCGTCTGCGGCCCCCGGCGCGTCGGCGCAGGCGTCGGCGGCGGCGTCCCCGCTCGTCCACGTGATCCAGCCGGGCGAGACGCTGACGTCGATCGCCGCGAAGTACGGCGTCTCCGTCCAGGCGATCGTCGACGCCAACCACATCACGAACCCCGACGCGATCGAGGCCGGCCAGCGTCTCGTCATCCCGTAGCGCCGGGCGCGACTAGCGCCGGGCGCTACCCCGCGCCGCACGGCACGATTCCCCGTCGCACGGCACGATTCCCCGCGTCAGGCCGTGGCCCGTGCCCACTCGCGCCACGTGTCCTCCGCCACGCCGGCCGTGAAAGCCGCGCCGAACCGGACGAGCGGCAGCCGGAGCAGGCCCGGGTCGGCCAGGAGCCGTTCGAACAGCTCGTCGTCGTCCATGCGGATGTAGCCGAGCCCGAGGTCGCGATAGCGGCGTCCGCCGGCGTCGACGAGAGCTGACGCCCCGAGCCGCTGCGCGAAGCGACGGAGCTCACCGGGGGCCGGCGGACGGATGGCGACGTCGACGAAGTGCACGGGCACCGATCGCTCCTTGAAGAAGCGGAGCGCCTTCTGCGTGTCGCGTGAATCCTTTCGCCCGAAGACCTGTACGCCCGGGCGGGCGCCGGCTGGCACGCTCGCCTACCGCGCCTCGACGTCGATGCCGTGCTGGGCCAGACCGTCCCGGACGCCCGCGAACCCATCAGCCGATCCCGCGCCGGACTCGTGCTCGTCGAACGCGATGCCGGCCTCACCGAGGGCCGACCGCGTCGCGGCCGCGTCGGACGTCGTCAGCATCAGCGCGCCACCGGTGTCCTCGGCCACGCCGACGATGCCGGTGATGTTGATGCCGCGGTCGCCCAGCGTCGACGCGAGGCGGGCGAGCGAGCCGGGCCTGTCGTCGAGCCGCACCGTGAACCAGACTGCCATCCCGTCCTCCGTTCCCGGTTCGCACGCGGACGCGGCTTCATCGTGCCGCCGACCGTCGGCGCGACAAGGGTACGGAACCCGCACGGTCGATGCGAGGGAAGGGCCCGGCAGCCCCTCGGCACGCGCTGGGTGCGTCGTCGGGGAGGACGCGGGCGCCGACGGTGCGGCTCGCGGCGGGTCGCGAAGTGCTGTGGCACGATGCTCGCGGCTCGCCCGACGACGCGCGGGACGCGCGGGGAACCGGAGTGGGCGACCGATGGACAGGAGGAAGCGATGGCAGCCATTCGCCGTGCCCAGGCTGTCTGGCAGGGGGACCTCATGTCGGGCTCGGGGACCGTGAGCGCCTCGACCAGTGGGGCCTTCGGCGAGCTCCCCGTGACGTGGGCGTCGCGGACCGAGCAGGCCGACGGGCGCACGAGCCCCGAGGAGCTGATCGCAGCCGCGCACGCGGCGTGCTTCTCGATGGCGCTCTCGAACGAGCTCGCGAAGGCCGGCCATCCGGCGACCCGCCTCGACGTCACCGCGACGGTCACGTTCGACCGCATCGACGGCCAGTGGACGGTCGCGAAGTCGGAGCTGCAGGTGACCGGCCGCGTGCCGGGGATGTCGGGCGACGAGTTCCGGACCGCGGCGAACGGCGCGAAGGATGGCTGCCCGGTGTCGCGGGCGCTGAAGGGGAATGTCGAGCTCTCGGTGACGCCCACGCTGGAGCAGTAGTCATCGGATCGCTCATGGCGGGCATGCGGCCGGGGGCGGCTCAATCAGAACGGCGGCCGTCAGCGAGAGGCCATGACGACAAGGGACCGCGCGTTGACCGAACGGGAGGATCGACGAAGGGGCGGATACGCCCGGCAGCCGTCTGGATCGCGGAGGGCATGGAAGGCGAGGGTGAGCCGCCGCCGGGCGAGCGCGACCCGGGCGATCTTCGTTCCCCGCCGCTCCGCGATCGGCTCCTCGCCCGCTGGCGCCACCGGTGGTACCATACGCGCATGGAGAAGACGACGCTGTACCTGCCGGAGGACCTGAAGTCGGCGGTCAAGCGGGCTGCTGCGGAGCGCGGGGTGTCGGAGGCAGAGATCATCCGCGAGTCCATCCGCGTGTCGGTCGGCGGCGTCCGGCCTCGTGCTCGTGGTGCTCTGTACTCGAGCGGGCACCCGATCGCCCGCGACGCGGAGGAGATGCTTGCCGGCTTCGGGGAACGCTGACCGCGTGCCTCCCGTCATCGTGGACACCAGCGCCCTGCTGGCGTTCTTCGATGCGTCCGAGCCCGACCACGAAGCGGTGTCAGAGGTACTTGCCGCAGCCGATGCGTTGGTCGTGTCGCCGTACGTGGTGGCTGAGCTGGACTACCTCGTCGCCACCCGACACGGGGTGGACGACGAACTCGCCGTGCTCGACGAGCTGGCGGGCGGAGCGTGGGACTTGTCAGCTTTCGACCAAGAGGGGCTTCGTCGCTCCCGTGAGGTCATCTCCAGCTACCGAGACCAGGTGATCGGCGTGGCGGACGCATCGATCGTGGTGTTGGCTGAGCGGTACCGGACGCGTACGATTGCCAGCCTGGACCACCGGCACTTCGACGTCCTCCGCTCCCTTGATGGCGGCCACTTTGAAGTACTTCCGCGCGTCGGTTGACCGGGGCTGCGGACACCTCACACCGGGACGGGGTTGCTCGGGAGAACAACGGTTACCGGCATGCGCTGAGTAGGGCAACCGCGCAGGCGGCTGCACAGGGCAAGCGCCGTGACCAGCAGTCATGTCGGGTTTGTAGCCCGACGGTCGTGCGATGGTCGTGAACCCCCGCGACCCGGATTCCCCAGCCACCGGCGATCCCTCACCCCCGCCTGCCGGCTCTCGCCGGCCCGGGCCGCGCGTGGCATGCTCTCGGCGTGCGGATCGCGACGTGGAACGTCAACTCGCTGAGGCAGCGGCTCCCGAAGGTCACCGACTGGCTCGAGCGGAGCCGCGTCGACGTCCTGCTGATGCAGGAGACGAAGCTCGCCGATGACGCGGCTCCGGAGATGGCGTTTCGCATGGTCGGGTACGAGCTGGCCCACCATGGCGAGGGCCGCTGGAACGGTGTGGCGATCGCGAGTCGCGTGGGACTCGCGGAGGTCGAGCGGGGGTTCGGACCGGACGCCGACCCCGACGGGGCGCGCTTCGTCAGTGCGCTGTGCGGCGGCGTCCGCGTCGGCAGCCTGTACGCGCCAAACGGACGGCTCGTCGGCAGCGAGTTCTGGCACGCCAAGCTCGAATGGTACGCGCGGCTGCGGGCGTGGCTCGACGGGCACGACCCGGGGGAGCCGCTGGTGCTCGGCGGCGATTTCAACGTGGCGCCGCAGGACCTGGACGTGTGGGACCCCGCGGCGTTCGTCGGGGCGACGCACGTGACCGCGGAGGAGCGGCTGGCGTTCACGTCGCTGCTCGAGTGGGGACTCGTGGACGCATATCGGCTGCACCACCCGGAAGGCGGGCGGTTCTCCTGGTGGGACTATCGGGCGGGCTCGTTCCACAAGGGCGAGGGGATGCGGATCGACCACCTGCTCGCGACGCGCCCGCTCATGCCGCGGATCACGGCCGCCGAGATCGACCGCGAGGCACGCAAGAACCCGATCCCGTCCGACCACGCACCGGTCATCGTCGACATCGCCGAGTCGGCGCCGCCCGGAGCCCTGCCCTCCGAGGCGCGGGAGGCCCCGGCCCGCGGCTGAACAACGTCCCGCGGCTGAACGACGTCCCGCGGCTGCGGGTGTCGGGCGCTGCAACCTCTGTTGCAGACCGCGCTGCGGTCTTGCCGTCTCATGCATTTGGGGGAGGCGGCGATCTCGGGGACCCGCTACGGTGCCTCCTCGAACCGGCAGGCACGCGATCCAGGGAGCACGGACAACCGAACACGCCGCCACACGGCTGCATCGGTCGTGCTCTCCGCCGTCGTTCCGACGGCCATCGGACCCCCACGGGCCTCAGCCTGCCGACGCGCCTCGCGTCCCCCCTCCGATCTCCCGCACGGCGGCACATCCCACCGCCATCGCCGTCGAACGGCGATGTCCTGGTAGATCGGAGGGATCGTGGGACAGGTCTCACGACTTCGGGCCGCTGCACTTGCGGCCCTCGCATCGTTCTCGTTCTTCGCGTTCGTCGCGGCGACGCCGCCCGCCGTGGCCGCGTCGACCGGCACGCTCGCCGACCACGTCATCGCCGACGCGATGAGCCACCTCAACGCCCCGTACCGCTGGGGCACGGATGGTCCGACAACCTTCGACTGCTCGGGCCTCGTGTACCGCGTCTATGCCGACAACGGCATCTCGTCGCGGGTCGGCTCCACGAGCAGCGCCTACGGGCAGCTGTCGTACCTGCGCGCACACGGCGAGACGAGCACCTGGGGCGGCCAGCCCGGCGACCTCGTGTTCTTCAACAACGGCTCGCACGTCGGCATCTACCTCGGGAACGGCAGGGTCGTCAGCGCGCTCACCGAGGGGGTCAAGGTCACGAGCATCTACGGGCTCACCGTGCGGTTCACGGCGTTCGGGCACACCCACCTCGGCCTCGGCAGCGGCACGTACGTCGCGTCCTCGATCCGGGCCCTGTACGACCGCTACGCCACTGCGCCGCTCAATCTGCGGGCGGGGCCGAGCACGACGTACGGCAGGATCACGACGGTCGCGCGAGGATCGCGACTCGGCGTCCTCGACGCGCACCGCGACGCGTACCGCCGCGTCTGGTACCGCGTCCGGACGGCCTCCGGCGCGATCGGCTGGGTCGCCGGCTGGTACACGAAGCTCTGATCCCGTTCGCCGGCTGGAGGCCAACCGGCGGCGGCAGGACGAGACCGGACCGGGCACCGAAGGGTGCCCGGTCTTCGTATACCCCACGATCGCGCGTCGGCCCGGCGCCTCGGCCCGGCGTCGGGGGCCCGCGGGGGCCGCCGGGGGCGGCCCGATGTAGGCTGGACGCCACATGGACCCACTCGACCACTCCCCGGCTCGCGATCCCGTGCCCCCGACCGACCGCCCATCGCCCGCCGGCGCGGAACCGGCACCCGGCGCCGACGCGGCGCCGCCGCCCGGCGCGTCGCCGGAGTCGGACGCGTCCGGCCCGCAGGCGTCCCCTCCGGCGATATTGCAGCCGGTGTGGGAGCCCGGGCAGGCGCCCCAGCCCGTTTCCGGACCGCCAGCACCGGGCCCCGGCACCTCGTGGCCTGCCCTGGCCGCGCGACACCGTTCCGGCCTGATCCGCGGCGTCACGGGCTTCCTGGTCGTCGCGATCGTCGCCGCGGCGAGCTTTCTCGCGGGCATCGGCTACGCAGGATCCGGCCTCGTCCCCGCGGCGGGGTCGCTCGACACCGCTCCGCCCGCCAATGCGCGGTCGGAGATCGGCCTGCTGTACCAGGCCTGGAACCTCGTCGATCAACACTACGTCGACCGCGCGGCGCTGAACCCGAAGACGCTCACGTACGGGGCGATCAGCGGGCTCGTGAATGCGCTCGGCGACACGGGCCACAGCGACTTCCTGACGCCGCAGGAGGCGGCAGCGCTGTCGTCGGACCTGTCCGGGAAGTACCAGGGCATCGGCGTCGAGATCTCGATCAAGACCGAGGGGCCCGCGGTGATCTCGGTGTTCGACGGGAGCCCCGCGCAGAAGGCCGGGCTCAGGGTGGGGGATCTCATCCTCGCCGTGAACGGCAAGGACGTCACCTCCGCGTCGTTCGACGCCCTCGCCAGCCAGCTGCGTGGGCCGGCGGGTTCGAAGGTGACGATCCGCGTGCTCGACCCGGGCGCGACGAGCAGCCGCGTGGTGACCGTCACCCGCGAGGCCATCACGGTCCCCAACGTGACGTGGGCGATGCTCCCCGGCACGAAGATCGCCGACGTGCGTCTCGAGCAGTTCGCGCAGAACGCCGCGGCACAGCTGACGGCCGCGCTCAAGGCGGCGCAGGGCGCCGGCGCGACCGGCATCATTCTCGACCTCCGCGGCGACCCGGGGGGATACGTGTCGGAGGCGGTCGGCGCGGCGTCCCAGTTCCTGCCCGCGGGCGACACCGTGTTCATCCAGCGCAACGCCGCGGGCCAGGAGACCGTCGCCAAGGCACAGGCCGGCGGCGTCGCGACGAAGATGCCGATGGTCGCGCTCGTCGACAACGGCACGGCGAGCGCTGCCGAGATCCTCGCCGGCGCGCTCCAGGACAACGGCCGGGCGACGATCGTGGGAGTGACGACGTTCGGAACCGGCACGGTGCTCCAGACATATTCACTCAGCGACGGCTCGGAGGTCCGGATCGGCGTGGCGGAATGGCTGACGCCGAAGGGCCACCAGATCTGGCACAAGGGCATCACGCCGAACGAGGTCGTCGCGCTGCCGATCACGGCGTCCCCGGTCACGCCGTCGGGCATCTCGCACATGACCGCCGCGCAGCTCCAGAAGAGCGGCGACACCCAGCTCCTTCGGGGGCTCGCACTTCTCGAGAAGAAGCCATGACTGCCGACCCCTCGCCCGGCCCGCGCTCTCCCCGCGGCGGCCGCTCCCCCCGACCCGACGGCCCCGTCTCGATCCTGATCTGCCCCGCCTGCGGCACGAAGAACCGCATCCGGCCGAGCCCGCGCGGCGTGCCGGCGTGCGCGAACTGCAAGGCCACGCTGCCCTGGCTCGTCCACGCCACCGACGCGACATTCGACGTCGAGGCCGCGGCGCAGGTCAGCGTGGTCGTCGACCTGTGGGCAACGTGGTGCGCGCCGTGCCGGTTCGTCGCGCCGATTCTCGAGGATCTCGCACGCGAGCACGCGGGGCGCCTGAAGGTCATCAAGGTCGACGTGGACGCCAATCCCGCCCTGGCGCAGCGGTTCCAGGCGTTCAGCATCCCGACACTCGTCGTCATGCGCGACGGAGGCGTCGTGGACCGCATCGTCGGCGCGCTGCCCAGGCCGCAGCTCGCCGCGCGTCTCGCGCCGCACCTTCCGCCCCACTGACCCGGCGGGCGAGGCTGCCGGATGCCAGCCACCGCCCTCGCCCTCGCGCTCGGCGCGGCGTTCATCCACGCGTCCTGGAACCTGCTCGTCGCGCGCTCGCGGGATCCCGGCGTGGCCACGGCGGTCGCCGCCGCGCTGTCCGTCACGCTGCCGCTGCCGCTCGTCGCCGCGACGTGGCGGGCGGCGAGCCCCGTCGTGCCGCTCGCGATCGCCTCGTCCGGGTTCGAGCTCGCCTACCTCGTGCTCCTCGGCGCGGCGTACGGGCGCGCGCAGCTGAGTGTCATCTACCCGCTGGCGCGCGGCCTGGCGCCCGTGCTCGTGCTCATCGCGGGCATCGCGATCGCCGGTACCGCGGGCTCGCCGATCGCGGCCACCGGGGTCGTCCTCGTGGGCGTCGGTGTCGTGGCGGTCCGCGGGCCCCACGGCGACGCGGGCGCCGCGGACGTCGTGCTCGCGCTGTCGATCGCGGCCTGCATCGCCGGGTACACGACCATCGACAAGGCCGGCGTGACGCACGCGGCGCCGGTCACCTACTACGAGCTCACGATGACGGCGCCCTCGCTGCTCTCGGTGGCCTGGCTCGGACGCCGGCGCGGCATCGCGGCCGTGCGCGCCGAGCTGGGCCCGCCGACCATGCTCGCCGGCCTTGGCATGTTCGGGGCATACGCACTGGTCCTGACCGCGCTCACGATGGCGCCGGCCGCCGCCGTGTCCGCGACGCGGGAGACGAGCGTGGTCATCGCGGTGATCCTGGCCGGGCTGTTCCTCGCGGAGCCCGTCGGACCGCGCCGATTGCTCGGCGCCGTGGTCGTCGTGGCCGGGATCGCGGCGCTCGCGGTGTCGTGAGTCCGGACACGCCCCAACGGCCGTCGCGGTCCCCCAGGCGCAGGCTCGACCCCGCGGCCGGGGAGGTTCGAGGGGCCGAACGGCGACCGAGCGTCGGGCCCTCGGGCCGTGTCCCCGGCCTGCCACCCCGCCCATACTCGCC
>JAJYGH010000004.1 GCA_021785175.1 Chloroflexota bacterium | reverse complement strand
GCCTGCTGGACACTCAGAGCACGTCTCGCGACAATTGCGAAGGGGTGGCTCGGACAATGGCGTGGAGGAACAGCATGGCCCACGTGGAAGAGCGCTCGCTGCCGACCACGGCCGTCGCACTGAAACAGTGGCGGGAAGCCGAGCAGGCGGCTGCGGTCGCACGCCGGGGCAGGCTCGCCGCGCAGGCGGCGGCGGAGGCAGCGGCCGAAGCCGCCAGCGCAGCGAACGCGACGGCCGAGGCGGCCAGGGCAGCACTCGCGGCCTCGTCGCTGGCGGAGGCGTCAGCCCGCAAGACGGCTGAGGCTGCCCGCCTCGCCGTTGCGTCGTCGCAGGTCGATCTCGCGGACGCGGACGCGGACGCGGCGCTCGCGGACGCTGACGAACGACAGGCGAAGTCGGTCTACCAGACGGCGGCAGAGCGCGCGAGGCAGAAGTAGGCTGACCAACTGACGAAGCGGGCCGTCTGGAACGTTGGCCACTTCGCCATCCTGTTGTTCGACGAAGCGAGGGCCTCGCATCGATTGCGGCTGCTCTCGCACGCGCGAGCGTGCACGCGATGAAACGAGGCCATGCGTACCTCCTGTCGAAGTGCGCGCGGGTGACGGTGCGCCGGATCGACGCCGCGCCCTCGGCCCAACAGGCCGCCATCATCAATGGGAGCTCCACGGCGGCATCGGCCGCCGCGTCGGTCGGCGTCCCCATGCCGATCGCCGCCGCGACGGTCTTCAATCCCCGGCCGCCAGCCGCCCTCCGTGCTCGCGGATCCGGTCCCACGCGAGTGCGACGTGTCGCGCCTCGGTCCGCACGCTGCCGATGGCAAGCCGGAGCGTCATCCGGCCGCGCAGCCGCGTGTGCGAGAGGAACACGAGCCCCTCGCGGTTCACGGCGTCGAGGAGCGCGGTGTTCAGCCGGTCGAGGTCCTCGCGCACGGCCGGATCGTCCTCGTGTCCCGCGTGCCGCCGTGGGCGCCATCGGAAACACACGGTGGAGAATGGGGTGGGCGCGAGCCGTTCGGCCTCCGGCTCCGCATCGACCCAGCCGGCGAACTCCTGCGCCAGCGCGATGTGCTCGCGCAGCCGCGCCCGCATCCCCTCCAGCCCGAAGTAGCGCAGCAGCATCCACATCTTCAGCGCCCGGAACCGCCGGCCGAGCTGCGGCGTGTACTCGTTGAAGTCGTGCACCTCGCGCTCGCGGTCGAGCGTGCGCAGGTACTCGGGCACCAGACTGAACGCATTCCGGATGACGTCGGGGCGGCGCGTAAGGAACAGCGACGCATCGAGTGGGGTGAACAGCCACTTGTGCGGGTTCACGACGATCGAATCGGCGCGCTCCCAGCCCTCGAACGCTGCCCGGCGCTCGGGCAGGAGCGCGGCGGCACCCGCGTACGCGGCGTCCACGTGGAGCCACAGCCCCTCGCGCTCGACGACGTCCGCGATCGCGGACGTCGGGTCGATCGAGGTCGGCCCGGTCGTGCCGATCGTCGCGACGACGGCGGCCGGGACGATACCCGCGGCGCGGTCCTCGCGGATCGCCGCCTCGAGCGCCGCCACGTCCAGGCGGTACTCGCCGTCGACCGGGATCCGGCGCGTGCCCGCCCGTCCGATCCCGAGCGTCATCGCGGCCTTCTCGATCGAGCTGTGCGCCTCCTCCGACGCGTAGATGCGGAGCGCGGGGGCAGCGGCCAGCCCATGCGCGGACGCGTCGGTGCCCGGGACGGCCTGGCGCGCGCCCGCGAGGCCGATGAGGCTCGAGGTCGATGCGGTGTCGGTGAAGAAGCCGTCGAACGCCTCCGGCAGCCCCAGACCCTGCCTGAGCCAGCCGATCGTCACCTCCTCCAGCTCCGTGGCCACGGGCGACGTCCGCCAGAGCATCGCGTTGCCGACGAGCGTGGCCATGAGCATCTCGCCGAGGATCCCCGGCGCCGAGCCGCTGCTCGCGAAATACGCGAAGAACGCGGGGTGCTGCCAGTGGGTGATGTTTGGCTCGACGAGGTGCCGGTAGTCGACGAGCACGTCCGCCAGCGGCTCGGGACGCTCGGGTGGCGCGGCCGGGAACAGGTGGCGCAAGTCGCCGGGCTCGACGTCCGGCAGCACCGGGAAGCGCTCGACTCCGGCCAGGTAGTCGGCCATCAGGTCCGCGACGGCGTGCGCCGCCCGCCGGAACGTTTCGGAATCCATGTCGCCGCGACCCGACGACTGGGCGGCGTCGAGGGCGCCGAACGCGGCACGAAGATCGTCGTCGCCGGCGGTCTCCTGGCGGGCCCTGGCGCCGCGATCGGCAGTCGCGTGGGACAGCGCGTGGGAATCGACGCGAGGCGCGCCGGAGTCGTCGTCGGTCGAGGTGGGCGTGTGAGTCACCATGGATCGAGTCTAGTCCGGGGCGAGGTAGTCTCCGCGGCATGGAACAGACGCCGTCGCCCTGGACCGACCCCGAGCTGACCTCCCTGCATCGCCTGCCCATGCACGCGGTCCCGCACCCGGACCGGTTGCCGCTCGACGGGCGCTGGCGGTTCCAGCTCCTCGACCGCGCCGACGGCGAGCCGACCGATGCGTGGGACGAGGCCGACGTGCCCGGGTGCTGGACGATGCAGGGCTTCCGCGACGTGCCCCGGTACACGAACGTGGTGATGCCGTTCCCGGGAAACCCACCGGACGTCCCCGGGCTGAACCCGACCGGGGTGTACGAGCGGGCGTTCGAGCTGCCCGAGGGATGGGAGAGGCGCCGCGTCGTGCTGCACGTCGGTGCCGCGGAGAGCGTGCTGATCGTCCACGTGAACGCGCGCGAGGTGGGGATCAGCAAGGATTCGCACCTCGCCGCCGAGTTCGACGTGACGGGCTTCGTGCGGCCGGGGACGAATACGGTCCGGCTGCGCGTCGTGAAGTGGTCGGACGCGAGCTACATCGAGGACCAGGACCAGTGGTGGCACGGCGGCATCACCCGGCCCGTGTTCCTGTACTCGACCGGACGTGTGTACCTGGCCGACATCGCGGCCACCGCCGGGCTCGCCGACGACCTGGCGACGGGCACGCTCGACCTGCGCGTCGACGTGGGGTTCGCGGACCGGCCCGCCATCGGGTGGACGGTGGAGGCGCGGCTTGCCGATCCCGACGGAGCCGCCCGTGCCGACGGGCACCGGCGCGCGGAGGCGCCGGTGGCGGGCGAGCCGGTCGAGGGCCGCGAGAGCCGCGCCGACGCCGAGCCTCGGGTCTACGAGCAGGGGCTCGTCAGTCGGCGCGCGGCCGGTGCTTCGCTGACGCGCGCGGAGCGGGAGCTCACGTGGCCGACCCTCATCGGGCAGCTGCTCCCGCCGGCGGACGGCCGGACCGCGTTCCGCTTCGAGGTCGCCGACGTGAGGCCGTGGTCGGCCGAGATCCCGACGCTGTACCCGCTCGCGATCGCCCTGCGCGCGCGCGACGGGACGCTCGTCGAGGAGGTCCGCATCCGGGTCGGGTTCCGGCGCGTCGAGATCCGCGGGCTCGACCTGCTGCTGAACGGTCGCCGCGTGCTCCTCCGCGGAATCAACCGCCACGACTTCGACCGCCACACGGGTCGCGTGGTGAGCCCCGCGGACATGCGCGCGGACGTCGTGCAGATGAAGCAGTTCGGCTTCAACGCCCTCCGCACGTCCCACTACCCGAACGACCCCGCGCTCCTCGACGCGTGCGACGAGCTCGGGCTGTGGGTCATCGACGAGGCGGACATCGAGTCGCATGCCTTCTACAACACCGTCTGCCACGACCCGCGCTATCTGCCCGCCTGGGTCGAGCGCGTCTCACGGATGGTCCTGCGCGACCGCAACCACCCCTCGGTGATCCTGTGGTCCCTCGGCAACGAGTCGGGCTACGGCGCCACTCACGACGCGGCGGCCGCCTGGGTCCGGCGCGAGGACCCGAGCCGGCCGCTCCATTACGAGGGGGCGATCCGCTTCGACTGGGCCGCCGACCAGGGCGCGAGCGACATCGCGAGCCCGATGTATCCACCGATCGCGGCGATCGTCGCCCACGCAACCTCCGGCCTGCAACGGCGGCCGCTGATCATGTGCGAGTACTCGCACGCGATGGGCAACAGCAACGGGACGCTCGCCGAGTACTGGGACGCGATCGAGTCGACGCCGGGGCTGCAGGGCGGCTTCATCTGGGAGTGGTGGGACCACGGGCTCGACCAGCGGCTGCCCGACGGCACGGTCCGGGCGGCATACGGCGGCGACTTCGGGGACGTGCCCAACGATGGCAACTTCTGTATCGACGGGGTCGTGTTCCCCGACCGGGCACCGAAACCCGCCCTCTGGGAGCACCGCCACCTTGCGTCTCCCGTGCGCGTCTCCGCGACTCCCGCCTCCCTGCGCGCCGGGCGCGTGCGGGTCGAGAACCGCCAGTCGTGGCGCGACCTGTCGTGGCTGCGCGGGCGGTGGGACGTCGCGCTCGACGGCCAGACGGTGTCGACCGGCCGGTTCGATCTGCCCGCCGTCGCTGCCGGGCAGGTGGTCGAGGTCGCGCTCCCCGACTGGGATGCGGGGCCATCGGTCCCGGGCCGCGAGCGGTGGCTGACGGTGCGGTTCGAGACGACCGCGGCGCAGCCGTGGGCCCCGGAAGGCTTCGAGGCCGGGTGGGCGCAGCTTCCGCTGGACGAGCCACCGCACCGCGTGACGATGCGACCGGCGATCGAGGTCGGCGGCCCGGGTGTCGACCCGGGCACCGGAGCGCTCGCTCCGGACGGCGAGGTGATGCTCGACGACGACGGCCTGCTCGTCCACCCGCTGCTCGCGTCGGCGCCGCGCCTGTCACTCTGGCGGGCGCCGACCGACAACGATCGGATCGGCGGGATGGCGGCGCGCTGGCAACGCTGGGGCCTGGACCGGCTCGAGCGCGCCCTGACGGGCGTCGAGCGACGGCCCGGCGAGGTCGAGGTCTGCGCCGAGTACCGGACGGGGTCAGGTGCCGTCGTGCAGCACCGGCAGATCCTCCGCCCGCTGACGGGCGGCGGCATCTCGGTCGAGGAGGAGGCGGTCGTCCCGCCGATCCTCGAGGACCTGCCGCGCCTCGGTACCGTGCTCGAGGCCGTCCCGGGGCTCGAGGGCGTCGAGTGGTTCGGCCGCGGCCCGCACGAGGCGTACCCGGACCGGAGGCGGGGCGCGGCCGTCGGCCGGTGGACCTCGACCGTGGCGGACATGAGCGTCGCGTACGTGCGTCCGCAGGAGAACGGGGGGCGTGCGGACGTCCGGTGGCTCCGCCTCGGGCCGCTCGGCGGAGCGGGGCGGGAGACCCTGTTGCTCACCCTCGACCTCCCCGCGCAGGCCTCGGTGACGCACGTCCGCGACGAGGACCTGACGCGGGCGACGCACGACGTGGAGGTGGTGGCGTGCCGCGAGGGAGTCGTGCACCTGGACGCGGCGCACCGCGGGCTCGGGACCGCCAGTTGCGGCCCGGACACGCTGCCGGAGTACCTGCTCGGGCCCGGCACGTACCGCTGGGCGTGGTCGCTGCAGGCGGTGCCCGCCGCGCGGCACTGAACGGAGGCGCGACATGGGCGGGCTGCTGGAGGGCCTCGGGGCATCGATCGGCGGGCTCTTCGGGAACTCGGTGGGCCGGGTCGCGGATGCGGTGAACGGCGCGGTCGCGCAGGCCGCCTCGATCCTCCCCGCCGATCCGCGCCTGATCGCCGTGGGGATCGCTGCCGTGCTCGCCGTCGGCTGGTGGCTCCTCAGGAGGTGACCGACCTCGAGCGGTGGCTCGGCCGGCGTTGACCGGCCGTCGCCCGGGCGCGTGGCGAACCTGCGGTATCGTCGGGCGGCGTGCCGCCCCCCACGAGACGGACGGTCGTCCCTGACAGCGCGAGGTGCCTCGACCGTGAAGCCTCTGTTCGGCTACCACATGCCCCGGTTCACGTTTCCCGGGGTGCCGCCCGACCGGCTCTTCGAGCGCCTGCTCGAGCTCGTCGGGGCCGCGGAGGCCGCCGGCTTCGACCTCGTCACCGTGATGGACCACTTCTACCAGATCGCGCAGGTCGGCCAGGAGGAAGAGCCGATGCTGGAGGCGTACACGACGCTCGGCGCGCTCGCGGCGCGGACGACGCGGGTCCGTCTCGGGACGATGGTGACCGGCGTGACGTACCGCAACCCTGCGCACCTCGCCAAGACGGTCACGACCCTGGATGTGATCTCCGGGGGCCGCGCCGTGCTCGGCATCGGCGCGGCGTGGAACGAGTCGGAGCACCGCGGGTACGGGTTCGAGTTCCCGCCGGTCCGCGAGCGGATGGACCGGCTCGACGAGGCGCTCGCGATCTGCCGGCTGATGTTCACCGAGGAGCGTCCGAGCTTCGATGGCCGGTACTACCGGATCGAGAAGGCGCTCAACGTGCCCCGTCCGATGCAGCCCGGTGGCCCCGCGATCCTCATCGGTGGCGGCGGCGAGCGCCGGACGCTGCGGCTCGTCGCGAAGTACGCGGACATGTCGAACTGGTTCGGCCCACTCGACGAGCTCCGCCACAAGACGGAGGTCCTCGAACGTCACTGCGAGGAGGTCGGACGCGACCCGTCGACGATCCTCAGGACCGTCATGTCGCCGTTCGTGCTCGTGGCGACCGAGCGCGAGGCCGCGGCTGCGATGGAGCACATCGCGCCGGAGCGACGCGAGATGACGTCCGCCGTGACCCCGGAGCAGGCAGCCGAGGGGCTCCGGCCGTACCTCGACGCCGGCTTCGGGGGGATCATCTTCCGGAACCCGACGATGCTCACGCCCGAGGCGATCGGGCTGGGCGGCGAGCTGATCTCGCTGCTGTCCTGACGCGAAGCGCGCGAGCGCGTCCTGCCCCGCCCCGAGTGGCGCGCTCAGCCTCCCGTCGTCAGCCTCTCGTCAGCGGAACCGCGCCCACGCGGGCTGGCGAGCGCGCGGCCGCATCGTCGGAGCCGGCTTCCCGGGCCGGCTCAGCAGGCGTTCGATCTCCGATCGGTAGGTGCGCCCGATCGGCGTCCGCGCGAGCCACTCGAGGAAGTCGGGGTCGTGGTGCGCGAGCTCATCGAGCGACCACCCTGTGTACCGCCCGAAATCGAGCACGGTCGCGGCGGGCTCCGAGCTCCGGCGTGGCTCGCGACCATCCGGCCCTCCCACCGCCGGCGCCGCCTGCCGGTATCCCGCCGCGAGGCGCGCCCGGTCGTACGCCGCGCGCGTCGCGGGGTCGCGCAGCACCGACCACGCCTCGTTCAGAGCGATCATCCGCTCGTGCGACCCGCCGGCCAAGTCCGGATGGCACCGCCGCGCCAGCGCCCGGTAGGCTGCCTGGATGACGTCGGTCTCGGCGCGAGGATCGACCTGGAGCGTAGCGTAGTGGTCCGCCGGCATGCGCCGAGCGTACCGCCGGAACGCGCGCGAAAGTCCACGCGGATGGTACCGGACCCTCCGGGGACATTCGGGCCCCTCCCGCAACCGGATCGGCAGGCTCTGGTCGCGCCGTGGGACCGGGTCCCGTAT
>JAJYGH010000025.1:32067-33231 GCA_021785175.1 Chloroflexota bacterium | reverse complement strand
CGGTCGCCCGACAGCAGCATCACGAAGACCAGGATGAACGGCAGCAGCAGCCCGTTGAGCACCTGGGACAGGAACATGACGGGCACGAGGTCGGCCGCCGGCAGCACGAGCACGAACAGCGCCGGGAACGCGACGAACAGCGCGAGGAAGAAGTAGAACGCGCGGGCATCCCGCCAGCCCCAGTCGACCCCGGTCTCCCAGCCGAACGCCTCGCACGCGGTGTATGCCGACGACAGCGGCACCACACCGAGCCCGAGCAGCGACGCCGCGAGCAGGCCGACCGCGAACAGCACCTCGGCCGCGTGGCCCGCAATCGGTGCAAGGGCGCGCGCGGCATCCGCGGCCGTGAACGTGTTCGGGTTCAGGTGAGCGCCGGCGCCCGTGGCCCAGATCGTCGCCGCGCACGCGACCACGATGAACGCGGCCACCAGGTTCGTGATGAGCGTGCCCAGGCCCACGTCCAACCGCTCGGGCCCCAGCTCTTCGGGGCCCAGCCGCTTGTCGACGACGTACGCCTGGATGAACGCCTGCCCCCAGGGCGTGATCGTGGTGCCGACCGTCCCGACGACGGCGAGCCAGTAGGCGTTGGTCAGCGTGCCGTGCGGGATGACGAGCGACACGGCGGCCCGCCCCCAGTCTGGGTGCGCGAGCACGGCCGACGCGACGTACGCGAGCGAGACGCCGATGCCGACGACGACGAAGGCGTATTGCACGCGGCCGAAGCTTCCGACGGCGATGAGGATGACGACCGCGACGGCCGAGATCACCGCGCTGACCGGTACCGGCACGCCGAACAGGTCGAGCGCGGCCCCGATCCCGGCGAACTCCGCGACGGTCGTGCCGAGGTTCGCGACGAGCATGGTGAGCGCGGCGAACGCCGCCCACCGGACGCCGAAGCGCTCGCGGATGAGCCCCGTCATGCCCTGCCCGGTCGCAAGGGCCAGCCGAGCGCCGACCTCCTGCGTGAAGAACAGCACGATCTGGCTGGCGAGGATCACCCACAGGAGTTCGTAGCCGAACTGGACGCCGGCCAGCGAGTACGTGGTGATGCCGCCGGCGTCGTTGTCGGCAAAGCCGCTGACGAGCCCCGGGCCGAGCACCGCGAGGATGGCCGCGAGGCGGATCCGGCGGGCGCGGCCCGACGCCCGCGAGCCCGCCGCCCGG
>JAJYGH010000025.1:23563-31320 GCA_021785175.1 Chloroflexota bacterium | reverse complement strand
ACAGCGTGGCCGCGCACGCGACGACGATGAATCCGGCGATGAGGTTCGTCAGGAGCGCGCCCAGTCCCACGTCGAGGCGCTCCCCGAGCAGATCCTCGGGCCCGAGCCGCTTGTCCGCGACGTACGACTGGATGAACGCCTGGCCCCACGGCGTGATCGTCGTGCCGACCGTGCCGACGACCGCGACCCAGTACGCGGCGTTGAACGAGCCCTGCGGGATCACCAGCGCATGGCCGGCGACGCTCCAGTCGGGGTGTGCGAGCAGCGCCGAGACCAGGTACGAGATCGAGACGCCGAACCCCACCGCCACGAACAGGTACTGGATGCGGCTGAAGCTGCCGCGCGTCAGCAGCACCATGACGACCACGCCGGAGATGGCGACGCTCACGGGCGTCGGGACGCCGAACAACCCGAGCGCGGCCGCCGTTCCCGCGAACTCGGCGACCGTCGAGCCGAGGTTCGCGACGAGCATCGTGAGCGTGACGAACGCGGCCCACCTGACGCCGAACCGCTCGCGCGCGAGCCCGGTGAGCCCCTGGCCGGTGGCGAGCCCGAGCCGCGCCCCGACCTCCTGCGTGAAGAACAGCACGATCTGGGACGCGAGCAGGACCCAGAGCAGGTCGTAGCCGTACTGCGCGCCGGCCAGCGAGTACGTGGTGATCCCGCCGGCGTCGTTGTCGGCGAAGCCGCTGACGAGTCCCGGACCGAGCACCGCCAGCACGGCGGCGAACCGGATGCGGGCGGCCGATTGCGGCGTGATGGCCGACGGCCAGTGGATCCCGCGACGGGGGGCGGGCGATCGACGGCCGGCCGACGGCGGACGCGCGCCGGCGACACCCGATGCGTCGCCGGGCGCGGACGGATCCCCGGGCGTGCCAAGACCCGCGGCACGATCCGCAGCACGACCCACGGCGCGACCGGCGCGGTGGATGGAGGGGAAGGCAGGCACCGGCAATCCTACCGGTCCCGCCTACCCGGCGACCCTGCTGTACAGGCGCGGCAGGCGCCGTTTCCAGGCCGTCGGCAGCACCGTGTCGATCGCGTCGTCCACGGTCACGATGCCCTGCAGCCGTCCGTCGTCGTCGACGACCGGCACGGCCAGCAGGTTGTAGCGCGCGACGACCTGCGCCACCTCCTCCTGCGGCGTGAGCACCCGGACCGCGACCGGCTCCTCGTGCATGAACTCGCGGACCGGCGTGTCGGGGCGGGCGACGATCAGGTCGCGCAGCGACAGCACGCCCACGAGGTGCTCGTCGGCATCCACGACGTAGACGTAGTAGATCGTCTCGGCGTCCGGCTCCAGCTCGCGCAGCTTCTCGATGGCCTGACCTGCCGTCAGGTCCTCGGGGATCGCCACGTACGCCGTCGTCATGATCCCGCCGGCCGTGTCCTCGGGATAGCCGAGCAGCTCGCGGACCTCGTCGGCCTCGTCGCGCTCCATGAGCGGCAGGATCTCCGCCCGAGTCTCCTCGGACAGGTCCGCGATCAGGTCGGCCGCATCGTCGGGGCTCATCTCCTCGAGGATGTCCGCTGCCCGCGCGGGTTCGAGGGTCTCGAGCACGTCGACCTGCGTCTCCGGCTCCATCTCCTCCATCGCGTCGGCCACGGCCTCGTCGTCGAGAGAGGCGAGCACGCCCGCGCGATCGCGGGGTGTCAGCTGGTCGATGATCGTCGCCAGGTCCGCGGGATGGAGCTCCCGGAGGCCCCGGTGGGGAACACGCAGGCGGATCGACGCGATCGACGTCTCGACCGGGTCGACATCCTCCCAGTCGATGTAGCGCTCGGGAACCCCGACGTGCAGGTTGCTCGCGATGGTCCGCCACGGGCCCTCGACGCCGAGCCGGCGCAGCAGGCCGGCCGCCCCCACGTCGACCGCGAAGAGGTGCAGCTTGCCCTCGATCTCGTCGAGCCGCAGGTCGTTCACGCGCACGACCCGCCGCCCGTCGATGTCGACGATCTGCTTGTCCTGCAGGTCCTGGTACAGCAGCAGCTCGTTCGGCCGCTGGCGGAACTTGTCGACGTCGATGCGGGTCGTCGACAGCTGCGCGCCGTTCGCGTCGAAGGTCGCGACGTCGGACCAGGGGACGAAGATCTTGCGCCGGCCGGTCGACACGACGAGGCCGGTGACCGGCGGATAGCGGTCACCGATCGCGACGATCAGGTCGGCCACCTTGCCGAGCGGCTCGCCCTGGCGATCGCGCACAGGCCGGCCGATCACCTGGCTCAGGTAGAGCTGCATCTGCCACCTCACGGGGCGCGGGTCCGGTGCCCCTGGGGTGGCGCGCGGTTGGCCTCCCGGCCCGGCCGTCAGGCGCCGATCAGGCCGCCCGCCGGCGCCGCGGTCGATTCGCCGACCGCCCCGCGCGGAGTTCCCGGGGTGGACCGGACCAGCGCGATGGCCACGGCGCCCGAAGCGCCGCGGCGACTGGGTCCAGGTTCCACGGGTAAGTGGGAGCCTCCGATGTGTGTTCCACGACGGCGCACCGGCACGCGGTGCACGAGACGCGCGCCGTCAGCTGGACGATAGGCCCCGAACGTCGCGGGTGTCAATCCGCGGCGCTGCGTCCGTAACCCGAAGCCACCCGCACGTGATGCGGCTGCAGCGCCAGGTAGTACATTCGTCCGGTCTCCCCCGGTACTCCCGGATGGCCAGTCGTCCGCAGACCGGCGCGTACGCTCCGCCCGTGGACGTCACGCTCCAGCGCTCCGGCGGCACCGTATCGGCGCGCCCTCCGGACGGCGGGGACGGTGGGGACGGCGTGGAGGCCGTGCTCTCGCGGCCCGCGGAGGCGTCCGCCGACGCGCCAGTCCCGGCGCTCCCGACCGCCACGCGCGACGGGCGCCGCACGCTGCTCGCCGTGGCGCGCGAGCTCACCGAGACGTTCGATCGCGCGACCATCCTGTCGCGCATCGTGCGGTCCGCGAACCGGGTCCTGGGCACGGACCTCGCCGTGATCTCGATGCGCGAGGAAACCCTTTTCCGGCCGGTCGCGTGGGACGGCCTCCCGACCGACAGCGAGCCGCTCGGGGCGGTTCCGGTCGACGCGCCGTTCATCGAGGCGCTCCTGCGGGGCGAGCGATGGAGTTGCTCGACCACGAGCCGCGCCCCCGACGGGCTCGACCTCGTCGGGTGGTCGGCGAACCAGGCCCACGCGTTCGTGCCGCTCCTCCATGATGGACGCGCGATCGGGTTCCTCGAGGCCGCGCGGCGCGAGTCGCACGTCTGGTCCGAGGAGGAGCTGATGCTCCTCGAGATGACCGCGACCCAGGCGGCGATCGCGATCCACAACTCGGAGGTCGTCGCGGAGTCGGAGCGGTGGGCCGCGCAGCTCGCCGTCGTGCAGGCGTCGATCAGTCGGCTCAACCGGCTGAACACGGTCGAGTCGGTCGGTCGCGCGATCGTGGAGGAGACGCGGAGCGTCGTCGACTACCACAACTGTCGGCTGTACCTCCTGGTCCCGCCGGACAGGCTCGAGCCGATCGCGTTCCGCGGCAACGTCGGCACGTACACCGACATCACGGCGGACGTGCTCCGCATGCAGGTGGGAGAGGGGCTCACGGGCTGGGCCGTGCAGCACGACAGGCCGCTGCTCGTCGACAACGCAGCGGCGGATCCGAGGGGCGTCCGCATCGCCGGCACCGACGACATCGACGAGTCCATGATCGCCGTGCCGATGCACTTCGACGACCGGGTCATCGGCGTGCTGACGCTCTCGAAGCTCGGGCTGCGACAGTTCGACGAGCGCGACCTGCGCCTGATGAAGGTGCTCGCCGACGCCGCGGGCAGCGCGATCGAGAGCGCGCGGGCGTTCGAGGAGCTGCGTCGTCGCGAGCGCGAGATGCGCAGCCTGCTCGCGCTGACCAGCGAGGTCGCCCAGACGCTCGATCCGTTCAAGGTCGCCGACCGGATCGCTTCCCACGTCGCGCCCGCGCTCCAGGCAGACCTCGTCGCGATCAGCCTCTGGGAGCGGGAGCGCGACTGCGTCCGGACGCTCGGCGCGTACCCGCGAGACGGCGAGCGCGACACGGACCACCCGCTGGGCGACTATCCCGAGACGCGCCGCGTGCTCCTCGACCAGATGCCGCGCGTGAACGTCGTCGGGGAACCGGAGGCCGATCCGGCCCAGGTGCGCGCGATCCGGCGCATGGGGATGGCGGCGAACCTGACGGTGCCGCTCGTCGCGAAGGGCGAGTCGCTCGGCATCGTCGAGATCTGCACACGCGAGCCGCGCGCCTTCGACGAGGACGAGATCCGCTTCGCGACGACGATGGCCAACGAGGCGGCGATGGCGCTCGAGAACGCGCGGCTGTATGCGGCCGCGCGGGAACTCGCCGACCGCGATCCCCTCACGAACTTCTACAACCACCGCTACCTCTACGAGCGGCTCGGCGAGGAACTGCTGCGTGCGCGGCGGGCGCGGAGGCCCGTCGCGCTGCTGATGCTCGACCTGGACGACTTCAAGCTCGTGAACGACACGCTCGGTCACCAGGTGGGCGACCAGGTGCTCCGCTGGGCGGCCGACGTGATCCGGTCGACGCTCCGCACGTCCGACGTGCCGGCACGCTACGGCGGCGACGAGTTCGCCGTCATCCTCCCCGACGCGGACCCCACGATGGCGGCAGCGGCCGCGCAGCGGATCGTGGCTGCGTTCGCGGCAGGCGCGTGTCACGTCGCGGACCGTTCGCCCGTGCCCGTCGGTGCGTCGGTCGGGATCGCGGCGTTCCCGGCCGACGGGCGGATGGTCGGCGACCTGATCGCGGCGGCGGACGAGGACCTGTACCGTGCGAAGCGGATGGTGTCGCAGCTCGGCGACGTGACCGATCCGGGGACCGCGATGCCCGCCCGCGAGGCCATCCACGCCGCGACCGCGGTGCCCCGTCGGCGCGCGCGACCCGCGGCCGCGTCGGTTCCCACCTCCACCACCACCTGATCCCGCGGGCGCCGGGGCCGACGTGTCGTCGAACGCGGGCCGGCCGGAGGGGACCTCGCGCGGCGCGAACCGCTCGCCGGTCGCCGACGGGCGCGACGAGTCGGGCGCTCGGATGCGCGGGGCGGAGCCGAACCCGCCGATTCCGGACGCTCCGGCGCCGACCCGGCATCCTGCCGGGGTGCAGGACCACGAGCCCGCCCACCCGCTCGCGCGGGAGACGTCCGTCCGCCTCGCCCGCCGGGCCGAGGTCGGCCTGCTCGCGCTGGTTGCGGTCGACCTGCTGCTCCTTGCGACCGGTACCGACTCGGTCGCCCTGGCGGCCGCCGGCCTCGTGCTGGCGGCGCTGCTCGGCGCGACGCTCTCCGTCGAGCGGCGCATGGTCGACAGGACCGTCGCGCGGAGTGCCGCCAACGAGGCCAGCATGACGCGGATGCTTCGCGGCCTGTCGCGGTCGACGTCGGTCGACGCCACGATCGACGCGATCGTCGACGACCTGCGAGAGGCGTCGGGGGCCGACCACGTCGTGGTCGCGCGGCTGCGGCCGGCGGAGCGGATCGTCGAGGCGACGCTGGTCTCGTCGAGCGCGGGCGTTCCGCTGTCGACGGTCCGGTTCCCCGCGAGCGACCTCGAGCCGGCCGACGCGCTGTCGGTCCGGGCGACGGACCGCGATCGCCGAACGGTGGGCCTGTTCGCGCGGATCGAGCGCGAGGCGCACGCCGGCGAGCGCGAGCCGCAGCCGGCCGCACAGGACCAGCCGGCCGCGCCGGCCGAGTCGGAGTCGGCCGCGCGCCCCGGCTCGACGCTGTACGCCGTCGAACGGATCGCGGACCGCGTGAGCCGGTCGTACGGGCTCCGCCACGTGCTCGCCGAGCCGCTCGTGGCCGGCGGCCAGGTCGTCGGGGCGCTCCTGCTGTCGCGACGGACCGACAGCGGATGGCCGGAGGAGACCAGGATCCTGCTGCGGTCGGCGGCCCAGGACCTGTCGGCGGCGCTCGAGCGCGCGTACGCGCACGAGGAGGCGCGGATCCGTGCCGCGACGGATGCGCTGACGGGGATCCCGAACCGCGCCTACTTCGAGGATCTCGCCGACATGCTCGGGCGCGGGCGGCGCGCGAACGATTCGCTCGGCGTCCTCATGCTGGACATCGACCACTTCAAGGCGGTCAACGACCGCTACGGCCACGAGGCCGGGGACGACGTGCTCCGGGCGCTCGGCCGCGTGCTGCGGATGACGGTCCGGGCGGACGACGTCCCGGCGCGGTACGGTGGGGAGGAGTTCGTCGTCGTGCTGCGGCGGGCGACGCCGGAGACGGCGCTGGAGATCGCCGAGCGGCTGCGGCGCGCGGTGCGGCGCATCGACACGGGCCCGCTCGGGATCGGCGGGCCGGTGACGGTGTCGATCGGGGTGTCGGTCGGGACAGGGAGCGCCCGGTCGCTGCTGTCGAGGGCCGACGCGGCGCTCTACGAGGCGAAGCGCCGGGGCCGGGATCGGGTGGAGGTGGGGTGAGTGGCGCACGAGCCGGGCGGCGAGGCGGACGAGGCCGCCGGGCCCGGCGCGGCTGCACCGCGCGCACGGGGCGGACCGGGCGCACGGAGCGGTGGGGCGGTCGAGTCGATCGGCGACCGGCCGGACCCCACGGCGGCCGCGAGCCCCGCTGAGGTCCCGCTGCTCTCGAACAGGCAGCTCGCGCGCATCTTCCACGAGATCGGCGACATGCTCGAGGTCCAGGGGGAGCTCGTCTTCAAGACCGTCGCGTACCACCGCGCCGCGGACGCGATCGCGCACTCGCCGGTCGAGGTCGCGCTCGCGTACCGCGAGAATCGCCCGCCCCGGATCCCGGGCGTCGGCGCCGCCATCTCGAAGAAGCTCGAGGAGCTGGCGACGACCGGCCGCCTCGCCTTCTACGACCGGCTGCGCGAGCAGGTGCCGCCGTCGCTGGTCGAGCTGCTCGAGGTCCCGGGCATCGGACCGCGGACGGTCAGGCTGCTGTACGAGCAGCGCGGTATCGAGTCGCTCGACGATCTCCGGCACGCGGCCGAGGCAGGGCACCTTCGAGACCTGCGCGGGATGTCCGAACGGACGGAGGCCGCGATCCTCGACGGCATCGCGCAGCTCGAGCGAAGGCAGCCGCGGCTGCACCTGGGCGAAGCGGAGCGGATCGTCGGGCTCCTCGTGTCGGAGCTGTCGGACGTGCCCGGCGTCACGTCGATCGTGCCCGCCGGGTCGTTCCGCCGCCGGAAGGAAACCGTCGGCGACCTCGACCTGCTCGTCGCGACGGCCGACCCGCAGCCCATCGTCGAGCGCTTCGTCAGCCTGCCGTCGGTCGACCGGGTTCTCGGCGGCGGCCCCCACAAGGCGTCGGTGCGGCTGCTGAACGGGCCGCAGGTCGACCTCATGGTGATGCCGCCAGGAGAGGAGGGGACGTTCCTCGTCCACTTCACGGGCTCGAAGGAGCACAACGTACGGCTCCGCTCGCGGGCGCGCGACCGCGGCTGGAGCCTGTCGGAGAAGGGCTACCTGCGACTCGGGCCGGACGGGGAGCCGGCGCCGGGGGCGGATGCGGAGCTGCGGACGTTCCCGACCGAGGCGGATGTGTACCGCTTCCTCGACCTCGAATGGGTCCCGCCGGAGCTGCGCGAGGACCGCGGCGAGGTCGAGGCGGCCGCTTCGGGGACGCTGCCGCAACTGGTCGAGCTTGCCGACCTGCGCGGCGACTGCCACACGCACTCCGACTGGTCGGACGGCGTGCACACGATCGAGCAGATGGCGCTGGCCGGCCGGGCGCGCGGGTACGCGTACCAGGTGCTCACCGACCACACCGTGAG
>JAJYGH010000025.1:21280-23244 GCA_021785175.1 Chloroflexota bacterium | reverse complement strand
GGCGAGCCGGCGCGTGCGCACGAGCCGGACCGCTCCTTCCGGCTGCTTCACGGCTGCGAGCTCGAGATTCGCGCGGACGCCACGCTCGACTATCCCGATGACCTGCTCGCGACCTTCGACATCGTGGTGGCCTCGCTGCACGTCTCGCGCCGGCAGCCGCGCGCCAAGCTCATGGGCCGCGTGATGGCGGCCCTGCGCAGCCCGCACGTCGACATCCTCGCGCACCCCGCCGGGCGAGTCATCGGGGGTCGCGACGACCTGGACCTCGACTGGGACGCGGTGTACGAGGAGGCCGCGCGAACGGGGACGCTGCTCGAGATGAACGGGTCGGACCACCGGCTCGACCTCTCCGACACACGCGCGCGGCGGGCGATCGAGCACGGATGCCTGCTCACGATCGACTCGGATGCGCACCGGATCGAGGAGCTCGACTCGATCCGGTGGGGAGTGGACACGGCGCGGCGTGGGTGGGTCGAGGCCGGGAGCGTGGCGAATACGTGGGCGCTCGATCGCCTCATGGAGTGGGTGAGGGGAAAGCCGAACCGGGTCGGCTGACCGGGCCGCGTTCGCTCACGAGAGCCGCCGCGTGATCTGTCGCCGCCGCGTGATCTGTGGCCGTCGCGTGACCTGTCGCCGCCGCGTGACCTGTCGCCGCCGCGCGGTCTGTCGCCGCCGCGCGGCCCGTGGCCGTCGCGTGACCTGTCGCCGCCGCGCGGTCTGTCGCCGCCGCGCGGTCTGTCGCCGCCGCGCGGTCTGTCCCGCGTCGGCTCGCACCCGCTTTCTCAGGCGGCTTTTCGCCCGACCTCACGAAGCACCGCGGCCACGCTGAGCGTCCCGATCAACGCGACCAGCACGAACAGGATCAGGCCCGTCAGTGCGCCGGGCACGTGCCCCCACGTCAGCAGCCGGGCCACGAGCAGCGCCAGAATCGGGCCCACAAACAGCTCCCACCGGTCGCCGACCAGGAAGTCGTACCAGAACGCCCCGAACGCGCGCAGGTAACGCATCAGCGGCGGCCCCCCCTGCGCGGCGACGAGCATCCGCGCGCCATCGCCACCCGACGGGCCCCGATCCCCGCGGCACCTGCCGTCATCGCCGATCCGCGCTCCCGCGCCGCCGCCACTTCGGACGTCATCGCCTGCCAGCCGAGGTCGCGGTCCGCAGCCCCGCGGCCGGCGCCACCCGCGAGCGCACCGCCGCCACACCGGCCAGCGCGACGAGCACGTACCCGGCGAGGAGCGCCAGGATCGCGGCGTCGCTCCCGGGCCACGCGATCCCGACGCCCTCGCCGGCCCAGAACGTCCCGAACGTCGTGAGCATGATCCCGACCGCGAACTTCAGGCCGTTCTCCGGGACCTGGGCGAGCGGCCGGTGGACGAGCGCCGCGACGAGCAGCACCGCCGCGCCGGCGACTGCCGCGCCGAGCGCCGCGGGACCGAGCATGCCGGCCGACGCGCCGAACGTGACGACGATGAACGCGACCTCCATGCCCTCCAGCAGGACGCCCTTGAATGCCACGGTGAAGCTGATCCAGTCCATGCCGACGGCCGGCACCGGGGTCTCCTCGCGCAGCGCGGCCACCTCGCGCTCGTAGATCGCCGCCTCGTCGTGCTTCGACTTCGCCCCGCCGGCGCGCAGCACCGCCTTCGTGAGCCATTGCAGCCCGTAGATGACGAGGAAGCCGCCGACGATCAGGCGCAGGACGGAGATCGGGACGAGCACCGCGATCGCGGTGCCGAAGACGGCCACGAGCACGGCGAGCGAGCCGACCGCGGCGAGCGTGCCGATGAGGGTCGAGCGCCACTGCCGGGTCATGCCGACCGCGAGCACGATCGTGACGGCCTCGACGAACTCGACGGCGGACGCGAGGAAGCTGGACAGGATGGTGACGATCGCGACGGATGACACGAGCAACAGGGTAGCGCCGCGACCCGGATGGCGCCGACGGGCCGTCGGCCGGGTAC
>JAJYGH010000025.1:17362-20250 GCA_021785175.1 Chloroflexota bacterium | reverse complement strand
CGTTTGACAGCGGCCGACGCGGGATGGTACATAACCACCTGCCCCACGTCCGCCGTGTTGTCGTGGGCATCGCACGGCGCGTCGGCAACGTGAGCCCGATCGAAGGAGTCCATGAGCTTCCCCGAACTCGCCGGCACTGCCACCGCGGGACAGTCGACGGTCCGCCTCAAGCGGCAGCTCGTCGAGCAGGCCATCGCGGCCGCTGCCAACGCCGACTGGAGCGGCGCCGCCGACATCAACCGCCGGATCCTGGAACTGGGCCCCGACTCCGCCGCCGAGAATCGCCTCGCCAAGTCGCTGTGGGAGCTCGGAGAGCTGGCGGGCGCGCGCGAGCACTACCAGTCCGCCCTCGCGCTCGACCCGACCAACCGGATCGCGGAGCGCAACATCGATCGGCTCCGCGTGCTCCTCGTCGAGGCGGGGGACAGGACCGCGCCCGCGGAGGTGGGCGACAAGGCGCCCGTCAGCATCTTCGTGGAGGAGACCGGCAAGACCGGCTTCGCGGGGCTGTACGAACTCGCCCATCCCCGGCAACTCGCGCAGGTCAACCCGGGCGACCTGGTCGAGCTGGTGCCCGACGGGACACGCCTGGTGGCTCGCTCGAACGGCGTGCACGTGGGGACCGTCGACCCGAAGGTGGCCGCCCGCCTGCTGAAGCTCATGGCCGAGGGCAACCAGTACACCGCCGGCGTGACGAGCCTCGGCGAGCGCGACGTCCGGATCATCATCCGCGAGACCTACCAGGACCCGCGGAACTACGGGAAGGTCTCGTTCCCGACCGCCGCGAAGGCGTCGGATCTCCGGCCGTACACGAAGGGCACGCTGATCCGCGAGGAGATCGACCTCGAGGACGAGCTCGAGTACGACGAGGAGGACGAGTCGCTCGACGACATCGACCGCGTCGTGCCCTCCCAGGTGACCGACGACGAGGCGTTCGTCGAGGAGCCCGACGCGATCGACGAGGAGGCATAGGCCCGCGGCCGCGGCCAGCGACATCGAGCAGCGGCCAGCCACATCGGGCAGCGGCCAGCCACATCGGGCAGCGGCCAGCTCACATCGAGCAGCGGCCATAGGTCTCGCGGCGGCCGGAATCAGGCCGCCGCCCACCGGTAGACTTCGGCGGAGATGCCCGAGACCCTCTCGTCGCTGATCCACCCCGAACCGGGTCCCACGCTGGGCACGTTCGAGCGCCTCGCGCCGCCCGCGCCGCTCAACGTCGTCGCCGCCGAGATCGAGGCGCGATCCCGCCCCGGTGACGTCGTCGTCGACCTGTTCGGCAGGGGCGGGTGGGTCGCGCGGACCGCGGTCGCGGACCTGCGCCGGAGCTACACGCTCGAGTCGACGCCCCTCACGCGCCTCCTCGCCGAGGTCGTGCTGCGACCGCCGGACGTCCGCCACTTCGACGCGGCCGTCCAGTCGCTGGCCGCGCATCCCCGCGGTGACGGCAGCCTTCGCCAGTGGATCACCGGCCTCTATGCGTCGCGATGCCCGACGTGTGGCCGAAACGTCACCGTCGACGAGTTCATCTGGGACGGCGAGGCCGAGGCGCCGTTCCGGAAGAGCTACCGCTGCACGACGTGCCGCGACCAGATCGGTGGCGGTGAGCAGCGGACGGCGACGACCGACGCTGCCGACGCCTCGCGCGCGGGCGAGATCCCGGACCCCGACGTCGACGAGCTGCTCACGCGCTTCCCGGTAGGCCAGGGCATCGGCGAGCTTCCGCGCCTGCTGCTCGGGCTCTACACGCCGCGGACGCTCGCAGCCTTCCGTGCGATCCTCGAGCGCCTGGACTCCGACCTTCGCGCCGCACCGATCGAGGGGGCGCTCCGCCTGGCCCTGCTCCACGCGGTGCTGCCGGCGAGCAAGCTCAACAGCTACCCCGGCAGGGTGGCGGCACTGCGGATCTCGAGCGGGCACGTCCGGTTGCCCGGCGGCCACCAGTGGCGCGAGCGGAATCCATGGCTCCTGTTCGAGGACGGGTGCCGGCTGGTGCGCGGGTTCATCCAGCGCGTGCAGGCGCTGCACGGAGGGCCGGTGCAGGCGCGCTTCGGCGACGACCTGCGTGACCTCGCCGACGCGACCGCGAACGTCGTGCTCCGGACCGGGCTCGGACGATCCGGCGGGACTGGCCGACCCCGGTCGGATCTCCTCGACCGCGCCGATCCGCGCATCCGCCTGGTGCTCACGCAACCGCCGATCCGCTGGACGACCGAATCGCTCTCGTTCGCGTACCACGCGACCTCGCTCGTGCTGGGTGCCGACGCCGCGGCCACGCTCCCGCTCGACGGCCTGGCCGGGCCCGCGCCGCGTTTCGGGTGGGGCTGGGAGGCCGCGTCGCTCGAACGCGGGCTCGGCACGATCCGGCCGATCCTCGCGCCGGATGCACGCGCGGTCGTGATGCTCGAGCCCGGCGGGCCGGAGGGCCTCGTCGCGGGCGCGCTCGGCGGCGTGGGGGCGGGATACCGTCTCGTGCGGGCGCTGCTGGCCGAGGGGGCGGACCTCGTGGGAGGCACCCTCGAGTTCACGGTCGCGCCACCGCACCACACGCCCCTGTCCCGCGCCGGCGTCCCGCTCCCCGACGGGCAGCCCGTGCCGGCGTTCCATCCCACGCCGGCGGGCGGGTTCCAGCTGGCCGCCGTCGAGCGCGACGTGACGGACACGGCGGTCGAGATCCTGCGGGCCCGTGGCGAGCCCGCGCGGTTCGAGCGGTTGCTCGGTGAGATCCTGGTCGGGCTCGACGAGGCGGGTCACCTGCGGAGTCTCGTCGGGACGCGCTCGTACGGCGAGCAGGCTGCGCGCGATTCGCGCACGACCGCTGCGCTCGGGTTGTTCGGCGAACGCCTGACGCCGCCGCCATCGATGGCCACGGCCGGCGGCGATGGATCCTC
>JAJYGH010000025.1:0-17284 GCA_021785175.1 Chloroflexota bacterium | reverse complement strand
GATCAGCGGCTCTGCGATCGCCGGATCCGAGGCGACGGCCCGACCGGATGCCGGACTCGCGGCCCCGGGTGCCGCGGAACCCGGCACGGCGGCCGCAGCCACCCCGGACCCCGAGCTGACGGCAGCGGCTGGGCCCATCGCCGAGACGCGGCTCGCTCCAGGCGCCCAGCGTGGCAGCGACCCCGTCAACATGCTCCTCGAGCTGATCCAGCACGAGCTGTCCCGTCCCGACAACCCGCGACTCGAGGAGGTCGAGCCGGGCCGCTGGTGGCTGCGCGACGAGCGCGACGCCGACCTCGCCGCCGTCCCGCTCTCGGATCGGGTCGAGTGGGCGGTCTTCAGCCTGCTCGCGACGACCGGCGGCCTGAGCGAGGCCGCGTTCTACGACCGGATCGCGGCGATGTTCCGCGGCCACGACACGCCCGACCAGTCGCTCGTCCAGGCGTGCCTCGAGAGCTACCGCAGCCGCGCCTCGACGCCCGAGATGCTCATGACCGCCGACGAGCTGCAGGCGCGGTACCGGGAGCACACCGAACTCGTCGGGCTGCTCGTCGAGTACGGGCACCGCCTCGGCCTGCGCTGCTGGGTGAGCCCGAAGGAGCAGAAGCGGCCGTATCGCGGGCATCCGCTCGGGGCACAGCTCTCGGAGCTGGAGGAGCGCGCGTACCTGCCGCTGGCATCGCGCGGGCCCGTCGACGTCCTCGAGTCGGTCGACTGCATGTGGTACCAGCGGAACCGTGCGGCGTTCATCTTCGAGGTCGAGTGGACGGCGATGGTCTCCGAGGCCGTGCTGCGGCGCGGCCGCCGGATCCCGCAGGACGACAGCGTCGTGCGCTTCCTGGTCGTGCTGCCCGAACGCGTCGAGCTGCTGCGCTACAAGCTCGCGCGGTCGCCCCTCCTGCGATCCATCCTCGACCAGGACAACTGGCACATCCTCAAGGCGAACCACCTGCGGACGATCGTGTCGCGGGAAGGCGCGGATCTCGAGCGGCTCGAGCCGTTCCTCGGCCTGGACCCCGAGATCGAGCGCCAGGGAGAGCAGCTGCCGCTCTTCGAGTGAGGGGTGGCCGGGGTCGCGGTCCCCATCGCCGCGGCGATGGCAGCATGCCGCGGCGATGGCAGCGGCCCGATCCCCGGCCGGCGGCGGGGCCGGCGCGGGCGCGGCCGCCGGGGCGACCTCAGCCCGCGGCGATCTCCGAGACCGCCTCGACGAGCGCGTCGATCTCGTCCGTCGTGTTGTAGTGCGCCAGCCCGACGCGGACCATCCCGCCCGACTCCGCGAGCCCCAGCGCCCGGATCAGCTCGTACGCGTAGTAGTCGCCGTCCCACGTGCAGATCGCACGCTCGCCGAGGGCGCGCGACACCTCCCGGGGATGGTGTCCCTCGAGGGTGAACGCGACCGTCGGGCAGCGCTCGTCGAAGCGCGTCCGGTCCGTGATGCCGTGGATCTCGAGCCCGGGGATCGCGGACAGGCCGTCGATCAACGGCGACGTCAGGCTGCGCTCGTACCCGCGGATCGCGGACATCGCCGCCTGCAGCCGCGCGCGACGTCCCTCGCGCGTGCCCGGCTCACCCGCAGCGCCACCCTGCTCGACGCCCAGCCACTCCAGGTACCGGAACGTGCCGAGCAGCCCCGCCTGCGCCTCGTGCGCCTGCGTGCCCGTCTCGAGCCGCGAGGGGAGCGTGTCGTCGGCCGGCCGGACCTTGTACACGGGCAGCGCCTCGAGGAGCGAGCGTCGGCCCCACAGCAGCCCCATGTGCGGCCCGAAGAACTTGTACGGCGAGCACACGAGGAAGTCGGCGCCGAGCGCGGCGACGTCGATCGGGAGATGCGGCGCGGCGTGGACCGCATCGACCCACACGTGCGCGCCGACCGCGTGCGCGGCGTCGGCGATGCGCCGGACGGGATTGATCGTGCCGACCGCGTTGGACGCGAGACCGACCGCGACGAGCCGGGTGCGGGGGCCGAGTGCGGCCGCCAGCGAATCGTCGTCGAGCGTGCAGTCGTCCGTCCGCACGTCGACCCACCGCACGACGACTCCGCAGTCGTCCTGGAGCGCGAGCCAGGGCGCGACGTTGCAGTCGTGGTCGAGCCGGGTGACGACGATCTCGTCGCCCGCCCGGAGCGTGCGCCCGATCGCGCGGCTCATCGCGAACGTGATCGTGGTCGCGTTCGCGCCGAAGGCGACCTCGTCCGCCGTCCCGCCGAGGAAGTCGGCCGCCGCCGCGTGCGCTTCCGCCACGAGCGCGTCGCTCTCGATGCTCGTGGGGAACGCGCCGTGGGTGTTCGTGTTGTGCGTCGTGAGGTAGTCCCGGATCCCGTCGAGGCACCAGCCGGGCACCTGCGTGCCGCCGGGCCCATCGAGATACACGATCGGGCGGCCGGCGACCTCGCGCGCGAGCGACGGGAACCGCGCCCGGACGGCGGTGACGTCGAAGTCGGTCATGGTGGGCATGCACGGAGTCTACAGCCGGTCGCGGGAGCGGTGACCCATGTCGGATGTGGCGCGGCGGCGTCGAATACCGTAGATAACAGGACAGACACCAGCGAGATCAGACCGACACAGGCGATCGCGCTGCGAATATCGCACCAACGTGAACCGTCCTGGTCATCCAGAACCGCCGACGACGTCGGCCCCGCAGACCCCCGACCGTCAGCTGATCCTGTCCGCTCGACCCCGCACCCTCCCGGGTCGCCGCGTTACAGTGGGCGTGACGAGCCGGGAGGGAGCATGCGCGCCGAAGGAAGCCTCGAGATCTCCGCGTCCACCGAAGAGGCCTGGGATGCGCTCACCGACCCCGGCGTCATCGTCGGCTGCGTCCCCGGCGGTTCCGGGGTCACGGTCGAACCCGTCGGCCCGACCGAGCTCCGACTTCGCGGGAAGATCGGCCAGGGGTTCCTGCGCATGTCGGCCGAAGGGCGGGTCGAGCTCACCGATCTCGATCGCCCCGCCTCGGCGGAGGCACGCCTGCACGCGTCGCTCGCGGGCACGTCGCTCGAGGCGACGGTCGCGCTGGCGCTCACGTCGCTCGAGCCGCGCCTGACCCGGATCGCGTGGACCGCCGATGCCACGATCGCCGGGCCGCTCGCCGGCATGGCCACGCCCTACGTCGAGCGGGACGCGCCGGGCGTCATCGCCCGGGTGCTCGAGTGCGTGAAGTCGCGCCTCGAACCGGGGTCCGAGCCGGAGGCGGCCTGATGACCCGGGTCGCGGACCGGCGCCCCGATCCTTGGAGACGCGACGGGCTCGGCGCGGCATGACCCTGCAGGACCTCCCCGGCTACTCGCTCGTCTTCGGCCAGAAGCCGTTGGCTGGCGAGCTCGCCCTGCTGATCGTCGCGACCATCGCGGCGCTCTGGCTGGCGCGCCGGCTCGTTCGCGGCACGGTCGGCGCGCTCGTCGACCGCGAGGCGACCGAGGGGACCGCGCAGGATCTGTCGGCGATCGAGGTGCGAAAGCGCCGCGAGACCCTGGAGTCGCTCGCCGACGGGATCGTCCGCGCCCTGATCCTGATCATCGCGTTCGTCATGGCGCTCGACAAGCTGGGGTTGAACGTCGGGCCGGCGATCGCCGGGCTCGGCGTTCTCGGCGTCGCGCTCGGCTTCGGCGCGCAGAGCCTCGTCAAGGACTACCTCGCCGGCATGTTCGTGCTCATCGAGAACCACTACTCGAAGGGCGACGTCGTGAAGATCGCCGACGTGACGGGCACGGTCGAGGACTTCACGCTGCGCCGGACGACACTGCGCGACATGGACGGGACCGTCCACATCGTGCCGAACGGGCTCATCGGCGTCACCAGCAACATGACGCGCGTCTGGGGCCGGATCAACGTCGACGTCACGGTCGCCTACGGCTCCGACATCGACCGGGTGGTCGAGGTGCTGAACGAGGTCGGCCGGGGAATGGCGGACGAGGCGGCGTGGAAGCCGCGCGTTCTGGAGGCGCCGCGCGTCGAGCGGGTCGAGGCGCTCGGCGACTACGGCGTCACGCTCAAGATCCTGGGCACGGTCCGGGCCAGCGATCGGTGGTCCGCGGCCGGCGAGCTGCGGAAGCGCGTGCTTGCCGCCTTCAGGGCGAACCACATCGAGATCCCGCGCGCGCAGCGAGTGTTCGTGGCGCACGACGGTCACCCGCCGCCCGGCGCACCCACGGCCCCGAGCGACGAGGAGCTGGCGGTGGGCGCGGACTGACGGCCATCGGGCCGGACTGACGGCCATCGGGCGCGGACGGCCATGCCGACCCGTGCCGGCGTGGCTGCCGCCTTCGACTCCTGATCGGTCCACTGTAAGGCCTCCGACACTACAATCCCCACGTGCCGTTCGAGTTCTTCGGCCACCGCGATCGCGCGGCCCTGGGTCCGGCGTCGGCTTCCTCTGACGCGCGTGCCCTCGCGCCCGGTCCGTCCTCCGATGCGGCAGGAACCGCAGCGTTCGAGGCGTTCACGGAGGAGGGCCGGATCGTCGGGCGCGTCCCCGTCGCCGATCGCCTGTCCGATGCCCTGAACCGCCGCGTGCCGATCCCCGTGTATGGGGCCCTGCGCGGTTGCCTGGAGCGGCCCGACCTCGAGCCCGCCCCCGACCTGTCCGAGATCGACCCCTACGAGCTCGTCGTCGTCGCAGCCGGTCCCGACAGCGAGGCCGATCTCCTGCCGGAGCGCCGCGCCGCGCTGCGCGTCCGGAAGACGCGCTACGAGGTGTGCTGTGAGGTGCCGGGAGGCATGGTGTGCGGGACCGTGCACCTGCACCCGGGCACCGTGCCCGCGGATCTGCTCGGCCACCGGCCCGAGCTGTTCGTCGCGGTGACGGGTGCCGACGTCAGGATCGGCGGACTGCCACCCTCCGACGCGCGGCTCGACGTCGCGTTCGTGAACCGGACGTACCTGCAGGGCATCGTGCCGCTGGACCAGGCCTCCGTCCCCCTGACGCGGGATCCGGTTCCACCGACGCCGGGCGACGCCGGGACGGTCGAGCCGTCTTGACGTCCGCAACCGAACAGCCGGCCGGCATCCGCCCGCGTTTCGCCGCGACCGCCATCGACCTGCTGGTCGTCGGACTCGCCTGGTTCGTCGCCGTCTGGCTGCTCCTCGAAGTGCTGACGCTCACCGGGGGGCTGAGCCCGAGCACCCTCGAAACGATGTCGCCGTCATCGGTGTCGCTCACCCCGCAGCAGTACGCGCTCGCGCTGCTCGCGGGCGGGATCCTGCTCGTGCTCCGGGGCGCGTACCTCGTGTACGGCTGGTCCGCGCTCGGACGCACACCCGGCCAGGATCTCGCCGGCGTCGCGATCCTCGACGTCCGCACCGGGAGCCGGCTGCCCGCCGGTCGTTCCCTCGTGCGCTGGATCATCAGCGAGATGCCGGGCGTCGGGCTGTTGCTGAGCGTCGGCATCCTCGTCTGGTACGGGTTGATCGCGCTCACGATCGTCCGGAGCCCCATGAGGCGCGGGCTCCATGACCTCGCCGCCGGGTCGGTCATCGTGAGCCGGCCCAGGGAGGCGCGAGGGAAGGCAGGCAGGTCTCCGGTGTCCGGGTCGACGGACACCGGAGGGCAGGCGCCGGGGCAGGGGACGGGACCGCCGCAGGGTCCGTGGACGGCTTCGTCGGAGCCGCCACGCGCTGACCGGGCACCGGCGCCGGGCGGCGCTCCGCCCAGCTGGGCACCGCCCCCGCCTCCGGGCCCGGCCGTCGGCATCGTCTATGCCGGATTCGGTGCCCGCCTCGTCGCGTACATCATCGACGCGATCATCCTCGGGATCATCTCGGGCATCGTCACCGGCATCCTGCTCGGCACATCCCTGGCGGCCTCCGGAACCGTCGGATACACGTCTCTTGCCGGCACCGCGGTCGTGACCCTCGTCCTCTCCGCGGGCTACTTCGTCTACACATGGACCCGGATGCGCGCGACGCCCGGCGACCGGATGCTCGGGCTGACTGTGCTCAATGCCGCAGACGGCGCGCCGCTCACGACGAACCAGGCGACGCTGCGCTGGCTGCTGCTGGCCGGTCCGGGCGCGCTCGGCGGCCTGGCCGGCTACGACGTCGGCGCGGGAACGCTCATCGGCCTGCTCGTCTTCCTCTGGTACCTGTACCTGGCCTGGACGACGTACAGCGACCCGAGGCGGCAGGGGTTCCACGACCGGTACGTCCAGTCGGTGGTCGTCCGCGCCGGGCTCCGGTAGAGGCCGCCGAGCCGGGCAACCGCCGTGTCGGCCGCTCTCCCGCGTCGCCTGCGTCGGCCTGCTCACGTTGCTCGTTCGAGGCACGCCCAGGCGGCCACGCTGCGCGTCCCGGTGGCGTCCGTGCCATGGCGGCGGAGGCAGCCCGCGACCTGACGTTGTCCACGATCCGTCCACATCGCGCTTCGAAACGTGGATGAAATGCCGACGTCTGGGCGAAGTTCGTGGATAACGCCGTTGACCGGCCCATCCGCCCCCCGTTATGGTTCTTCTTGCCCGAAGGGGCCATCAGAAACCACCGGCACCGCGAGGTGCCACCCGTACCGCCGGTACTGCGACATCGCGAGATGTCCTGGCACCGTTGGCGCCGATCCTGGCCGCAAGGTCCTGGTCGCCGGGAGTGATCCCGGGGTCCACCGCGATTGCATCAAGGTGGAGTGACGCGCGAGTGATCGCGCCGTCCCGTATGGTGGGTTCGTCAGTGGTTCCTTCGGGCATTCTCGTGTCCGGAGGTCCGCACGTGCATCACGACGCCCTTCCCCCCGTGTCCTGGCGCCTCACGCTCGACGCTCTCGAGGCCGAGGTCCGTCGGCGGACGCCCCTCGAGCCCGCGCTCGGGATCGTCCTCGGCTCCGGTCTCGGCGGGCTGGCCGACCACCTTGCTGACGTGACGGCGATCCCGTTCTCCGAGTTGCCTGGCTGGCCGGCGGCGACTGCACCCGGGCACGCCGGGCGGCTGCTGCTCGGCCATCTCGCCGGCGTGCCCGTCGTGGCACTCCAGGGGCGGTTCCACCTGTACGAGGGGCACCCGGCCGGTCTGGTCGTGCAGCCCGTCCTGCTCATGCAGCGCCTCGGCGCGCCCGTCGTGCTGCTCACCAACGCGGCGGGCGGCGTCGACCCGGCATACGGGGCGGGAACGATCATGCTGATCCGCGATCACCTGAACCTCACCGGCGTGAACCCGCTGATCGGCCCGAACGACGAGCGCCTCGGACCGCGCTTCCCCGACATGGTCGACGCCTGGGATCCCGCGCTGCGGGCGCTGCTGCGGCGCGCCGCGCAGGAGACGCGCGTCACGGTCGAGGAGGGCGTGTACGCGCAGCTTCTCGGGCCGAGCTTCGAGACGCCCGCCGAGGTCCGGATGCTCGGCGTGCTCGGCGCGAACGCCGTCGGCATGAGCACGGTCGTCGAGGCGATCGTCGCCCGCTGGGCCGGGCTTCGGGTCGCCGGCGTGTCGCTCGTGACCAACCCCGGGGCCGGTATCACGGGCCAGCCGCTGACGCACGAGGAAGTGCTCGCGGCCGGAGAGGCCGCCGGACCGCGGATGGTCTCGCTCGTGCGCCGGTTCGCGGAGCTGCTGCCCACGACCTGAGGCGGCCGGCGCGTGCCCGGGGGACCGGGGGTCCGTGGGTTCGTGGGCCCCGGGGTCCGGGCCGTCAGGGCGCCTTCCCACGACAGTCGGCGCTGCCGCCGCATCCCTGCCGGCGCCACGACGCGGGCCATCCGGCGTCGCCGTCGCCGTCGCCGCGGCCGGTCGGCGTGCTAGGGTCGCGGCAGCGGCCGGCTCGGTCGTGACGAGCGGGCGCCCAGCGGGACACGCGATGCCCGCGACTCGGAGGTGCTGCCCGTGCGCGTCGCCATCGGAACCGATCACGCCGGCTTCGTCCTGAAGGCGGTCGTCGTCGACCAGGTGCGTGCGATGGGTCACGAGCCCGTCGACTTCGGGACGTGGGGGATGGAGCCGGTCGATTATCCCGACTTCATCGCCCCGGCGGCACGGGCCGTGGCCTCCGGGGACTGCGAGCGGGCGATCGTGCTCGGCGGAAGCGGCACGGGCGAGGCGATCGTCGCGAACAAGGTCCGCGGCGTGCGGTGCGTGGAGGCGACCGACCCGGTGCTCGCGCGACTGGGCCGCCTGCACAACGACTGCAACGCACTGTCGATGGGCGGGCGGATCGTGGGGACCGAGGTGGCGCGCGCCTGCGTCGAGGCCTTCCTGTCGACCGAGTTCGAAGGTGGCCGCCACGTGCCGCGCCTGGGGAAGATCGCTGCGCTCGAGGACGAGGAATGCGCGGCAGGCGACCGGGCCGACTGACCGGATCGCACCCGTGGCCGACGGGATCACGGCGGCCGGCTGACCGGATCACGCCTCGGGGTGGATCGGGCGGGCTGCCGCAGCCGTAGCCGCCCTGAGCCCCGGGTCAGCCCTCCATCCGCCCGCGTGCCATCTCTGCGGCGACGTCGACGGCCTCTGCGAGCGACGCCCGCGAGAACGGCTTCTGCAGGAACACGACGGACTGCGCCTGCAGGTCGTCGGTGACGTCCGTCGACGCGTAGCCGCTCATCAGCACGATACCGACGTCGGGCCGGATCGCGCGCAGGTGACGCAGGAGATCCGTGCCCGTCATCCCGGGCATCGAGAGGTCGAGCAGCACGACGTCGTACCGGCCCGCGTCCGTCTCGAAGCGTCCGAGCGCGTCCTCGCCGCCCGGCGAGACGTCCGCCGCCCAGCCGCTCGCTTCCAGCAGCCGCGCCACGACGCGCCCGACCGCAGCCTCGTCGTCGACGACGAGCGCACGACGCACGCTGCCGCTCGTTCCGGCCCCCTCGTCCCGGACGCCGGGGCCCGCCTCGTGGTCGTGCGACCCCTGCGCCGCCCCCTCCGGCCCCGTGCGCTCCGGCCCCGTGCCCTCCGGCCGCGCGCGGCCGCCACGCGCCTCGCCCACCGGGCCTGCGGGTGGGCTCACCGCCTCCCCGCCCACCACCGGCAGCCGGGCACGGAGCGCGAGCGAGCCGGGGGCATCCAGCCGTTCCACGGACCCGCCGTACGGCGCGATCTCGTCGCGGGCCGCGTCGAGCGCGACGTCCCCGGTCGTCGCAGTTCCCCATCGCAACTCGAGCACGGCGGAGCCGTCGGCCTCGGCCGCCCTTGCCGTGACCGATGTCGGACCCCTGACCGCGCCTCCGCCCGCGAGCGCCAGGAACAGGGCCGTGCGACGCAGGACCGCCGGCGGGACCGCGACGAGCGGCAGTCCCCGAGAATCCTCCACGACGACTGTTGCGCCCGGACCGGCCGCGACGTCCAGCAGGTGCGCGACGTCCGCCAGTGCATCGCCCGCGTCGGCGGCCGCGTCCTCACCGCCGGGCGCAAGCGCGAGCAGCATCTCGCGGGCGAGTTCGACGGCAGCCCGCGACGCGACCTCGATTCGGGCGACCGCATCGCGTGCGGACGCGTCCTGCGGGAGGTCCATCAGCGCGAGCGCCGCATACCCCCCGACCGCCAGGAGCAGGTTGTTCGTGTCGTGCGCAACCGCTCGCGAGACCCGTTGGAGGGCGAGCAGCCGCGCGTCGTCCGGCGCGCGCACGGGCTCGCGCTCAACGGCTTCGTCGTCGTCGGCGCTGCCCCGGGCGCCGCCCGGGCCCGGTTTGCCCGTCCCCCCGGCCATGCGTCAGCCCTTCAGGGATCCGGCGAGGAGCCCGCGAATGAAGTACCGGCCGAGGAACACGAAGGCCAGCACCGTCGGGATCGCCGTGATGATCGCGCCGGCCATCTGGACGTTGTAGAGGGCCGCGAACGAGCCGGCCAGGTTCTGCAGGGCGACCGTCACGGGCTGCACGTTCGGGCTGTTCGTCAGCGTCACCCCGAACAGGAACTCGTTCCAGATGCTGGTGAACTGCCAGATCCCCACCACGACGAAGCCCGGGATCGACAGGGGCAGGATGACCCGCCAGTAGGCGCCGATGACGCCGGCCCCGTCCACGTTGGCCGCCTCCACGAGCTCGGTGGGGATCGCCGAGTAGTAGTTGCGGAAGATGAGGGTCGTGATCGGGATGCCGTACATGATGTGGGTCAGGGCGAGGCCGGGGAGCGTCCCGTAGAGGCCGATCCTCTGGAGGAACTGCACGAGCGGGATGAGGATGGCCTGGTAGGGGATGAACATCCCGAAGAGCAGGAAGGCGAACAGCAGGTCGGCCCCGCGGAAGCGCCACTTCGTGAGCAGGTAGCCGTTGAGCGAGCCCCACACGGACGAGATGACGACGGCGGGCACCGTCATCATCACGCTGTTCACGAGTCCCGATCCGATGCCGCCCGAGCCGACGAGGGGTGGCGTGAGGGCGCTCGCCCAGGCGCCGAAGTCGATGCTCTTCGGGGGCTGCCAGATGCTGGTCGTGCTGACCTCGGGCAGCGTCTTGAAGCTGTCGGCCACGACGACGTAGACCGGCAGCAGGTAGAAGATCGTGAACAGGAAGAGAACCAGGTAGATCAGCATGCGGGTCCAGCTGAAGCCGGTGCGCCGGCGTGCCGAGGGCCGCGGCGTCGTCAGCGCCGCCGCCGTCTGCTCGCTCATGCTTGTCCCTCCGACCGCAGCTGCGACCACATGTAGGGGATCACCACGATCGCGCTGACGATCAGCATGACGATCGCGATCGAGGCGGCCAGCGCGTACAGCTGGCTCTGGAACGCGCTCAGGTACATGAAGATCGACGGCACGTCGGTGGCAATGCCGGGGCCGCCGCGGGTCATGATGAAGACGAGGTCGAAGATCTTCAGCGAGATGTAGCCGAGGATCACGATCACGCTCACGAGCACGGGGCGGAGCTGCGGGATCAGCACGTGGACGTAGATCTGCCGCTCCGTTGCGCCGTCCACTCGCGCCGCCTCCCGGAGCTCCTCGGACACCCCGCGGAGCCCGGCGAGGAACATCGCCATCACGAAGCCCGACATCTGCCAGGTGGCGGCGATCACCACGGCGCCGAGCGCCGCGCGGGGGTCCGTCGTCAGGCCCAGGCGCAGCACATCGATGCGCAGGAAGTCGAGCACATCCCACAGCGGCTTCAGCGGCGCGAACGAGAGCAGCCCGGTGCGCACGGCGTTGATCCCGAGCGGGTCGAGGAGCTGGTTGATGCCGGTGTTGGGGTTGAAGATCCAGGCCCAGATCGTGGCGGTCACCACGAACGACAGCGCCATCGGCAGCAGGAAGATGTTGCGGAACAAGACCTCGCCGCGAATGTGCTGGTCGAGCAGGATCGCGAGCAGCAGTCCGATCGCGACACTCAGGATGATGAACGCGACCGTGAACACGGCCGTGTTGAAGACGTCGTTGGGCCAGAACCGCTGCGTCGCGAACAGCGTCTGGTAGTTGGCGAGCCCGATGATCGGGAAGTCCGGCAGCAGGCCCTTCAGCGGCCTGATGGCGTTCCAGCTCGTCAGCGACGCGTAGAACGTCCACGCGATGAAGAGGTAGACGAACACCAGGCTGGCGATGGCCGCCGGTGCCAGCAGCAGGATCGTCAACAGTCGACCGCGCACGGCATCTCCCTTCGTCTGCCCGTCACGTCGCCCCCCTGACCGTTGTCACCTGGCCCCGACCGTCTCCCCGGACCCCAGGTCGGCCGGCACGACGTCGCGGAGGAACCGGGGCAGGTCGTCACCGAGGCCGAGGCGTCGCAGCGCCCGCAGCGCCATCGCATCGAGGTCATCGTCGTACTGACGCCCCAACCCCGCCGGTGCGGGGTCGAGGTGGCTGCGCATCGCCGCCCGTGCCCGTTCCGGATCGCGCGCCGCGATCGCTTCGTACACCTCGCGATGGAACCGGGCCGTCCGCTGGTGCGCCTCGGGCTCTCCGAGCGTGCGCACCATCAGCTCCGCGAGGAGCGAGGCGAGCGAGGCGAGCACGGCCTCGAGGATCCGGTTATGTGCCGCGACCGCCACCTCGAGGTGGAACGCGAGGTCGCGCCCGACGGACTCCGCCGGATCCGACGCCGACTCGAGCGCCTGCAGGCGCCGCTCGAGCCGCCGCACGTCGTCCAGTCCCGCGCGTTGCCCCGCGAGCGACGCCGTCTCGGACTCGATGACGAGCCGCGCCTCGATCAGCTCCCAGGCGGTGGGGTGGGCGCGGCGGTACACGGCGTCCAGCGGCCGCGAACCGGCGAGGGGAGAGGGGTGACGGACGAACGCGCCGCGTCCCGGGGCGATCTCGACGAGCCCGCGCTCCGCGAGGATCCGCAGCGCTTCGCGCACCATTGGGCGGCTGACGCCCTGTCGCTCGGCCAGCTGGCGCTCGGAAAAGAGCCGGTCGCCGGGCGCCAGGCCGCCGGACAGGATCTCGGCCTCCAGCTCGGCCGCGAGCGAGTCCCGGCTCTTCCCCGGGCGACTGGTCATACCGCGACCATACGCGGGGCCCGGCGCGGCGTCAAGATGCGGCGTCGTCAATGCCGCTGATACGCCGAATCGTGCTCGCGCAACGCGTACGTAACCCCATCCCGTCGTTGACACGCGCCCCGACCCGGACTACCGTGGACCCGATCCACCGGTATGACCACATGCGCGCGCCGCTCGCCGGGGATCTGCGTCGTTCCAGGCTCGAATGCCAGGCACAGGGGGAGATGGGTCATGAGAGTCGGCAGCATGCCGGCGCGGCTCGGTGTCGTTGCCGCGACCGCGCTCATCGTTTTCGGAGCGTGCAACAGCTCGGGCTACACGGCGCCGGCGGCAAGCTCGGCCGCGGGAGGAAGCGCCGCGCCGGCCGGCAGCGCGGCCGCGGGAGCGTTCCCGACGGCCGTCAGCAGCGGCAACCTCGAGATCTTCAGCTACTGGACCGCCGGCGGAGAGGCGCAGGCGCTCGCCGCCGTCGAGAAGGTCTTCAGCCAGCAGTACCCCAGCATCAAGATCACCAACGCGGTGGTCGCGGGAGGCGCGGGGTCGAACGCGAACGCGGTGCTGGCACAGCGGATGCAGGCGAACAACCCGCCCGACACGTTCCAGATCCACGGTGGAGCCGAGCTCATCGACACGTGGGTCACGACGAACTACATGCAGCCCCTGACGGCGCTGTACCAGCAGCAGGGCTGGATGGACAAGTTCCCGAAGCAGCTCATCGACCTCGTCAGCTACAACGGCGCGCCGTACGCCGTGCCGCTCGACGTCCATCGCAACGGCGTCCTCTGGTACAACAAGTCGATCTTCACGAAGTACAACCTCCAGCCCCCGCAGACCTGGGACCAGTTCTTCCAGGTCGCTGACCAGCTGAAGGCGAAGGGCATCACGCCGCTCGCCCTGGGCGACAAGGACCAGTGGGAGTCGCTCCAGCTGTTCGAGGACATCCTGCTGTCGTCCCTGGGGCCGGCCGACTACCGGGCGGTCTGGACGGGCGGCTTCCCCTGGACGGATCCGAAGGTCACGCAGGCGTTGCAGACCATGGCCAAGGTCGTGACCTACGTCAACAACGACCACGCCACGCTGACCTGGGATCAGGCGGACGGCCTGGTGATGCAGGGCAAGGCGGCCATGAACATCATGGGCGACTGGGCGAAGGGCTACTTCGAGTCCAACGGCTGGAAGCCCAACCAGGACTTCGGCTGGACGGTGGCGCCCGGCACGCAGGGCGACTTCATCGTGGTGACCGACACGTTCGGGCTCCCGAAGCACATCAAGGACCCCGGACAGACGATCGCCTGGCTGCAGACGCTCGGCTCGGTGAAGGCGCAGGAGGCGTTCAACCCGATCAAGGGCTCCATCTGCGCGCGCCTCGACTGCAGCCCGACCGTGTTCGACGCCTACTCTCAGTCGTCCATGAAGGACTTCGCGAAGGACCAGCTGGTCCCGAGCGAGGCGAACGGACCCGCGAGCGTCCCGGCGTTCCTGACCCCGATCACGACCGCGATCGCGCAGTTCGTCAACGACCGGAACGTCTCGAACGCACAGAGCGCGATCGCGAGCGCGTGCAAGTCGAGCGGCGCGTGCAAGTAGCCACCAGCCAGGGGCGGCGGCCGTCGGCCGAGGATCGCCCCTAGCGACGGCGCCCGTGCACGCTGGCGCCCGCGCTCGGCCGGGCTGCGTGAAGATAGGCGCGGCCATGGCATCGAGCGCGGGCGTCGCCGCGCGATCGGAATCGAGGCGGCATCCACTCGCCGCCTCCCGCGCCTGCACGGGCAGGCGCGACGAGCGATCTGAGAAGGGAGCCGGTTCATGAAGCTGGGGCTCGTCGGGCTGGGGCGCATGGGCGCCAACATGTCGCGCCGCTGGCTGGGCAACGGCCACACCGTGGTGGGCTACGCGCGCCACGCCGACACGGTCGAGGCGATGGTGAAGGACGGCGCGATCTCCGACGGGGCCACGTCGCTCGCCGACCTCGTGGCGAAGCTGGACACACCCCGGGTGCTCTGGCTGATGGTCCCGGCCGCGTCGGTCGACGACACGATCGCGCAGCTCGCGCCGCACCTCGCGCCGGGCGACATCGTGGTCGACGGCGGCAACAGCTACTACCGCGACGACATCCGCCGCGCCAGGGAACTCGAGCCGTCGGGCGTCCGCTACCTCGACTGCGGCACCTCGGGCGGCGTGTGGGGACTGGAGCGCGGCTACTGCCTGATGATCGGCGGCCCGGAGGACGCGGTGGCGCTCCTCGACCCGATCTTCAAGGCGCTCGCCCCGGGGTTGGGTGCCACGAGCCGGACGCCGGGACGCGAGGGCGATCCCGACACGGCCGAGCAGGGCTACCTGCGCTGCGGCCCCGCCGGCGCCGGCCACTTCGTGAAGATGGTCCACAACGGCATCGAGTACGGCCTGATGGCGGCCTACGCCGAGGGCCTCAACATCCTCGCGCACGCGAACATCGGCGACGTCGAGCACGAGATCGACGCCGAGACGACGCCGCTGCGCGAGCCCGAGCTGTACCGCTACGACTTCGACCTGCCGCAGGTCGCGGAGGTCTGGCGGCGCGGCTCGGTCATCGCCTCCTGGCTGCTCGACCTGACGGCCCAGGCGCTCCTCCAGAGCCCGGACCTCACCGACTTCTCGGGCCGCGTGTCCGACTCGGGGGAGGGGCGCTGGACGAGCATCGCCGCGATCGACGTGGGGGCGCCCGCGCCCGTCCTGACGACGGCCCTGTACGAGCGCTTCACCTCGCGCGGCGAGGCCGACTTCGCCGACAAGGTGCTCTCGGCGATGCGCTACGGCTTCGGCGGCCACCTCGAGAAGAAGGGATAGTGGGCGGCGCGATGAGCGACGCGTTCCGCGTGCCGCCCCCGCGCGACGCGGACGCGCGCGGCACGGGCGGCGGCCTCGATTTCCTGTCGCTCGGCGGCGTCGTGACCCGCCTCGACCCGGGCGTCGTGCCGTTCCGCACGGCGCGCTCGGTCGAGGTCCACGTGTCGGGCGGCGAGTTCAACGTGGCGGCGAACCTCGCGGACTGCTTCGGGATGCGGGCCGCGATCGCCACCGCGATGGTCGACTACCCCGTGGGCGACCTCGTCGACGCGCGCATCCGGGCCATGAAGGTGCGCCCGATCTACCGGCGCTTCGCGCACGACGGCGTGCGCGGGCCGAACATCGCGACCGTCTACGGCGACCGGGGCTACGGGGTGCGTGCCCCGGTCGTCTTCTACAACCGCGCCAACGAGGCGGCCGCGCAGCTGCGGCCGGGCGACTTCGACTGGCCGGCGCTGTTCGGCGCGGGCGTGCGCTGGTTCCACTCGGGCGGCATCTTCGCCGCGCTCTCGGCGACGACGTCGGCGCTCATCGTGGAGGGCATGCAGGCGGCCCACCGCGCGGGGGCGGTGACGAGCTTCGATCTCAACTACCGCGCCAAGATCTGGGCCCCCGAGGGTGGAAAGTCCCGCGCCCAGGCGGTCATGCGCGGGATCGTCGAGCACGTCGACGTCCTCGTCGGCAACGAGGAGGACCTGCAGGACGGGCTCGGCATGCCGGGCCCCGAGGTGGCCCGCGCGTCGGCCCTCGATCCCTCGGCCTTCCTCGGCATGATCGACCAGGTCCGCGAGCGCTTCCCGAACGTGAAGGTCGTGGCGACGACGCTGCGCGAGGTGCACTCCACGAACCGGCATTCCTGGAGCGCCGTGGTGTGGATCGACGGGCGCTCGTACACCGCGCCGACGATGGAGCTCGACGTGTACGACCGTGTCGGCGGCGGCGACGGCTTTGCGGCCGGCCTGTTCTACGGGCTCCTCTCGGGCGCCGACCCCGAGGAGGCGCTGCGCCTCGGCTGGGCCCACGGCGCCCTCGTGACGACGTATCCCGGCGACACCACGATGGCGACGCTCGACCAGGTGCGCGCGCTCGCGCAGGGCGGGTCCGCCCGCATCCAGCGATGAGGGAGGGTCGCGCGATCGCACGGGCGCGACGCGACGGCATCCGGCGTCGGGCGGCGGCATGAGCGACGGCACGCCGGTCGAGGGTGCTCGGCGCCCGCTCGTCGTCGTCAGCCGCCGGCACCTGCCCGGCCGGGGGATCGACCGCCTCGCCGAATCTGTCGACGTCGTCCGTTACGAGGGAGAGGGGACGCCGGCGCAGGACGACCTCCTGCCGCTCCTCGCCGGCGCCGACGGGTTGCTCTCGCTGACCACGGACCGGGTCGATGCGCGGCTCCTCGACGCGGCGCCCGGCCTGCGGGTCGTATCCAACGCGGGGGTCGGCACGGACAACCTCGACCTCGCGGAGCTCACCTCGCGCGGAATCCCCGCGGGGAACACGCCCGGCGTCCTCGTCGAGACCACCGCGGATCTCGCCTTCGCGCTGATCCTCGCCGCGAGCCGGCGCGTGGTCGAGGCGGACCGTTACGTGCACGAGGGCCGGTGGCGTGACGTCTCGTTCGAGCTGCTGCTCGGGCAGGACGTGTACGGCGCGACGCTCGGGATCGTGGGGTACGGGGCGATCGGGCGTGCCGTGGCGCGGCGGGCGCGCGGCTTCGACATGACGGTGCTCCACAACGCGCGCCGCCGGGCGGACGACGAGCACTCGCGCTGGGCGCCGCTCGACGAGCTGCTGCGATCGGCCGACATCGTCTCGGTCCACACGCCGCTGACCCCCGAGACGCGCGGCCTGATCGGCGCCCGCGAGCTGGGTCTCATGAAGCCGACCGCCGTCCTCGTCAACACGTCGCGCGGCCCGGTCGTGGACCAGCGCGCGCTCGCGGACGCGCTCGCGGAGGGCCGGATCTTCGCGGCGGGCGTGGACGTCTCGTCGGTCGAGCCGATCCCGCCCGACGACGCGCTGCTCGGGCTGCCGAACTGCATCGTGCTGCCGCACATCGGGAGCGCGTCGCTGGCGACGCGCTCGCGGATGGTCGAGCTGGCGGTCGACAACATCCTGGC
>JAJYGH010000080.1 GCA_021785175.1 Chloroflexota bacterium | reverse complement strand
CATCTGCGCGACGTTCCCGTACCATGTGCGTGGCCGCGACTTGGTCGGGGGGAGCGCTGTGCGCGCCGTCGTGTCGCTGGCCGTCTTCCCGTGGCATCACGTGGCGTCGGGACGCCACCGTACAGGGTGGTTCGGTACATGAAGGTTGGGGTCGCCAGGGAGACAGCGCCCGGCGAGCGCCGCGTCGCGCTCGTGCCGGAGACGCTGGGCCGGATCCAGAAGGCCGGCGTCGAGGTCATCGTCGAGCGTGGGGCGGGGGTCGCCTCCCACTTCCCGGACAGCGCATACGAGGCCGCCGGCGCGACGATCGTCTCGACGGAGGATCTGTACGCACAGGCCGACCTGGTAGCGCGCGTGCAGAAGCCGTCGCCGGCCGAGGTCGCGATGATGCGGCAGGGCCAGGCCGTCGCCGGGCTCCTGCAGCCGCTCCTCGATCCGCGGCTCGCGGCCGACCTCGCAGCGCGCGGCGTCATCGAGATCAGCCTCGACGCGATCCCGCGGACGCTCAGCCGTGCGCAGACGATGGACGCCCTCTCGTCGCAGGCGAATGTCGGCGGGTACAAGGCGGTGGTCCTGGCGGCGGAGGCGTACGGCCGCTACTTTCCGATGCTGACCACGGCGGCCGGCACCGCCAAGCCCGCGAACGTGCTCGTGCTGGGCGTCGGCGTCGCGGGGCTGCAGGCGATCGCGACCGCACGCCGCCTCGGCGCGGTCGTGAAGGCGTACGACGTGCGGAAGGAGACCGCGGAGCAGGCCCGAAGCGTCGGCGCGACGTTCATCGAGCTGAAGTCGGTCGCGGACGCGACCGGCGAGGGCGGGTACGCTCGCGCGCTGACGCCCGAGGAGCAGAAGGCGCAGCAGGAGGAGCTCAACGGGCACATCGCCGCCCAGGACATCGTCATCACCACCGCGCAGGTGCCCGGCCGGCGCCCGCCGCTCCTCGTGACCGCGGCTGCGGTGGCCGGCATGAGGCCGGGATCCGTGATCGTCGACATGGCGGCCAGCGACCTCGGCGGCAACGTCGAGCTCTCGCAGGCCGGTGAGACGGTCGAGACGCCGAACGGTGTCACGATCCTCGCCCCGACCAATCTCCCCGCCACGATGCCCGGCAGCGCCAGCCTCTTCTACTCGCGCAACCTGGCCGCGCTGTTGCTCACCTTCATCAAGGACGGGCGGCTCACCATCGACCCGAAGGACGAGGTGCACGCGGCGACCGTCATCACGAACGACGGCCAGGTGGTGCAGGCGGCGACGAGAAAGCTGCTCGAGCCTGCCCCTGCGCCCGCCAGCGGAGGTTCCGCCGCATGAGTCTCGAACAGCTGCTCTCCTCCCTCACGATCTTCGTGCTCGCGATCCTGGTCGGGTTCGAGGTCATCAGCAAGGTCCCCGCGACGCTGCACACGCCGCTCATGTCGGGCGCGAACTCGATCCACGGGATCGTGCTCGTCGGCGCGATGCTGATCGCCGCCGTGGCCAACAACCCGCTGAGCTTCGTGCTCAGCGTCGTCGCGGTCGCGTTCGCGTCGATGAACGTCGTCGGCGGGTACCTCGTGACCGACCGGATGCTCGAGATGTTCAAGAAGCGGCCGGCGTCCGGCGCGGCCAGGGCCGGGACGGGCGCGGGAGCCGGAACGGGCGCGGGAGCCGGAACGGGCGCGGGAGCCGGAACGGGCGCGGGAGCCGGGACGGGCGCCGGCTCGAAGGCCGCCGGCTCGAAGGCCGAGGCCTGACGAGATGTCGCTCGACACGCTCATCCGGCTCGTCTACATCGTCGCCGCCGCAGCGTTCGTCATCGGCCTCCACATGATGAACTCGCCGGCCACGGCACGGCGGGGCAACCAGGTCTCGGCCGTCGGCATGGCGGGCGCCGTCGTCGGGACGATCCTCCTGATCGCGTCCGGGTCGGTCACGGCGACCGGCACGCTGATCTGGCCGATCATCGCCGTCGGCATCGTCGTTGGTGGGGGTGCGGGCGCCTACAGCGCGCGCACCGTGAAGATGACCGCGATGCCGCAGCTCGTCAGCATCTTCAACGCGATGGGCGGCGGAGCGGCCGCGCTCGTCGCGATCGACGAGTTCGTCAAGGCGGCGGGCGTCGGCCCTCACACGCTCGGCACCGCCGAGGTCGTCGCGACCGTGCTCGACGTCGTCATCGGCTCGGTGACGTTCACAGGATCGCTCATCGCGGCCGGGAAGCTCCAGGGCATCGTGACCGGCACGCCGGTCAAGCTGCCGGCCGGACAGGCCGTCAACGTGGTGCTCGCGGTCGTGGCGCTCGTGACGGCGCTCTACCTGATCTTCGTCGGACAGATCCTCGGCGTCCTCGTGCTGCTGCTGGTCGCGGCGCTCGTCTTCGGCGTCACGATGGTGCTCCCGATCGGCGGCGCGGACATGCCGGTCGTCATCTCGCTGCTGAACGCGTTCACCGGTACGGCCGTGGCGATGGCGGGCTTCGTCATCGACAACCCCGTCCTGATCATCGCCGGCGCGCTCGTCGGGGCGTCCGGCGGCATCCTCACGAAGCTCATGGCCGACGCGATGAACCGCTCGATCATGAACATCATCGTCGGCGGCTTCGGGACCGGCGACGCGGTCGCGGGTGCGGCAGGCACCACTCCGGGGGCGGCGGGCGGTGCCGTTCGCGAACTGACGGTCGACGACGCGGCCATCCAGCTGACCTACGCCCAGCACGTGATCATCGTCCCGGGCTATGGCCTCGCCGTGGCCCAGGCGCAGCACGCGACGGCCGAGCTCGCCGGGCTCCTGGAGGAGCGCGGCGTGGACGTGAAGTACGCGATCCACCCGGTGGCCGGCCGCATGCCGGGTCACATGAACGTGCTGCTCGCGGAGGCGAACGTCCCGTACCCGCAGCTGTGGGAGATGGAGGACATCAACCCGGAGTTCCAGCGGGCCGACGTGGCGCTGGTCCTCGGCGCGAACGACGTGACGAACCCGGCGGCACGCAGCGATCCGTCGAGCCCGATCTATGGCATGCCGATCCTCGACGTCGACAAGGCGGCCAACATCATCGTGGTGAAGCGATCGATGCGGCCGGGGTACGCGGGCATCGACAACCTGCTGTACGCGGACCCGAAGACGGGGATGCTGTTCGGTGACGCGAAGGACGTGCTGACCCAGCTGATCGCGGCGGTCAAGGCGCTGCAGGAGTGAGACGGGTGCTGTCGCGCGTCCGCGCGTCTGGGCCCCGGTCGGTCGGGCCTGACCGGCCCGGCTCCCTGCGCGCTTCGGTGTCGGCCCCGCGTCGCCCGTGTCACTCGTCGCGGAGATGGGCTGAGCCACGTCGCTTGCCCGCCTTCCGGCCTTCCTCCGACCTTCAACCCTGAGGGATCCGAGGAACCATGGACGAGCGGCACAGCGTCGAGCTCCAGGCGGAGATCCATGCCGGGCGCGACATCATCTGGCCGCTGCTCTCGACGTCGGACGGGCTCGGGCGGTGGCTCGGGGCTACGGAGATTCCGCGGTCGGTCGGCGGTCCCGTCCGCCTGACGATCGCGAGCGCGGCAGCCCACGGCGTTCTCCTCGCGCTCGACCCGCCACAGCACGTCTCGTTCACGTTCGACTGGGACGAGGCGTCGGTCGGCGGGGTGACCGTGGTCGCCCTCGATGCCATCGACCACGGGGCGACGACGCACCTGACGCTCCGCCACGTCGGGCTCCCCGCCGGTCGCGAGCGCGACCGGCACGCCGCACTCTGGCGCGAACAGTTCGGGCGGCTCGTGCGGGTGGCGGAGGAGACGGCGCGGAAGGCGGTCCCCGCGTCGCGCTGAGACCAGCCCTGGGAACGGCGCTGCGCTGCGCGGCCGCCGGGCGTTCGGTTCACGCCAGCGCGGGCAGCTCGAGCGGCGGCCCGGCCAGATTCCCGCGGGGTGTCGACTACGCACGTCCGCCCCGGCCAGTTCCCGGCGCTGCCACGCTGCCGGCCCGGCCAGCGTCGCGGCCCGGCCAGATTCCCGCGGGGTGTCGACTACGCACGTCCGCCCCGGCCAGTTCCCGGCGCTGCGCGGCCGCCGGGCGTTGGGTTCACGCCAGCGCGGGCAGCTCGAGCGGCGGCCCGGCCAGATTCCCGTGGGGTGTCGACTACGCACGTCCGCTCCGGGCCGATTGCCACTCACCGGCCACCCGTCTGGCCCCGCGACCTGCGGAACCGACCGTCGGTGAGAATCTGGCAGGAGATGCGGCCCGCGCTGGCCCCGCGACCTGCGTAACCGACCGCCGGTGAGAATCTGGCAGGAGATGCGGCCCGCGCTGGCCCCGCGACCTGCGTAACCGACCGCCGGTGAGAATCTGGCAGGAGATGCGGCCCGCGCTGGCCCCGCGACCTGCGGAACCGACCGCCGGTGAGAATCTGGCAGGAGATGCGGCCCGCGCTGGCCCCGCGACCTGCGGAACCGACCGCCGGTGAGAATCTGGCAGGAGATGCGGCCCGCTCCGGCGCCGCGGCTGCATCAACGGACGTCTGCCGACAACCTGGCAGAACCCCGGCACGCGATTGCGCTCGGCGCGGTCCGCCACGCTTCGCGGGCGCCTCTCAGGAACCGCGGCGCAGGACGGAGGACGCGGGCTTCCGGCCGATCTGCTCAGCGCGTGACCGCGGGCCCGCCCTCGTCACCTTCGTACCGCTCGGCTGCCCGCCGCAGCTGATCCGCCACCTCCTTCCGCAGCTCCGGCGGTTCGAGCACCTCGGCGTCCGGGCCCCACCCGAGGATCCAGACCTGGATCTCGGACAGCCCGGCCACCCGGCCGCGCCACACGACCGATCCATCCGCCCGGGGCTCCAGCACCTGGCTGGCGTGCCAGCGCGTCTCCGCAACGCGGCGCGCGACCGCCGGCGAGAACCGGATCGCAACCGCCTGCAGCGGCTGGTCGGCGATCACGTCCCAGCCGCGCGCCAGGTGGGCCGCGGCGCCGGCGCCCTCGGACGAGTCGAACGTGGCGGGCGTCAGCGACGCCTCGCGGATGCGCTCGACCTTGAACGTCCGCTCTCCGCGCCGTTCCTCGTCCCACCCGATCAGGTACAGCGCGTGCGTCAGCGCCGACGGCTCGATCGCGTACGGCCGGACACGGGCGTGCCGAACGCCGCGCGAGGGGTCGTACGCGGCCGCGTCATAGTCGATCTCGACCACCCGGCCGCGTGCCCAACCCTCGCTCAGTGTCCGGAACACGCGCGTGAACCGCGCGTCCGGCGGGCGCTTGGCGACGATGTCGGTCGTTGCCTGTACGTGATCCGCGAGGACCGGCGGCAGGATCGCCGCGAGCTTCACGAACGCGCCGATCAGCTCGCTGTCGTACTCGTCGCTCGCCTTCGCGAGGGCGCGTGCGGCGAGGAAGAGCGTCATCGCCTCGTGGAGCGTGAGGTCGAGCGGCGGCAGGAACGCGTCCTCCTCCAGCCCGTACCGGCCGCCGTCCTGCCAGATCGGCAGTCCCGCGTCGCGCTCCATCGCCTCGAGGTCGCGGTAGACCGTCCGTTTCGACACCCCGACGAGGTCCGCGATCGCGGCCGCCCCGATCCCGTCCCTGTGCTGGTGCAGCACCCGCGCGATCTTCAGGTAGCGCGCCGAGCGATCCCACTTGAGACCGGCCCGGTCGCTGCCCGGCGCCCGCATCCCGTTCGAAACGCCCGGGATGGGCTCGCGGCCGCCACCCACCCCTCCCGTGTCGGTTCCACGAGGCTGGAGTGCACCATCAGGTTCGGGGTGGGCGGCCCGTGCCGCGCGGCCGATGCTCATGCCGGGGGAGCCTGGATGACCGGCGCCGACGACAGCGGCCGCACGGTCAGCGTCGCCTGCAGCACGGCCTGCAGTCCGCTCGGCCAGCCGCCCGGTACGAGCCCCTGGACGGAGACCGAGGCCATCGCGAGCGTACCGTTGTCGAGCACCCACCAGTCGAGGTTGCCACGCCAGTCGGCGATGGACTCGCCGTTGGCGAGCGGGGCCTGGCCGAGCAACCAGCGGAGCGGCCGGAAGGCCTGGGTCGCGATCGAGCCGCCGGTCAGGAGCCGGCAGTGCCGTGCCGTCGCGTTCCCGATGACCTCGAGCCCGACGTCCTCGGCCGCCAGACGTGCCCCGCCGGCCAGCGCCACCTCGATCACCTCGGTGTCGAGCGTCTGCCGCGCACGCACGATGTCGGGCGCGGGCGTCGCCCCGATCGGCACGTACGGGACGATCTCCTCGTCGAGCGGCTCCGAGACCCAACCGCCGCCGTCGGAGCTGAGCCATGCCCCCGACCTGGTGCGAACGTAGGCGAGCCGGGACGGCTCGCCGGCCTGCTCGACCGGCCAGCCCGACAGCGTGGCGGTCCATCGCTCCAGTTGCCCCGATCGGACGCCCGCGAGATCGATCGACCCGATCTCGCGCCCGTCCACCCTCGACGAAGCGGTCTCGGTGACGGTCGCATTCGCGACCGGCTGCACGGGTTCCGTGCACGATGGCGGCAGCACGATAGCGGCCGACGCCCGCGGATTCGTCGTGGCCCCGGCCGTGCGCGACCCACCTTCCGAATGTGCCGCAGGGCCCGAAGCGGCGGTTACGGCCGAAGCGGCGGGGGTCGGCGGAGCCGCCGAGGTGGCCGGCGCGGAACCGGTCGCCGGGGGCGTGGCGGCAGCCAGGGTCGTCGCCGCGCGCGGCGCGTATGCCAGCGCGGTCGCGAGCGCCGCCACGCCGGAGATGCCGGATCCGACGCCGAGCATCGCCACCGCGAGCAGGAGCGCGAGCCCGAGCCGCGCCTGCCGGAGCGATCCGGGACCGAGGACGCGGCGCGAGAGCCCGATCCCGGCGAACAGGGCGGCGGTGGCGAGCGCGGCGAACCACCCGTACGCGTCCTCCGCGGAGGGCAGGAACGGGGTCGCGCTCTGCTGCAGCAGCGACGTGATGAGGTCGCCGACCGACGGACCGAGCAGCAGCAGTTCGAGGATGCCGAGCCAGCCGACTGCTGCGGCCGCCCGGTTGCTCCGCACGACCGGCGGCCACGCGAGGGCGGCCAGCGACGCCCCGAGCCCCACGATCGGGGTGGCGGCGACGAGTGGCGCCACCGGCACGCCCGGGTGGTACGCGACGAGCACCGCGATCGTGGCCGCGCCCCACAGGAGCGCCGCGACCGAGGCAAGCAGCCGGAGATGGATGGCACGAACGCGCACGGCCGAAGTGTACGGTCGGCTAGGATCGGCTCATGCCCCGCACCTTCCTCCATCCGGTGCTCACGCCCGCAGCCGAACGAGCGCTCGACCGATGCGCGCCGATGGACTCCGGCCCGCTCGTCAGCCTGACCACCGACTTCGGCGAGCGCGATCCCTGGCCCGCGATCTGCCGCGGTGTCATCCTCGGCATCGCGCCCCGGGCGCGCGTCCTCGACGTCACGCACGAGGTCACCAAGTTCTCGATCCTCGACGGTGCCCTCGTGCTGTGGGCCGCGCTGCCGTACCTGCCGGTCGGGACGCATGTCGCCGTGATCGATCCCGGCGTCGGGACGTCGCGCCGGGCGATCGGGATCCGCGTCGTGCGTGGGGATGTCCTCGTGGGCCCCGACAACGGTCTCCTGATGCCCGCGGCCGAGCGCCTCGGCGGGGTCGTCGCCGTCCACGCGCTGGAGTCCACGGAGTACCGCCTCCCGGTCGTCAGCGCCTCGTTCCACGGTCGGGACGTCTTCGCGCCCGCGGGCGCGCACCTCGCGCTCGGCGTGCCGCTCGAGGCGTTCGGCCCCGCGATCGACCCGACCGGCCTCGTGCGCCTCGATCTCCCCGAGCCGACCATCGTCCGCGGAGAGCTCGGCACGAGCGTGACGTACGTGGACACGTTCGGGAACGTCAAGCTCGCGGGGGAGCCGTCCGACCTGGAGGCGGCGCTCGGCCCGCTCACCGCCGGCGACCCGCTCCGCGTCGAGGTCCCGCCGCGCGAGCCGGCCCTCGACGACGACCGGCTCACGTCCGCCCGCCCCGCGATCGAGCTCACCTGGCAGCAGACGTTCGGGTCGGTCCCGCCGGGCGAGCCGCTCCTGTACGAGGATTCGCATGGTCGCCTGTGCGTCGCGATCGACCAGGGGAACGCGGCGACGGCACTCGGGCTCCGCGTCGGGGATCGCGTGTCGGTGCGGCGGGACGGCAGCAGGCGCTGACGCTGTGCGGAGGCCCGATCCGTCGCGCTGACTGGACCTCGATCGTTCACGTGCCGCGGCGATCCGAAGGCGCGCCTCCGCTGCGGGCTCGCTGCGGGACGCTTCCCGCGTCGCGTTCGTCGGTCGCGGCGCAAGTGGGCCAACCGTCGCGGCTACACTGCGCGTTGGGGGAGGTACGCCCGCGCCGGGGGCATGCGCGGGAGTTGGAGGAGGTGCGCATGTTCTCCAGGTTCCGCCTGCCGACCGTCCTGCTGACGACACTGCTGGTCGCCGCGTGCGGCACGGGCGCGACGACCGCGCCGACCGCCGCTCCGGCCAGCTCCGCCCCGGTGGCGAGCGCGGCCGCCAGCGCCGCGGCGAGCGCGGCACCCAGCGCCGCGGCCAGCACGGCCCCGAGCGCGGCCGCCAGCGCCGCGGCGAGCCAGGCGGCGGCGTCCCCGATCGCGATCTCGGCGAGCTGCATGAAGGGCCAGGCGCAGACGCTGACGAGCGGCACGCTCACGATCGGCACGGACAACCCCGCCTACCCGCCGTATTTCCAGCCTGACGCGAGCACGGCGCCGAAGCCGTGGAAGCTCGGCGATCCGACGAACGGCCAGGGCTTCGAGAGCGCGGTCGCGTACGCGGTGGCCGGAGAGCTCGGCTACTCGCAGAGCGAGGTCAAGTGGACCGTCGTTCCGTTCGACAACTCGTACGCGCCGGGGAAGAAGGCGTTTGACTTCTACCTCGCCCAGGTGTCGTACACGCCGCAGCGCGCGCAGGCCGTCGACATGTCGGACGGCTACTACTACGTCGCCCAGTCGATCGTCGGCATGAAGGGCAACCCGATCACGTCGGCGAAGACCATCGGTGACCTCCGGACGTACAAGCTGGGCGCGATGCAGGGCACGACGGCCTACACGGCGATCAAGAGCGTCATTCAGCCGACCGCGTCCATCTCCGTGTACAGCTCGAACGACGACGCGATCGCGGCACTCAAGGCCAGGCAGATCGACGGGATCGTGACCGACCTGCCGACTGCCTTCTACATCACGGCAGCGCAGATCGTCGACTCCAAGGGGAACGCCCTGGCGCAGATCGTCGGGCAGTTGCCCGTCACGCCCGGGCCGGACGCCGAGCACTTCAGCCTCGTTCTCGCCAAGGGCAGCCCGCTCACGACGTGCGTGAACCAGGCCATCACGTCGCTGAAGGCGGACGGCACGCTCGACCAGATCACCAAGGAGTGGCTGTCGGACAAGGCGAGCGCACCGGTCCTGCAGCCGTAGTGCCTGCGGTCCCACCCGCGGTCTTCGGGACGGCGTGAGCGGATCTCTGGCAGCAGGGCCCGTCGACACCGGGGACCTCATGTCCCTGGCGTCCGGCGGGCCCCCGCCTCCGGCGCGCCGCTACGACCGCTCCGCGCTCCGGTCGACGCTCGTGGCGCTCGGCAGCACCGCGGTCTTCTTCGGCGCGGTCGGGTGGATCGTCGTCCACGCTCCGAACTGGCCCGACGTCCAGCGCTCGTTCTTCAACGGCGCGATCTGGGCAGAGTCGGTGCCGGACATCGTGCCAGCGTTCTGGGTCAACATCCAGCTGTTCTGCGTCGCCGAGGTCTTCATCCTCGTGCTGGCGTTGATCCTCGCGGTGCTCCGAAGCCTCCCGGGCCCCGTGTTCTTCCCGCTTCGCCTCCTCGCCACGGTCTACGCCGACGTGTTCCGGGCGGTCCCGGGCATCCTGATCATCTACATCCTGGGCTTCGGCATCCCGGCCCTCCAGATCCCGGGCGTCCCGAACAGCACGTTCGTCTGGGCCGTGGTCTCACTGACCCTCGTGTACTCGGCGTACGTGTCCGAGGTCTACCGTGCCGGGATCCAGTCGGTGCACCCGAGCCAGGAAGCGGCGGCGCGGTCGCTGGGCCTGAGCGAGTTCCAGGCACTGCGCTACGTCGTGCTGCCCCAGGCGATCCGCCGCGTCATCCCGCCGCTCCTCAACGACTTCATCGGGCTGCAGAAGGACACCGTGCTCGTGTCCTACATCGGCGTCGTCGAGATCTTCCGACAGTCGCAGATCGACCAGGCCGCGGCGTTCAACTACACGCCGTACTTCGTGACCGCGCTCGTGTTCCTCGTCATCACGATCCCGCTCGCGCGGCTTGTCGACGTGCTGATCGCGCGAGATCGGCGGCGGTCCCTCGCGGGCGCGCGGTGATGCCCTCCGGGATCTCGCCCGACGCGCGCCCCGACCACCGGGGACCGGCCCTCCGCGTCGAGGGCGTGTGGAAGTCGTTCGGGGACGCCCGCGTCCTGCGCGGCATCGATCTCGAACTCGCAGAACATGATGTCGTCTGCCTGATCGGCGCGTCCGGGTCCGGCAAGTCGACGCTCCTCCGGTGCATCAATCTCCTCGAGCCGCTCGAATCCGGGCGCGTGTTTCTTGAAGGGGAGGAGATCACGCGGCCCTCGGTCGATGTCAACCGCGTGCGCCGCCGGATCGGGATCGTCTTCCAGTCGTTCAACCTGTTCCCGCACATGAGCGTCCTCTCGAACGTCACGCTGGCGCCGCGCAGGGTGCTCGGGATGTCACACGGGGAGTCCGTCGAGCGGGCGCTCGGCCTGCTCGATCGGTTCGGGCTGGCCGACAAGCGCGACGACTTCCCGGACCGGCTGTCGGGGGGCCAGCAGCAACGGGTGGCGATCGTCCGGGCGCTGGCGATGGAGCCCGACCTTCTGCTGCTCGACGAGATCACGAGCGCGCTCGACCCGGAGCTGGTCGCCGAAGTCCTCAACGTCATCCGCGAGCTGGCGCGGGGCGGGATGACCATGCTGATCGCGACCCACGAGATGGGGTTCGCGCGCGATATCGCCACGCGCGTGTGCTTCCTCGACAACGGCGTCATCCTCGAGCAGGGGCCGCCCGCCGAGATCTTCAGCCGCCCGCGCGAGGGGCGGACGCAGCAGTTCCTTCAGCGGATCGTGGACGCGGGGCGCCTCTAGGCCGACGCCCAGCCTGGCAGCCAGGGTCAGTCGCGGTGCGAGGGCGACTCGTCGGCCGCGGCGACGAACGCGGCGAAGAGCCGCTCGAACGCGGGTGGCGTGGTCTCGACGCGCTCCGGATGGAACTGGACCCCCACGATCCATCGGTCGTCAGCCGATTCCAGCGCCTCGACCAGCGGCCCCCGGTCGCCGTCGTCGGCGAACCCCGCCGCCACGAGGCCCGGAGCGAGGTCGGGCGGTCGAACGGCCTGGTGGTGGTACGAATTCACGGCGAACGACACCGGCCCGGAGGCGGTGATCCCGCCGGCGTGTGCGCCGTCCCCACCCTCGCGATCGACGATCCGGGCGAGGCGCGAGCCGGGCACGAGCGTGAACCGGTGGATGACGGGATCGCCCTCGCCGAAGCTCGGCCCCTGGTGTCCGTCGACGTGCTGAACGAGCCTGCCGCCCATGAACACGTTGATCGCCTGCAGCCCGCGGCAGATCCCGAGCACGGGCGCGCGCCGTTCCCCGGCTGCCCGCCACGCGGCAAGGTCCAGCCGATCGCGATCGCGGCGCACCCCGACCGTCCCGTCGGGCGCCTCGCCGTAGAGCGCCGGGTCGAGGTCCGCGCCGCCGCTCAGGAGGACGCCATCCGCCCGTGCCACGATCTCGGCCGCGAGCCGTTCCGCCGTCGTGGCGTCAAGCCCGACCGGCTCTCCGTCGGCACGCCGCACGGTATCGAGGTACAGCTCGTTCTTCAGGCGCGCTGCGGCCTTGTCGCGGGCGCGAGCGGGATCGGCGAGCGTGATGGCGATCCGGGGTCGGGACACGGCGCGATGGTACTCGACGATCAGCGCTGGCTCAGGCGGACGTAGGCGGCCGCGGCGGCCGCGGTCAGCAGCCCGAGCACGATGACGCCGATCGCCGCGAGGACGGGCTGGCCGACGAAGCTGGGCGGCGTACCGCTCGAGCGCGTGTCTCCGCCCGCGACCGGCGCCGCGGATGCTGTCGACCCGGATCCGGCTGGCCCCGCGCCCGATGCTGCGGCTGCGGGTGCGGCCGCACCGGCGCCGGGTGATGTCGACGCGCCCGGGAGGGCCGCAGCCGTGGCGGGTGTCTGGCGAAGGGCCGCGACAGGCGCGTCCGTCGCTCCTGGCGCGCCGCGGAGCGGCGGGGCTGCCAGGCCCGGCGCCGCGATCGCCGCGGTCAGCGCCAGTGCGAGCGCCGGGCCGGCGAGCGCGGCGGCCGTTCGGCGCAGCATGCCGTCACGCCAGGGGGAGAGGAACCCGGGGATCACGTCGGGCGATGCTAGCACGGGGGCTGCAGTGCGCCCGCGCGCCTGTGCGCCCGGACGATCGGCCTCCCGCGGGGCAGCAAGCCGCGGGGCATCAAGCGGCGGGGCAGCAAGCCGCGGGGCAGCAAGCGGCCCGAAGGAACCTCCGCGAACTCACATGGGCGTTGATGTCATCGCCGCCGTTAGTGATCACTCCTGGCCCCTTCGGGCTGGCGTCACCGTAGGTGCCGCCGAAACCGCCGTCAATGGAGTTGTCCACAACGGGGAGCGCAATACCAGAGGGTTATCCACAATCGTCCACATTCATCCACATTGAGCCACCGAACAAGCAGCAGCGGCGCCCGTGGCGACGGTCGTGCGTGCGCAGGTGAAGGCGGATGACTTCCGTCTGGACTATCGTCCCCTCGTCGAGGGTTGCCGGTGAAGGTGGGCGAACTCACGAACGAAGTCATGACCGACCGGGCGTCGGCCTGGGCCGTCGAATGCCACGACCTGCACAAGCGCTACGGGAACCTCGATGCCGTGGCCGGGGTGAGCTTCGAGGTGCGCCCCGGCGAGGTGTTCGGGCTGCTCGGGCCGAACGGGGCCGGGAAGACCACGACGATCGAGATCCTGGAGGGGATCCGCGCCCCGGACGCGGGCGACGTTCGGGTGCTCGGGCTCGACCCGTGGCGCGACGGGCGGCGGGTCAAGTCACGGATCGGCGTGCAGCTTCAGACGGCATCCCTGTACCCGTACCTGACGGTTGGCGAGCTCATTGACCTGTTCGGACGATTCTTCCCGCGCCGCCTCCCGACACACCAGGTGCTCGACATGCTCGAGCTGGGGGAGAAGGTCGACGCGCAGACGCGGACGCTGTCGGGCGGGCAGCAGCAGCGACTATCCGTCGCGCTTGCCCTCGTCAACGATCCCGAGCTCGTCTTCCTTGACGAGCCGACGACCGGCCTCGACCCGGCCGCCAGACGGTCGCTCTGGGAGATCGTGCGCCGCCTCCGTGCCGAGGGCCGGTCCGTGCTCCTCACGACGCACTACATGGAGGAGGCCGACGCGCTCTGTGACCGACTTGCGATCATGGACCACGGCCGCATCCTGGAGCTCGGAACGGCAGGCGAGCTCGTGAACCGGCGGTTCCACGAGCAGGCCGTGCACTTCACCGCGATCCCGGGCATGGAGGCGGCAGAGCTGCGCTCGTTCCCCGGCGTCGCCCGCGTCGCGCACGAGGACGGCGAGGTCCTCCTCTACACGTCGGACGTGCCCGCGACGATCGGGGCGGTGCTCGCGGCGGCCGACGGGCTGGGCGCCGCGCCGACGGATCTCGGCGTGCGCCGGCCCACGCTCGAGGACGTCTTCCTCGAGCTCACCGGCCGCGCCCTCCGCGACTGACGAGAGATTCCAGTGGACGCCCTGCTCGCGCTCACCGTCGCGAACCTGAAGAGCTTCGTTCGCGACCGCGCCGCGCTCTTCTGGACGATTGCCTTTCCCGTGATCTTCGTCGTCCTCTTCGGCACCCTGTTCGGCGGTGGGACGGCGAGGTTTCGGGTCGGCTGGGTGGACCAGGACCACACGCCGGCCTCGGCCGCGCTCGAGCAGGCGTTCGCGCGGACCGGCGTCCTGTCGTTGAAGCCCATGAGCGAAGCGGCGGCGCTGGCGCAGAGTCGTCAGGGTCAGCTGGACGCCGTGATCGTCGTGCCGGCCGGCTATGGAGCGGCCGTGGCGAGGGCTCACGACGAAGGGGCGTCGACGACCGGGCCGACGTCCTCGTCCGCATCCCCGCTCTTGCCCTCGCCCTCGTTGACGCTGTACACGGATCCCACGCGGACCGGGACCGCGCAGGCCATCGAGCAGCTCGTCACAGACGTCACGACCGGGGTGGATCAGGCGCTGTCGGGCCGGCCGCCCATCCTGTCGGTTCAGGTCAGGCCGCTCTCCGGCAAGCCCATCGTCACCGGCCCGAGCTACTACGTTCCGAGCATCCTGGCGATGGCGATCATGCAGCTCGGCATCTTCGCCGCCGTCCCGCTCGTGCAGCAGCGCGAGAAGCTCATCCTGAAGCGTCTCGGCGCCACGCCGTTGCCGCGCTGGACGCTCGTCGGCTCGAACGTGCTGCTGCGGCTCGTCATCGCGGCGGGACAGACGGTGATCATCCTCGCCATCGGGCTCGTCGGGTTCCACGTGCAGGTGACCGGCAGCTGGCTCCTCATCGCCGGGATCGTCGCCCTCGGGGCGCTGATGTTCACGGCGCTCGGTTACGTCATCGCCTCGTTCGTACGGACCGAGGAGGCGGCCAACGGCGTCACCCAGGTCGCCCAGGTGCTCATGATGTTCCTGTCCGGGATCTTCTTCCCGATCGAGCTCATGCCCGAGTGGATGAAGAGCATCGCGCGACTGCTGCCACTCACGTACCTGGCGGACGGCCTGCGCCAGGTGATGGTCGGCAGCTCCCCGTTCGTCCCGCTCGGAGTCGGGATGGGGATCCTCGGCGCCTGGCTCGTGGCATGCCTCGCGATCTCTGCGCGCTTCTTCCGCTGGGAGTGATCGGCGCCCTTGACCGGCCGGGCTCGAGGCGCGACACTGGCCACGAAGGGGAGTAGGCCTTCTCCGGTCGATCGACATGCTGGCGCGAGAGCGCCCGGTCGCCGGGTCCGCGACGCGGATGGACGAGACCTTCGACTGATCGACGCCATGGGCGCCGGAGTCGAAGGCACGCGCCGGGACCCGGGCCCACGAACCGGAGACCGATGCACGCTCTCGCCGCGCCCTTCGTCGCCGCGCCCTTCGACGTGATCCTCCTCGCCGATCCTGGCGACGCCATGCACGGCGCGGCGCCCCTGGCCGCGGGACTCGGGCTCGCGTAGGGGTCCGCGATGCCTCTCGCGATCTTCGGGGCCGTCCTGCCGGTGATCTTCCTCGCCGAACTGCCGGACAAGACGATGTTCGCGTCGCTCCTCCTGTCCGCCCGGGGCCGGCCGCTGGCCGTGTGGGCCGGAGCGGCGCTCGCCTTCGCCGTCCACGTCTCGATCGCGGTGACGATCGGGGCGACGCTCTTCGCGCTCCTGCCCCATCGGGCCGTCGAGGCCGTCGTGGCGCTCATGTTCCTGGTCGGTGCGGCGTTCGCGTTCCGCGACAGCATTCCGGCCGAGGAGGAAGCCGGCGACCATGCCACGCAGTTCGCCAGCCCGAGGCGGACGGTGGCGACCGCGTTCGTCGTGATCTTCGTCGCCGAGTGGGGCGACCTGACCCAGATCCTCACGGCCACGCTGGCCGCCCACTTCCACGCGACCCTCGCCGTGGCACTCGCCGCGATGCTCGCGCTGTGGGCCGTCGCCGCGCTGGCCGTGACCGCGGGCCGGCTGCTCGAGCGGCTGCCCATGGTGCTCGTGCGGCGCCTGACCGGCGTCGTGCTGCTTGCGTTCGCGGTGCTGGCAGGCCTCGAGGCCGTTGTGGGGTGGGTCGGGCCCTTCTAGCACCGGCTGCACGAGTCCCGCGCTGTGGCGCTCGGTCGCCCGCCCGGATCCGGAACCCGGCTCCGGTCAGAGCGGGTGGCCCGTTTGGGGATCGAAGGCGGCGACCTGACCGTCGTAGCTCGTGAGGACGAGACGTCCGCCGACGAGGTCGGCTCCGGCGACCACGTCGGAGTGGGCGAGCCGCCACGCGACGGACCCGTCGGCCTCGACCGCCACGGTGTCGATCTCCGACTGCACCAGGACGTGATCGAGGCGGGCGCTGCCGAGCACGTCGAGGATCGGCGTCCCCGACTCGCGCGACCAGCGGAGCTCGCCCGTGCGTGCGTCGAGCCCGTACGCCCGGAACCCGAACTTCGCCACGAGCAGGCTGGGCACGTCCCAGAAGAACGCCGTCGGGCCGTCGAAGACCGGGGAAGCGAGGCGTGCGGTCCACGTCCCGGTCGGCGCCTCCACCCGCATCTCGGCGCGGCAGAGGCGGTCCGGGGTGTCCGAGACGAGGGGCCCGTGGTCGTAGAGGACCCCACCGGTCTCCGAGAGCGCGAACACATCGTCCGCGCGACCCGTGCTCGCCCAGCGGAACCGGACGGTCAGGCCGCCCGGGTAGCGAACGGTCGACCGGTGGACGTCGGCGTCGGACACGTCAGGGCGGCGTCGGGGACGTGTCGAGGCCGGTCGCCGAGGCCGCCTGATCCGGCTCGACGACGATCGGGGCGACGACGGCGTTCGACAGCATGCGCAGGGTCCCTGGCGACACGGGGAAGACCGTCTGCTGCGTTCCCGCCGCGGCCCAGACGGTCTGATGGCGGCCGAGGCGTGGGTCCATCACGACGCGCACGGGTCGAGAGTGCCCGAACGGCGGAATCCCGCCGATCGTGAACCCGGTCAGGTCACTCGCCTCGCGCGCCGACGCGCGGCGGACATTCGGCTCGCCGAGCACGGCGGCCAGTCGCGCGACATCGACGCGATCGGGGCCCGCGGCAAGCGCAACGATCGGCTGTGGCGCGCCGCCGTCGCGCGGCGCGACGAACACGAGGCTCTTCACGATCTGGGACAGCTCGGCCCCGATCGCCCTGGCGGCGTCGTCGGCGGTGTGCGTGCCCTCAGGGAACGTCAGGATCTCGAGCGCCACGCCCTTGCGGGCCGCGGCCTCGAGCACGCGCTGGGCCGGGGCCGGGAGCGGATCGGGCACGGGCGCGAGTCTATCACCGGGCCCCGGGCCGGCGATCGATCCGGCAGGGCCCTCGTCCGCCCCGGGACGGCGGCGGGAGGTCCGTGGCCGAGGTCCGCACGAGCGCCACCCGCGGTTGCGGCGGCGCTGGGACAATGGCGGTCATGCGACTGCTGACCCGCGCTGGCCCGCCCCGCGACGTTCTCCACGCCATGCGCGACCGCGACGTCTGGGCCTTCGACTGGGACGGCACGCTCATCGATTCGATCGGCCGCACGCTCGCGACCTACCACCAGATCTTTGCCGAGCTCGAGGTCCCGTTCGACGAGGCGACGTTCCGGCGCCACTACGCGCCGGACTGGCGCCGGATGTACCGCAGCATGGGCATCGCCGCGGATCTCTGGCCGCGGATCGACCGGCGCTGGGTCGAGCTCTTCGAGACCGAGGTGTCGGCGCTCGTGCCGGGGGCCGCCGAGGCGCTCGAGTGGCTGCGCGCCCGCGGCCACAGGCTGGCGCTCGTCACGGCGGGACACCGCGAACGGATCGAGCTCGAGCTGCGCGCGACGGGGCTCGAGGGATGGTTCGAGACGTGCGTCTTCGGCAACGAGGTGCCGCGCCAGAAGCCGGATCCGGCGCCCCTGCTGCTGACGTCACGCTACCTGGGCGTGCCGGCCGATGAGATCGTCCTCGTGGCCGACGCCGGCGACGACATGCGGATGGCGAAGCGCGCGGCGGCGCTGCCGATCGGCGTGCTGACGGGCGCGGCGCACAGGAAGGGATTGCGGGCGGCAGGCGCGCGCTGGGTCGCGCGGGACGTGGTCGCAGCGATCGCGCCGCTCCGCGCCGCCTGATTGCGCCGCTCGGCGTGGTCGCCGGCCTGATCTCGGTCGCTCCGCGCCGCGCGGTAGTAGGATGGTCCAGCAACTGAAGAGCGGACAGGGGAGCACCGTCGACGGTGCTGAGAGTGCGGCAGGGCCGCAGACCCTCGGAACCTGATCTGGGTCGTACCAGCGAAGGGAGTCCACGTCACGACCTCTGTCCGAACGGACGGAGGTCGTCGTGCATCCGGTTGGTCCGAAGGCGCTGATCGTCGGCAGCGCGCCCGTCGCGCCCCGCAACCTGTTGCCCGGCGCGGTGTTCGATGCGGTCGACCTGGTGATCGCGGCCGACGCGGGCTTCGCGGCCTGCGGACGCCTCGGGCTGCGGCCGGACCTCGCCGTGGGCGACTTCGACTCGGCAGGGGCCGCCGACCTCGCAAGGCTCGATGCATCCGGCATCCCCATCGTGAGGGTCCCCGCGGAGAAGGACGAGAGCGACCTCGAGCTCGCGCTGGTCGAGGCCGTGCAGCGTGGGGCCCGGACGGTGGTCGTGCTCGGGGCGCTCGGCGGCCCGCGGATCGAGCACGAACTGTCGGCGATCGAGCTCCTCGGCCACGCCGCCGACCTCGGGGTCGAGATGTGGCTGATCGACGACCGGTCGGCGATCCGGCTGCTCGACGCCGGGCGTGACCCGGACGCCGATCGCGACCGGGACGCCGATCGCGACCCGGACGCCGGGGACAGCCCGGACACGGGGCGTGACGCGGGCGTCAGATCGCATCCGACGCCCGGGCCGGGGATCCGGTCGGTCGTCGAGGGGTCGCCGGGCGACTTCGTGTCGCTGTTTCCGTTCGCCGGCGACGCGCAGGGGGTGACGACCGACGGGCTGCGCTACCCGCTGCACGACGAGGACCTCCCCGTCGGACCGTCGCGCGGCCTGTCGAACGAGCTGCTGGGCACCCGCGGCGAGGTCGAATTGCGCCGCGGGCGGCTGCTGATCGTGCACACGTGGCGATCGGGCGCGCCGTCCCCCGGCGAACCATCCGAACGCGAAAGGAGTCGAGACCCATGACGGATCGCACAGCACCCTTCGAGCGCACCTTCGAGCCGCCGGACACCCGCTGGCGGACCCGCGACATCGTCGTCACGGCGGTCATCGCCGTCGCGTTCGGTGTCGTGTTCTGGGCCTGGGATACCGTGTGGAACGTGCTGGCGCCGCTGTTCACGGCGGTCAAGCCGGCGGAGTACGTCATCAGCGGCGTGTGGCTCATGCCGGGCGTCATCGCCGGCCTGATCGTGCGCAAGCCCGGGGCAGCGCTCTTCGCCGAGCTCGTGGCAGCGATCGTGTCGGCGCTGCTCGGGAATGTCTGGGGCCTCGACGTCGTCCTCTCCGGCTTCGTCCAGGGCGTCGGTGCCGAGCTCGTCTTCGCGTTCGTGCTGTACCGCTCGTTCGGCCTGCCGATCGCGCTGCTCGCCGGAGCCGTGGCGGGCGTCGGCGAGGCGCTCCACGACCTCCCCGTGTACTACCCGACGAGCGGGATCCCGGTCCAGGCGTCGATCGCCGTCATCGAGATCCTCTCCGGGCTTGCGGTCGCGGGCTACGGCGGCTGGCTGCTGGTGCGGGCGCTGCGGAGGGCCGGCGTCCTCGAGGGCTTCCCCGGCTGAACCGGGACACCGGAGCGGATCGGGGACACTCGACTGAACCGCCGCCTGCGCCTGCGATCGGGAGTACTCCCCGGCATGGCCTCCCTGCGCGGCCCGCTCGTCGGTCCGCAGCGCACGATCGCACCGACGCGCTGATGGCACCCGCGGAGGAAACGCTGACGGCACCCGGGGAGGAGGCCGGCAAGGCGCTCGAGGACGCGCGCGGGCCCGCTGATCGGAGTCCCGTGCTCGCGCCCGACCTCGTCGCAGAGGATTTCGGCTGGCAGTACCGCGGTCGCCTGAGCCCCGCGCTCGAGGGCCTCACGTTCCGGGTGCCGGCCGGTTCGACGCTGCTCGTGATCGGCCCGTCGGGCAGCGGCAAGAGCACCCTGGCGCGCGCGCTCGTGGGGCTCGTCCCGCACGAGATCGCCGGGACCTGGTCGGGCACGCTCCGGGTCGGCGACCTCGACGTGGCCGCAACGCCGATGCAGCGGGTCTCGGCGCGTGCGGGGATCGTGTTCCAGGAGCCGGAGAGTCAGCTCGTCATGCCGCGCGTCGAGGACGAGGTCGCGTTCGGGCTCGAGAACCGCGGATGGGCACGCGACGACATGCGGGCGCGGGTGCCGGACGCGCTGGCGGCCGTCGGCCTGTCGGGCTTCGAGCGGCGGGCGACGGCCGCGCTCTCAGGCGGCGAGCAGCAGCGCCTGGCGATCGCGGACGTGCTGGCGCCGATGCCCGGGCTGCTCGTGTTCGACGAGCCGACCGCGAACCTGGACCCGCCGGGCATGCAGCATGTCTTCGAGCGGATCGGGGAGATGGCGGCGTCGCGGACGCGCACACTCGTCATCGTCGAGCACCGGCTCGACGCGGCCCTGCCCCTCGCCGACCTCGTGCTGCTCATCGACGACGCGGGCCGCCAGATGGCGTTCGGACCGCCGGACGAGGTGGGGCGTGCGCACGCGGCGTTGCTGGGCCGGCTCGGAAGCTGGGTGCCGCGGGCCTGGGCACCGTGGGCGGCGCCATCGGCGGGGCAACACGTCGCCGACGGGAGACGTGGGGACGCCGACGGGACGGTCGGCGGCGGCGAGGACGCGACGGCCGAAGGCATGCCCCTCGCGACGAGCCCTGCGGTTCCGGATGCGCCCCCCCGGCTCGCGGGCCGTCAACGCGGTCGGGATCGGGCCGTGCTCAGAGCGGAGGCGATCACCGTGCGCTACCCGGCGTCGCCGGGCGGGATGGCGCGCGCCGCGCTTGCGGACGTGTCGCTGGCCGTCCGCCCAGGCGAACGGGTGGCGCTGATCGGGCCGAACGGTTCCGGCAAATCGACACTGCTGTTCGCGCTTGCCGGGGTCCGCCGGCCGTCGTCCGGAACCGTGCGCGTCGCCGGGCCATCCGGCCTCGCCGACCCCGCGCGGCTGCCGGCCCGCGACCTGGCGCGCACCGTCGGTGTCGTGTTCCAGAACCCCGAGCTCGGCTTCGTCGCGTCGACGTGTGCCGCGGAGGTCGCGGCGAGCCTGCCCGTCGCCGGCCATCCCGCGGATCCCTCCGCGCCCGAGGTCGAAGCGGCTCTCCGGGCGTTCGGTCTCGAACGGCTTGCCGGCGAGAACCCCTTCCGGCTCAGCGAAGGCGAGCAGCGGCGGCTGTCGATCGCGGCGGCGAGCATCGGCGACCCGGCGGTCCTGCTGCTCGACGAGCCGACCTTCGGCCTTGACCGGCGCGGCGCGGACGCTGTGGTCGCGCTCCTCGACCGCCTCCGCGACCGAGGGCAGGCGCAGATGATGACGACGCACGACCCCCGTCTCGTGCCGGCATGTGACCGCGTCCTCGCGCTCGATGCCGGCCGTGTCGTATTCCAGGGCTCACCGAATGCCTTCTTCGCCGATCCCCCCTGGCGGCCGGCGTGGCCGTGGCAGCCGTGAGCTTCCTCCCGGCCCCGCTCGAGCCCGTCCGTCCCGCGCTCCTGACGCGCGTTGCGCCCGTCACGCGGCTCGCCGTGGGTGTCGCGTGGCTTCTCGTGGTCGTGCTGCCCGCCGGCCCGGGCGTCCCGCTCATGCTGGCCATCGTCGCGGTCCTCGCCGTGGTATTGCTCTCGGGACTGCCCCTCGGGCGGGTCCCGACGCGGCTCGCACCCCTCGCGCTCGCCGCGCTCGGCCTCGGCGTGCTCACCGTGCTCGTCAATCCCGCGAACGGCGACCCCACGGCACCGGCAGTCATCGCGACCGGGCCGCTGCGGATCGCCGCCGGATCGGTGTCGGCCGGCGTCACGATTGCGCTCCGGCTCGCGGTGATCGCGCTCGTGAGCCTCCTCGTGTTCGCTGTGTCGGACCCGACGAGGCTTGCGGACTCGCTCGTCCAGCAGTGGCACGCGCCGTACCGGTTCGCGTACGGCACGCTGGCCGCGCTACGGATCGTGCCGCTGCTCGCCGCCGACTGGACCGCAGTCGGGGCGGTCCACCGGCTGCGGGGGCTCGAGCCCCGAGGGGTCCGTGGCCGCGTCGCCGCCTTCGGGCGTCGCCTGCTCGTCCTGCTCGTGACGGCTATCCGTCGGGCCGAGCGGATGGCGCTCGCGATGGACGCGCGTGGGTTCGACGCCGACCTGCCCCGCGGCGTCTATCGCCCGATCCGGGTCGGCCGGCTCGACGTCCTCGTGCTGGCGGTCGGGCTGGCGATCGCTGCCGCGGCGTACGCCTTCGGGCGGTAGCGGGGACGAAATCGCCACCGGCGGTATCCTGCCGGTCCATGAGCCAGTTGCACGTCGGCGATCCGGCGCCGGATTTCGAGCTGCCGGATGACACAGGGACCACGCATCGCCTGTCCGCGCAGCGACCGCGTCCCGTCGTCGTCTACTTCTACCCAAAGGACATGACACCGGGCTGCACCACCGAGGCGTGCGAGTTCCGCGACGCGAACGCGGACATCCGTGCGCTGGGGGCCGAAGTGTGGGGGATCAGCCCGGATGCGAGCACATCGCACGCGAAGTTCCGCGAACAGCAGGCGCTGACGTTCCCGCTGCTCGTCGACGCCGGTCACGGGGTGGCCGAGGCGTACGGTGTGTGGGTCGAGAAGAACCGGTACGGCAGGACGTACTGGGGCAACGCGCGCGCGACCTTCCTCGTCGACGGGGACGGGCGGATCGCGCGGGTGTGGGAGAACGTGAAGCCCGAGGGCCACGCGCAGGCGGTCCTGGAGGCGATCAGGGAGATGCAGACGGGCGCCGCGTCGTCGGCCGGGTGACGCCTCGGGCCGTGGCCATGCGGTCTGGCCCGGGCTGCGAGGGCTCCGGCTGCGAGCGTTCCGGCTGCGAGAGTTCCTGGAAAACGAAGGAGGCATCGACCGTGGGGGGGACGGGCGACGCCTCTTCTGCATGATACGGATACGCAAGCACTGCGGCAACCCCTGTATGCGCATGCAATGAGATGCCCTCGGCGCCACTGATCCGACGCGGCGGCGGCGTCAGTCGCGCGAAGCTCGTACGATGCCGCCGATGTCCGACGAACCGAAACTCCTGACCGAACGTCCCGAGCGCCTCATGGTGATCGTCGCGCACCCCGACGACGCCGACTTCGGACCAGCGGCGACCGTCGCCAGGTGGATCGACGAGGGGACCGTTGCCGAGCTGGTCTGCTGCACGAGTGGCGACGCCGGATCGGACGATCCCGAAACCGACCCCGTCGAACTGGCCGTGCTGCGGGAGACCGAGCAGCGGGCGGCCGCGGAGGTCGTCGGCTACCGCGCGGTTCACTTCCTCCACCAGCCCGACGGCGCACTCGAGAACGACCTCGCGCTCCGCGAGGAGCTCGTCCGGCTCATCCGCGAGATGCGGCCCGACGCCGTGATGACGCCCGACCCGACGCAGGTCTTCGTCGGGGACGGCATGATCCAGCACACGGACCACCGGACCGCCGGTCTTGCAGCGGTCGACGCGGTCTATCCGGCGGCGCGCAACGCGATGGCCTTCGCGCACCTCGCCAAGTCGGGGCTCGCGCCGCACGTGGTCCGCCGGATCTACCTGTTCTGGACGGATCACCCGACCGAGTGGGTCGACGTTTCGGCCTGCGTGGACCGCAAGCTCCTCGCGCTCCACGCCCACCGGAGCCAGCTCCGCGATCCCGCGGGCATCGACCAGCGGGTTCGCGAGCGGATGGCGGAGCAGGGTGCCGCGGTCGGGGTCGAGGCGGCCGATGCGTTCAGGGTGATCCGAATCGAGCGCTGAGCCTCACGGAGCGGGGCTCGCGAGGATCGGTCGGACGCGTCCCCAGTCGTCCCACAGCAGCGCGAGCCCGCGGGCACGTGGCCCGAGCAGGTCGGTGAACTGCGAAAGCGCCAGCGCCGGGGCACGCTGCGCGACCAGTTCGACGACGGCGATGTGCGCGCCCCGGAGCAGACCGGGCAGCTCGGCCGGCGCCGGCCACCTGCGGATCCGGAGCGGGTCGAGCCCGGCGTACCCGATCGTCAGCGCGAGATCGCGCGTGGAGGGCACTCGCCCGTCGGCGAACGCCCCTCGCCCGTCGTAGCGAAATCCCAGGCTTGCCAGTACGGATGCGACCTCTCGCGCCTGCTCCGGCGTGAACCCCGACCAGAAGGCGTTGTCCATGGGGGGATCCACGAGCCCGGCGTCGACGGCCGTCTCGATCAGTGCATCGCGGAAGGCCGACAGTTCCAGGTGCCACCGACGCGCCTCTTCGATCGACTCGGGTGCGAGCGCTCGGGCCGCGATCGCGATCGCGGTCTCGTCGGACTCGAGGATGCGCGACAGCAGGCTCGGCCGCCACCCGCGCGATGCCGCGGGTTCCGGACCGGGCATCCCCGGTGGCGTGGGCTCCGGGACAGGCTCCCTGCGCGAGCCGGTTCCGTCTTTCGCCGGTGCATCGATCGCCCCCCTGTCGGGCGCGACGACGGATGCCGAAGGGGCACCGCGCTCCGGCGTCGGGGGACGCGCGGGCGGGGCGACCGCGACGGCGGCCAGTGCCCCGGCATTCCGCTCGGCGCACTCCGCCAGCGACTCGCGCGCGGCCGCCAGCGCCGCCTCCGCCCGCTCCGCGGCGATGCGCGCGGCGTCGACGCGCGGCCCGCCCACTTCGATCTCGTGCGTCAGGCGGGCAGCGCGCCGCCGCTCGGACGCGGCGACGCGCTGGGCGGCGCGGGCACGGACGTTGATGTCGCTGATCGTCGTGAGCCAGCGAGCGGCGGCCCGCTGGATCGCGGCCGGATCGTGCCCGGACGCACGCTCCGTCCGGTACGCATCGTGCGCCGCCGACTTGTCGTCCGCCATGCGCCGCGTATCCATGGCCTGGTTCGCGGCCTCGGCCCGGGCCACGGCCGCGTCGCGTTCCCGCTGGAGTCTCCTTCGCTCGGCGATGGCCGCGTCGTGCACGGCCCGCGCCTCGGCCGTCTCGGCGGTCCGCGCCTCGAGGGCCCGTCGCTCCGGTTCGCACGGGACCTGCGCGACGCTCGTCTCCGCCGGCGTTTCGGCGGCGCCGGAGGCAGAGGTCGCCGCGGCGGGCGACGCGCCGGTGGCCTCCTCGGCCTCGGTCGCGCTTCCACCCGAGGACACCGGCGTGAACACGTGCGAATCCGGCCAGCCCACGGTCTCCGCCTGCGCCCACTCCACGCGCGAGTCACCCTCGGGCGGTTCTTCCTCGCGGCGGCGCGCGAGGACCGCCGCCATCGCCGGGACCCCGTTCGTCGGGTGCGTGAGGGCGTTGGCGGCCGACCGCTCGGGCGTGAGCAGCCGGTGGAGCACGGGGTCTGCGCCGGACGCGATCGGAAGGCTGGCGCGGGCCGGATCGCCTGACCACGCGACCGGCACGCCGACCGGATGCGGTGGCGGCTCGGAGGGGAGGGCGGCCTCGAGGCGCGGCGGGCGCGGGAGCGCGTGCGGGGTGACGGTCAGGCGGACCGATGGCTCGCGGTGGCTCGATGCGATTGCCGCGACGACGACGAGGACCAGCGCCCCCAGCCCGACGAGCACTGCAGGCTCAGACATGATCAGCGGTGGCGCGTTTGCGCGGCCGGCAAGCGTCGCATCCCGAGCGAGCGTACGGGTCGCCCTCGAGTCGAGTCAAGACGGAAGAGGTCTCGCTGTGGAAGAGGTCTCGCCGTCCCTGTCGGCTCGGTCAGGCCCCCGGCGACCGGGCAGCGGCGCCGGTCACAGACGGCGACCGCGGGGCCGCGGCGGCGGCGTCGATGGCCTGGCTGATGGCCGACAGGCCCCAGGACGAGACCGCCTTCCCGTTGACGAGGACGGTGGGCGTGCCGTGGATCCCGGACGCGAGTGCCCTGGAGGTATCGGTCTGGATTTCCGAGGCGCGAGCCGGATCCGACAGGCACGCGTCGAAGGTCGTCCGGTTCAGGTTGAGCCGATCCGCGATCGCGTCGAACAGGGAGCGCTTGAAGGCTCCCGTGTTCTCGGCGCCCTGGTTGGCGAACAGGTACTCCTGGTATGACCAGAAGCGTCCCTGATCCTCCGCGCACCTCGCGGCGACCGCGGCCTGTACGGATTCGTCCGTGTCCGCCGATCCCTTGCCGAGGAACGCGATGTCATGGAGGACGATCCGCGCGGTTCCGGGGCGGACGTAGGCGTTGACGAGACGCGGCTCGACCTGCTCCGCGTACGCCTTGCAGTTCGGGCACTGGAAGTCTGCGTAGACGTCGAGCGTGACGGGGGCCGTCGCGGAACCGAGCGTGTTCGCCGAGGCGAGGTCGGTCGGGGCGGGCTCGGCCGGATCGACGAGCGAGCCGGACGAGGACGGTGCTGACAGCAGTACGCTGGCGGCGAGCGCCACGATGGCAGTGAGCACCGCGCCGATCGTGAGCAGCGCGAGCGGCGACCGTGTGAGACGGCGCATGCCTCCGGCGGATCCCGGCCGCGGCGCGCCGCGGCGGCTCTCGACCGACCGCTGCTCCGCGCGACGTTGCCGGCGCGTGGTTGCCTTCGAGGGCGTGGATTGATGCTGTGCGCTCAGGGCCTGGTTCCTCCGTGGTCCCCCGAGGCGCAGCGTCGCGGGCGCGCCCTGTAGCGTCAAGGACTGGATGGCCCGGTGCGGGCCGGGCCGGTCGATCGCGTGCAGCGGTCGCGCGAGAGCCGCCCGTCGGGTGTCAGGGTCGCCGCCGCGCGAGCCAGGACTCGCCGATCCCTGGCACGTCCGGGAGCGGCTGCAGGTCCGCCAGGCGCTCGTCGAGTGCGGGCAGCCGGACCGCGTCCGCGTCCTCGACGAGCAGCCACGCTCCGGGCTCGAGCGTGTCCACGAGCCAGGCAAGCCCGTCGCGGTCGAGCGGCTCCGTCCCATGGCGCGCCGTCACGACCGCCAGCCGGTACCGTTCCGCGGGCAGGTCGCGAAGCCGGGCGGGCTCGACCACGTCCCACGCGAAGCCGGACGGGAGGAGCGTCCGGTCCGTCCAGTCCGTCTCGCCATCGACGCTCCCGGTCCAGGCCCCGGTGCGGACACTGGCCCCCGTTCCGCCGTCGCCGCCGGACTCCGCGACGAGCAGCGCGCGGCCGCGACCTGCGCGAGCGGCGGCCGCGGCGAGCCAGGCCCGAATCCGCTCATGGCGCGTGGCGCGGTCCGCGCGACGTGTCGCGTCTGCGGCTTCGGCTGCGGCTCGAAGCGCGGCGACGCGGGCGGGAGAGCCGTCGGGCCCGGCCGACAGAAGGGCGGCGCCGGAGGCGACGAGCCGCCGAGCGGCATCGGCGAGATCGCCGCCGCGAGCGCGTGCCGTCCCGCTGGCTTGGCCCGCACCCAGGCCCTCGCCGCCGGTCGTCTCGTCGGTGGTCTCGTCCCCGTGACCGGCCTCGTCGTCGCCCCGGCCGCTCCCGAGGACGGCTGACCCCATCCCGGACGTCTCGAGCGGCAGCGCAGCGCCGAGCGCGATCGATCCGCCGAGCCCGAGGCTCCGCAGGCCTTCGGCGGCGGCCGACAGCGCGGCCTCGGTGGCCGTCCAGGAGGGCGCGGAGAGCAGCAGTGCCGCGGGTTCGAGCGGCGCGACCGCGCCGATCCAGGTCGAGACCGGCTCGCCGGATGGCAGCCTGAGCCCGGTCGCGTCGACGACGACGCCCGTCCACGTCTCCAGCCCGATCTCGCGCGCCGCCAGCGTCGCCGCCTCGCTCTCGGCCACCGTGTCGATCGCCTCGACGCGGAGCACGTCCACGCCCGTGTCCCCCAGCAGCGCGGCGTGGGCGCGGTGTTCGGCGCCCGCGACCTCGAAGTCCGGGGCAGCCTCCGGCCCGGCCGTCCCCTCGAGGGGCCCGACGAGCCCGGCGACTCGGATCCGCCGGCCGGCCGACATCCCGGTCCGTTCCTCGTCCTCCGCTTTCGACGCGGCGTCGCGAGCCAGCTCGACCGCCTCCTCGAGCCACTCGCGGACCCGTCGACTCGCCCCGATCCGGGACAGCATTCGGTGGTGCAGGTCGCCGGTCATCGCGGTCACGACGTCCGCTCCCGAGCGGGCGACGTCCGCGAGGATGCCGCGCACCGCCGCGGACTCGCGAACGGGCAGCGGCAGCGCGCCCTGGCCCGGTCGGAGCACCACGCCGCGACGGGCCAGCTCGGGCCGTGGGTCGCCGTCGAGGACGAGGAGCCGGCGATGGTCGTTCATTCGAGCTCGCGCAGCTGGCGCCGCCCGTCGAGCCCCGCCGACAGCTCGTGCCACCACTCGATCTCGGGTTCGCCCAGGCGCCAGCAAAGCCAGACCTGCCGCCCGGAGACCAGGGCAGGGAAATCGACGAGACCCGTCGGGATGTCGCGCAGGGTGACGCCCCACGCGTCGATCTGCACGACGGCCGCCTCCATGCGGCCGACGATGTCCCGCACGTTCCGCTCGCGCTCGCGGAGCCGGATCTCGGTGTCGGGCGCCCCGTCGGTCGCAAGCGCCTCGCGGAACCTGCGCTGCACCTGCGCGAGCTCGTCGCGGTCCGCGCGCAGGCGCTCCAGCAATGGCCGGAGCTCGGACAGTCGCTCGTTGGCGGCGTCGATGTCGTAGAAGCGGGGCACGCGCCGATTCTGGCACCGACGCAGGAGAAGGTTGCGGGACCGGTCCGTCGGTGTCGATTCGGCTGTCGCGGATCAGGCCGGGCGAGACTGATGGGCCCAACGAGCCGGCGAGGGCGCGAAGAGCCACGGGCACGCCTCGCCCGCGGCGCTCACGACGGCGTCCGCACACACCTCCAGCGCGGCCGGCTGCTCGGTCGCGAATTCCTCGTTGCCCACGCGGTACCGCAGCCGGAGGGCGCGGGCGCGGTAGTCGCCCGCTTCGGGTACGGACAGCACGAGCACGAGCCATGCGCCGTCGCTCCATCCGGGCATCGTGGACGGCGGGATCGTCGAGCGCGAGATCGGGCGGTCGCGCGCGAACCCGAGCACGTCGAACGTCTCGCGGGCCATCGGATCCGGCACGCCAGGTCGGGCGGGCACCGCGGTCGAGGCCAGGACCTCCAGCCCCCAGCTCGCGTCGACGAGGTCGATCCCATCGAGCATCGCGTCCCCACCGGAGTCGTTGAAGACACGGATCGCGGCCCACGCGAACGGCGTGTGGCCGTCGACGCCGTCGAGGAATGTCCGCGTGGCGCTGTTCCGGCTGGTCACGGGGTCGCCACCGTACGCGTCGAAGCGTGGAGCCCTGCCGGGCGGCCGGGACGGGAACACTCCCGCCCCGGCCACGTCCCCGCCCGTCACACCGGCGTCCCCGCGGGGGACCGCCGTTACGCTCGCGGCGGGGGGAGGCGAGAGCGGCGGCGAGTGGCGGAAGGCCGCTCCGCTGGGGGCCGCGGCGATGGAGTCCGGTGCGCCCAGCCCATGCTCGTGGCCGATGATGCCGAACGCGACGATGACCGCCAGCACGATGGCCCAGAGCGCGGCCGCACATTGCCCGCGGCCCTGAAGCCTCGACGTCTCGGAGCAGGAGACATCCCCGGTGCGCGGGCGCGGCCGTGCCTCGGTGTCGGACCCTCCTCCGGCGCCCATCCGCGCATCTCGCGACCCGGTGTCCCCCGGCACCGCGTCACCCCGTCACGCGTTCCCGCCAGGGCGCGCCCCGCGGTCATCGGGGTCGGCCGGAACCTTCGTACGGTCGGCCGGCGATCCAAGGGGCGCAAGTGCCGCATGGACCCCCGGCCTCGCCGAGCGAACGCGGCGAGGTGGCCCGGCGGCGCACGCCCCCAGGCACCGACCGCAGGACCGGGCGCGCCGAGTGGCGCGCCTCGCGCGGCCGTCAGCCCTCGATCGTCACCTCGAGGTCGCCGCGAACGTCGAGCACCTGCACCGCGACGTCCGGCGCGAGGCCCCGGCGCTGGAACCGGAGGTCGACCTGCGAGTCCGCCACGCAGAGGTCGTGCAGCTCGATCTCGTGCACGAACGAGGGAAGCACGGGGCGCACGATCCGGAGCCCGCGCTCGAACGCGTCCGGCTCGAGCCCGAGGAGGCTCTGCATGAGGTACGGCACGCTCGCCGCGGACCACGCCTGCGGATGGCACGCGACGGGGTACGAGACCGGCGCGGAGTACTCTCCCCGCTCGAAGCCGGCCCACAGCTCGGGGAGGCGGCTGTGCGGGAAGTGCCCGGCCGCTTCGATCATCGCCGCGAGCAGCCGCATCGCCGGTTCGTCGAGCCCGTACTGCCGGAACCCGACCCCGATCATGGCGGTGTCGTGGGGCCACACCGTCCCGAGGTGATACCCGATCGGGTTGTACCGGGCCTCGTTCGACGAGAGCGTCCGGATCCCCCACCCGGAGAACATGTCGGCTGACATCAGCCGGCGGGCGACTGACAGCGCCCGGTCCGGCGGCGTGATCCCGGCCCACAGCGCGTGGCCCGCGTTGGAGGCGATCACGCGAGCCTGGCGGACGCCGCCCTGCAGCGCCAGCGCGTACGTCTCGACGTCGTCCATCCAGAAGTCCCGCTCGAACCGCTCGCGCAGGTCGGCCGCCTCACGCGTGAGCCGGTCCGCACGGTCTGCGTCGTGGTCGCGCCTGAACAGGTCCGCCAGCAGCGTCTTCGCGAGCCACGCATACGCCTGCGGCTCGACGAGGGCGATCGGGGGCGTGGCGGGCGATCCGTCGGCATTCACGATGCAGTCGGACGAGTCCTTCCAGCCCTCGTTCGTCAGGCCCCGCGCCGTCCGCCCCTCGTACTCGAGCCAGCCGTGGCCGGAGATGTCGGCGTACGTGTCGATCCACCCGAGCGCGAGGTCGACGTTCGGCCGGAGTTCGCGGAACAGCGACAGGTCGCCGGTCCACGCGGCATGGCGCCCGAGCAGCACGAGGAACAGGGGCGTCGCATCGACCGTGCCGAAGTAGCGCGAATGCGGCACCAGGTCGAGGTGGGCCAGCTCTCCGACGCGCACCTCGTGCAGGATCTTGCCCGGGGCCTCCTCGTGGTACTCGTCCACGACGCGCCCCTGGTAGGCGGCGAGGAGCCGGAGCGTCTCGGCCGCGATGGTCGGGTCGAAGGCGAGCGTCTCGATCGCCGTGATCGCGCTGTCGCGCCCGAACAGAGCGGCGTACCACGGAAGCCCGGCGCTGAAGTAGGTCCGTCCGGCCATCCCGCTGCGAAGCATGCGAAGGTCGCGCAGCGAGCGCTGCATGACGTTGTCGATCGTCGGGCTGTCGCTGCGGAACTGCGTCTGGCCCGCCGTCCACTGGCGCGCCGACCGTCGCTGGAGCGACTTCACGTGGTTCGGGTCGGGGCGGACGGCGATGCGCCGCGCGGCGTCCTCCGCGGTCCGCTCCTCGGCGATGACGAGCGACACCTCGAGCGTCCGCTCCTCCCCGGGCGTGAGTGACACGACGTACCCGCCACCGAACTGACGCCGGATCGCCGGCTCGGGGACCATGTGGACCCCGAGCGCCCGCCACAGCCCGTCGCCGCCCTCGTACGTGAATGTGAGCACGTCCTCGACCCAGGTCGCGCCGTGGAACCGTCCCGGCGGCTCGGTCAGGAGCCCGCGCACCTGGAAGATGTCCTCGAACTCGGCGCGGAACACGATCGTCAGCGAGAACTCCGCCGGCTCCGGCCCGTAGTTTCGGAGCGTGAGCCGGTCGTGGAGCGCCACCTCGTGCCCGTCGGCCAGGCGTGTCCAGTGCATCCCGATCGTCTCGTTCGGGATGACCCGTCCGTCGGGCACCTCGAACTCCTGGTTCGTCAGCTCGAGCGACGCCTCGAACCCGATCGAGGCACTCGATGCCAGCGAGATCGGCGTAAGCCCGGATATGCGGACCTCGTACCCATTGAGGTACCGGCAGTCGTGATAGAAGAGGCCGTACCCGTGGTCCTCGGTGAGCGGGATCCCGCCGGCCGGGGGGCACAGGAAGAACACGTCGGCGTCCTTCACGACGACGGCGTCCGTGATGGGGCGGACGGCGGGCTTGGCGCGGATGGCCCGAAGGAGATCCCCCCCGAGGTCCTCGTGGAGCGCCGCGAGCCGCTCTCCGGTTTCGAGCCGCTCGGCGGTCGGACGCCGCTCTCCGGTTTCGCGCCGCTCGGCGGTCGGACGCCGCTCTCCGGTTTCGAGTCGCTCGCCGGGATCCAGCCGCTCGCCCGTTTCGCGCCGCTCTTCCGTTTCGGGCGGGTCTCCCGCCTCGCGTCGAGTGGTCCCCTCTCGCATCGCGCGAGGTTACCAAGGAGCCGGAGTCGGCTCCGGGCAGCCGCGACACGGCGGGTTGCAGGTCCGTCGCAGGTCCGCGCCGCGAGTGCAATGCCGCTGCAAGGCGCGACCGGACGGCGGTTTCGGCGCGGCGTTGACGCGGGCGGGTACGGTTAAGGGACGTCAACGGAGGTATCGATGCCGGCATACGCCTGGCCGATGCGGATCGCGTTGGTTGCCCCTCCCATGCTCCCTGTGCCGCCTCGCGCGTACGCCGGGACCGAGCGCGTGATCGAGGTCCTGGCCCGCGAGCTGCACCGGCGCGGTCACGCAGTCACCCTCTTCGCGTCCGGGGATTCGCGCGTCGACTGTGAGCTCGTCCCGACGGTGGATCGCGCGCTGTGGGAGCGCTCCGAGAGCGCCGAGATGCTCGACCCCTTCATCCAGCTCACGGAAACGCGCGTGTGGCGCGAGGCCGAACGGTTCGACGTGATCCACTCGCATCTCGAAGGGTGGGGGTTCGCGTTCGCGCGACACTGCCCCACGCCGGTCATCACGACGATGCACGGTCGACTCGATATGCCCGGCGTCCCCGAGCTCCTGACCGAGTTCTCGGAGATCCCGCTCGTCGCGATCAGCAACAATCAGCGGCGCTGGTTCCCGGGAGCGAACTGGGTGGCGACGATCCACCACGGCCTGCCGCTCGAGGCGATGGCGCACAGTGACCGGCCGGGCGACTACCTGGCGCTGGTCGGCCGGATGTCGCACGAGAAGGGTATCGCCGAGGCCATCGAGATCGCGCGCCGGACGGGGCTGAAGCTCCGGGTTGCGGCAAAGATGCGGTTGCCCGATGAGAAGGAGCTCTACCGCGAGATCCTGGAGCCGGCGGTCCGGGAGGGCGTCGCCGAGTACCTCGGTGAGGTCGGATCGGTGGAGCGCGACGCGCTCTACGCGGGCGCGCTCGCTACGCTCATGCTCGGCGCCTGGCCGGAGCCGTTCGGGCTCGTCGCGATCGAATCGCTTGCCGCCGGGACGCCGGTGATCGCCCGGAAGGCCGGCGCTCTCCCGGAGATCGTCGAGCATGGCGTCGACGGGTTCCTGGTGGACGACCTGCGCGAGGCGGCGCTCGCGATCGAGCGTGTCGGGGAGCTCGACCGTCACCGGATCCGGGAGCGCGTCTTGACCCGCTTCTCGCCGCAGCGGATGGTCGATGCCTACGAGCGGGCCTACCGGCGCGTCATCGAAGATGCGCAGGCGCGCCGAGAGCCACGGCAGCCGGCGCGTCGGGCTCCGCTCGTCATCGACGAGGACGTCGTCGACTGCGCCCGCGCCCAGTCTCCGGGGCTCATGGCCGAACGCCGGGTCGACGGCCACAGCATCGCGACGCGGATGGGGTTCGGCGTCCGTCGGGAGGAGCCGTCCACCGTGGGGGGTCGTGACGGTGTCGCGGGGCGCACGCTCGATCGCCGGGCCATGCTGGGCGGCCTGGACGACGTGCCGCGGCGCTCGGCGGATCCTCAGTGCCCGCCCACCGATCCGCCCGCGATCGACGTGCGGGGGCGCGGCGATCGGACGCTGGCCGGCCGGTCGCTGGCCGGGGCCGCCGGACTCGACGGGCGGATGGAGTACGCGGTCCCGTCCCCGTTCGAGGTGGAGGCGGACGCCGCGAGCGGCCGCGACGAACCCGGCTGAAGAAGCCGGGCGTGACGGACCGCTCCGGGGGCCTATGCGAGGCGAGCCGCCGCCGCACCGGCGTCGCAGGCC
>JAJYGH010000030.1 GCA_021785175.1 Chloroflexota bacterium | reverse complement strand
CCACCGCCACGACGCCCGTGCAGCAGGGTGACAGCGCCTACGTCGATCGCTGGTTCAACCGCGCGTTCGTCGTTCCCGGCGGGCTGGTTGTCGTGGGCCCCGGGACCGGGTCGCCGGACGCGCCCGGCCGAGTGTGGGTCGCGGCCGCGGCGCCCGGGACGTTCGTGCCGCCCACCAGCATGCCGAGCGCGCTCTCCACCCCAGCGATCGCGTCCGCTGCGACGACCGTCGTCGGCCCTCCCTGCCGGACCGCCCAGCTCCAGATCTCGATGGTCGACAGCTACGCGGCCGCTGGCACCGTCGGGGCATGGCTGCGCTTCCTCAACACGAGCACCACGACGTGCATGCTGGACGGCTGGCCGACGCTGATCGGCGTGACGGCCACGGGTGCGCAGACGACGGCGCGGGAGGCGGGTGTTCAGCTCCCGGCGGTGGCCCTCAAGCCCGGCGAGGATGCCTTCGCGAACTACTCTGCCGGCGACAACCCGGTCAATGGGAGCCCGTGCCCCGAGCCGTATCACACCCTGCGCGTTGGACTCCCGGGCACCGACAGCTTCGTCTCGCTGCCCGCCTACAACGCCTGGTATGGCGGCGACCAGCCGGCCTGCGGTGGATTGCAGGTGACGCAGGTCGAAGCAGCGTCCGCCGCCGCCTTGGTGCTGCCCTTGCGCCCCTGATCCTTCGCGCCATGCCCTGGCGATGCTGGGCGGTGCAGCGCGGTCCGGCGCGGACGCGCGTTCGGTCCGGATGCGGAAGGGCGCTATGGCCCGCCGCCACGCGCCAGACGCTTGATGAGCGGCCTGCGCGCGCACGCCTCCGCCGCCCCCGGGGACCGACGACGATCCCGAGACCGTCGGATCAGCCTGGCGGGCAGCGGACCGAGCCAGCGAGAGCTGTCGCGCCACCACGCGTCGATGCGCCGAAGCCGGTCGCGCCTCCGGTCGCGTCGTGACCCACGATGGCGCGGCCTCGAAGATTGAACCTTCCGCCCTCGCCCACGAGTCTTCTGGTCGGGATGCACAGGATCGGGGCATGGGAGACGAAATCGGTGGGAGCCCTGGCCGACGTCATGGGTGAGATCGAACGGGAGACCGTCTTTGCACGCCTCGTTGATCGCCACCTCGACGACGCCTGCCGGCTCGCCACGGTGATCCTCGCCGGCGATCGCATGGAGGCGGAGGATGCGGTCCAGGAGGCCGCGGTGCGCGCGTGGCGCCACTTCGGCGAGCTGCGCGATGAAGACCGCTTCGCCTCGTGGTTCACGCGCATCGTCGTGAACGCCTGCCGTGACCGACTGCGTGCCCGGCGCGTCCGTCCCATCAACCCGGCGGGGTTCGATCCGGGCACAGTCCCCGATCACGGCACCGCCGTCGACGAGACCGAGACCCTCGTCCAAGCCCTCCGCGCGCTGCCGGCCGATCAACGCATCGTGGTTGCCCTCCGGTACTTCGGCGACTGCTCGCTCGAGGAGATCGCGGCACGCACCGGCGAGCGCACCGGAACCGTGAAGAGCCGGCTCCACTACGGCTTGCGCGCGCTGCGCGCGGTCCTCGATGCCGACGCCCGGGAGGTGTCGCGATGAACGATCAGCTGCGCGACGACGAGTTCGACCGCCGGCTGCGCGAGGCGACCCGGCGGCTGGCCGGTGGCCCGGCGTCCGCCGGCCTGCGCGCCCGCATCGCGGCGATCCCGCGCGAGCAGCCGGGGCCCGTGAGCGGCCGACGCCACTTCGGGCTGAGCGTGCGGTTCGTTGGCGCCACGGCCGCGCTGCTCGTCCTGGCCGTGGTCGCGGCCCTCCTGTGGGGAACGCTGCCACACCTCAACTGGGTCGTGCCGGGCGCGAGCCCGACGGTTCAGCCATCGGTCGAACCGTCTGCGTCTCCGTCACCCGCGGGCACGTCGAGCGCGCGCAGCGTCATCCCGTGGCTCGATGCGCCGGTCGCCGTGCCACCTTGGCCCACCCCCGTCCCGGCCACCCCGCCGCCCGGACTCATGCCCTGCCTGGCCCGGGACCTGCAGGCCCAGGTCAGCGGCTGGGGCGGCGCCGCAGGCACGACGTACTTTCGGGTGCGGATCACGAACGCCTCCGCGACCGCCTGTTACCTGCAGGGGACGCCGGATGCCCAGGTGCTCGACGGGCAGGGGCGCGTGATCCTCGACGGCGCGAAGGGCGCAGGGGTTTCCCCCAGCCCGCCGTTCGTGTCCCCTGGCAACGCCGTCGCCGTCCTGTCGCCGGGCACCTCCACGGAGATCGACATCGGATGGTCGGACTGGTGTGGACCGGCCATCTCGGGTCCGATCTCCTTTGCTCTGCTGCTCCCGCGCGAGGGCGGCCGGCTCGTGGCCGCGTGGGCGCCCGGAGTCCCGCCCCTCGATCGCGCCGTGACCTGCATGGGTGGGTCCAGCTCGGTGGTCTTCGCCGCCGGCCCGTTCGAGCCGGCGGCAACATCCGTGCCCGCCACGCCGGAGCCCACGCCGCTGCCGCTGCAGATCGTCATCGGTCAGGGGCAGGGCATCGTCGCCGCGACGGGCACGCTCCTCCGCTTCACGATCACGCTGACGAACAGCAGCCACGCGCCGCTCGACCTGCGCAGCTTCGCCGACGGGACGGCCTGCCCGGCCTACGAGGAGCTGATCGTCGGCGCGACGGCGCCGCTCAAAGCAGTCGCGTTCACGCTCAACTGCGCATCGGCCGGCCCCGTCGCACCCGGCGCGTCTGTCACCTTCGCGATGCAGATGCCGACCGCCGGTGTGCCGGCCGGCGACTACGTGCTCTCGTGGGCCCTCGCGCCACAGAAGCTCGGCCCAGCGGGCAAGACGTCGCTGACGCTTCGCTGACGGTCTGTCGTGATCGCTCGCCGCTTGTTCCGTCAGGTTCACGTGGACCACGGTCGGCCGCGTGTTCCTCGGCTGGTTCACGGCCGAGCCAGAGCCGAGCCTCGGGTATGTCCCAGCCACGTATCCGGCCTACCTCGTGCAGGTGCTCGCGCGCCCTGGCAAGGGCTATGCGTGCCAGAACATCAGCGGCAGGGTGACCGCGTCAGCGCCGATCCCGGTCCCGTCGGCCAGCGCTCCGGGGCCGTCGAGCACCTGCCTGTTCGTGGGCTGGTATGGGGCGAACGGCATGCGCAGGCACTTCGCGGACTGCGCGGGGCTGCTCGTCGATCCGCCCGCGACGCTCACGCTGCGCGTCGGGCCGGGCCAGTGAATGAACTTCCGGCGACGGCGAGCTGCCTCGATCACCCAGAAGCCAGCGACGCGACATCCACGAGCTTGGTCCGCTGGTCCTTCCGGGCAGCCTCGACCAATCCCGGCGTGAAGCCCGAGCGGCTGACGAGGACGACCTGCGGGCTCTTCACGTCGACGCCGGCCTGCGCGAGGGCGGGCAGCTTGAAGCGGTCGAGTTCGCCGAGGATCCCGACCGACATGGGGTCGGATCGCCATCGAACCTCACCGACGACAGTCACGCGGGACCCTCGTTGAACAGCCGCCCGAGGGGCGAGAGCGCCAATTCGCTGAGGGTCGAAACGGGGTCGTCGACCCCCGCAAGCTCGGCGAGGTACTTGGGCATGCCGCCCGCAATCCCGTAACCAGACCCGTTCCGTCACGACCCCTGGCGCCACGCCGCGGGCAGCGGGCCGGACTCGAGGATCGCGACGATGGCCGACACCGGCGCAGGCAGCCCGCCCTGGCCGAGCGCGATCATGCCCGTGCCGTCGGTGATCGGCGTCTTCACGTAGGGCGCCATGAGGACCCTGCCGTCGAGGGCGACCGCGAAGAAGTCGCCGACGTGCGCCGTCGACCAGTCCGCGAAGAGCCGCGTGCCCTGCGGGGTGAACCGGAGGTCGACGGCGGGACTGCCGCTCGCGTCCGTGGTCGCGTGTGCGCTGGCGATCTCGGCCGAGCCGAGCAGCGGTGCGAGCGTCGGATCGAGCGTCTCGCCGGGGTTCGGGACGGGCCTCGTCCTGCGGCCGCCGGTCGAGGTCCCGTACGTCGCGGCCGGCAGCGGCACGAACGACACCTCGCCGGTGGTCGTGAGGGCCGCGCGGACGGCGCCCTGGTCGGCAGACGCGGGCACGCGGACCGTGATCGTGTCTCCCGCGGCGATCGTGAAGTTGCCGACGCCGAGTGCGCGCAGGCGGGCCGAGAGGACACCGACGGCCTGGTCGGTCACCGACTTCGCGGGCGTGGAGACCGCGGGGCGAACGACGTAGTCGGCCATGCTGGATGGTGCTGGGGTGGCCGCGGGGAGCGCCTCGGTCGGCGAGGCGGTCGGTCCTCCGGCGAGCCCGGCTGGTGGCGTCGGCATCGGGGGCACGACATTCGCCGGATCGGCGGGGACGGGCGCGATGCTGCCGACCATCGTCGCGAAGTCGTCGAGCACGCCATCCTGCTCGAGCGTGGCGAGGTCGTGATACGTGCCGAAACCCTGGAGCTCGAGTCCGAACGGTTGGCCACCGGCAATCACGTACGCGAAGACGACGATGGTGGGCTGCTGCTGGCCGGGCATCGCCGGGATTGCGTAGATCCTCGCGTTCGGCAGCGTGCGGACGAGGCGATAGGTCCACGCGTCCTGCTGCATCATCCGCTCGAGGGCGGCCGTCCAGTCGGCGATCTCCGGGTGCTGCTCGAACAGGCCCCACTGCGCGACGATCGTGTTCGCGCCCGCGGAGGTCCCGAGCGCCTCGTAGTTCGTGACCGCGATCAGGACACCTTGCGTCCCCGCAGCCTGGAATCCCGGCGCGAGGTAAGACCGCTGCAACCCGTCGCCGCTGGTCGTCGTCCAGTTCGCCGGGCGCAGCATGCGGTAGCCGTACGCCCCGTCGGTCTGCTCGACCCAGCCGGAAACAAGCGCGCTGTGGGGGGACGGCAGGGCGCTCCCGGTGGGCGGTGCGCCGGCGGTCGGGCCCGACGGGAACGGGTGCAGGAGCACGACCGCGAGCGCGGCGACGAGCACGACCGCGAGCGCCGCGAGGGTGAGCACGAACGAGCCGCGGCGCGTCCGCGGCCACGGCACGCGCGAGTGCGGGCGCCGCCTCGGCACGTCGAGGACGGCCAGACGGAGCTCGGGCGGGACCTCGGCAGGCGCCAGCTCGTCGAGGACCGCGCGCAGGTCGGCATCGAAGCGTTCGTCGCTCATCGTGAAGCTCCCCCGTCGGCCCGGTCGGCCGCGTCGTACGCGGCGTGCAGCGCCTCGAGCGCGGCGTGCAGGCGCGACCGCACCGTGCCCGGCCGTTCGCCCGTGCGCTCGGCGACCTCGTCGAGCGTGAAGCCGCCGAAGTAGTGCAGGACGACGACCTCGCGCTGCCCGGCGGGCAGATCGCCGAGCACGCGTCGCAGCGCGTCGCGCTCCGCCAGGCGGGTGGCGGGGAAGGCCCTGCTCGGCTCCGGCGCGTCGTCCAGCGGCAGCGTGCGGATACGACCGCGGCGCCGCAGGCGGTCCCGGCAGCCGTTGACGAGGATGCGCTGGAACCACGGCTCGAACCGCTCGGCATCGCGGAGGCTTGCGAAGCGATCCCATGCCTGCACCGCCGCGTCCTGGACGGCGTCCTCCGCCTCCACCTCGCTCCCGAGCAGCACGGCGGCGAGGCGGTAGGAGGCCGCGAGCTGGCGATCCGCGAGGCCGGTGAACGCCGCGATGCGAGCGGCGCCCGGGTCGTCCGTCGCGCCCCGCTCCCTCATCGCGGCCTCCCGTCCGAACATGCCATTCCAGACGACGCGGCCCCCCGGATGGTTCGATCTTCGCGTACGCGTGACGCGCGCGTGACGTCCATCCGCAGATCCCGGAAGGGTCGAAGGCCTCTTGACCGGTGTGGCGCGGATGCGGAGCCTCGACCTGACCTGTCAACGGCGAGATGAAGTCGGCTCTCTCTCGATGCGCTACCCGCCCTGCTGTCCGGAATCGGCGGGTCGCGACGTTATCGGTCTGGGGCTCACGGCGGGCAACATGAGGACGGTATGACAGCAGTCGCCGGCACGAACGGAGATCCGGGGCGTGTGCGCCGGCTCCCACGCAGGTTCTGGATCGGGCTCGTCGTCGTCCTGCTCGTCGTGATTCTTGCCGCGCAGAACTCGGTCGTGCGCTTCCCGAACCTGCTGTCCTACCGGCTCGTCGGCCCGCGAACCATCGCGCTCACCGTCGCCGTGGCGCCGTGCAGCTGGACGCGCGTCACGGACGTCGCCGAGTCGTCGGCAGAGGTGCGCATCAAGGTCGAGACGCTCCCGTGCCCGCTTCCCGGACCGAGCACCGCCGAGCTCGCGCTGCGCGAGCTGCCGGTGTCGTTCGCGTCAGACCTCGGCGCCCGGGTCGTCGAGGACGCGGAGGGCACACCCGTCCCACGGCGGCCGTGAGACTCGCGACGGGCTCCGCCCGGCCCAGCCACTCCCTCGGGGCAGCGCCGAACGGTCGAGCAGTCACCGGTGGCCGACTCGACCGCGCCGCTCGTCTGCGGCGGGTCGAACACCCCTTGACCCGTCCCCGCGAGGAAGGTGATCCTCGACAAGGAGCGATCCTGACGCCGCAAGTGTCCGGGACTGCCGACTGTGGACGTTATCGAAATGGCATGGCATCGGGAGGCGGGACGGTGAGCACAGTGGTCGGTAGCCGGATGCGAACGGCAATCGGCCTCGCCGTGACGGCGCTCACGACGCTCGTCGCGTTCGGCCTGATGGCGATTCTCCTGCCGCCTGTGCTCTGGCCGGATCGGCCGATCCCACCGTCCCTGGCGGCCTACGTACCCGCCGCTCGGCAGCAACTCTGGTCCGAGGCCACCGACAGCTTGCGCCTGCCGCTTCATCTCACGTTCCGCGAGGCCCGCTGTTCGCCAGACGGGTCTGTCGCGCTGATCTTCGAGGAGCACCGTCCCCCCTACACCGAGACCCGCTTCGCCTACGCCCTGCGCGGCTCGATGCCCACGGCAGCCGACGATTCCTGGGATGGCGGTGCCGGAATCGCCGGGTCCGTGCTCGACGACAGCGAGTTCATCCACCAGATGGGTTCCGACTCGACCGTGTGCGGTGGCTGATCGCCGGGCCGGCGCAGCCGGGCGCACGGCACGCGCGGACGGTCTCCCCCTGATCAGATTCCCATGCGTGGTCGGTCTCGTCGTCGCCGGACTCACCGTTGCGGGCTGTCAGGGACCGGTGGCGCCGACCAATGGGGTGGTCGAGGTGGCCAACCTCGCGAATCGCGAGTCCTCGTTCCACTGGCAGTCTCCGGGCCTGTTCGGCACGCCGCTGCTCGGCGGCGCCGGGACGGAGCCGATCCGGCCCTGCTCGCAGTACGCGCGCGCCTTCGCGCCAGGCACCCAGCGGCTGACGATCAGCTCCGCCGCCACCTCGAAGAGCGTCACGCTCGACGCGCCGTCATCCGGTCAGAAGCTCCTCTGGCTGGTCATCGAGCCGGACGGGTCGATCGTCGAGACGACCGAGGCGCAGGTGCCCGCCAGCCCGTACTGCGGCGGGTAGCGCGATTGGCGCGACGGCCCACGTCGACTCCGAACAGTGGCCGCGGGAAGCCGCCGACCCGGGGCCAGGACGGACGCCTACCTGACCACCGTCACGTCGAGCGTGTGGGTGCCGGCGCAGCGCCGGTCGAAGGGCTCCCACGACAGAGCCCCCGACACCGTGAGCGGATCCCCCATCCGGATGCGGCTCCCGTCAGGTGTGCCAAGTCCGTATTCGTCCGCCACGTAGCCGGACGGCAGGTGCCGGAGCCAGTACACGTCAGAGCCGTTCGCGTTCGGCACCTGGAGGTAGAGACAGGAGCCGTCGGAGCCGACGAGGGTCCCGCTGACGGTCGCGGTGCCCGCAATCGGAGAAGCTGTGCAACCTGCGACCGCGAACCCGAGCGCCACTGCCACGAGAGAGGAACGCATCA
>JAJYGH010000091.1:32269-34227 GCA_021785175.1 Chloroflexota bacterium | reverse complement strand
GGCGGCAGCGGGCGGCAGCGATACGGGAGTGCGGCGCGAGCAGTCGCGAGATCATCGTTCCGACCCACGGAACCGGAGCGACAACCGATGCGTCTTTCGGCTGTTCGAAAGCCGCGGAGCACCCGCCCGGCCGGAGACACACGGGCGGCTCGCGTGCCGGCCATCTCAAGCGGCGGGACGACGCGGTCGAGAGGACACTGGAATGCATGCGATCACCGCGTCTGTGCTCGCGCTGCTGATGCTGCCGGCGATCCCCGGACAGCTCGTCGCCGCGACACCGTCACACGACCAGGTCGCGACCCCGACCGTCGTCGCGCCCGGGCAGACCGCCAACGACTGGCGCCACGGCACGACGCGCATCTACGTCGGATGCGACGCCTTCACGTCTGCTGCCGCCCGCACCGAAACGTCGACGAGCCGCGTCACCATCACGCGGACAGTCACGATGGGCGACCACGGCACCCTGCTCGTGGCCGTCTGCTCGAACCCGTCGACGGGCTTCCGATGGACGTGGCCGACCTGGACCCACAGCCTCTTCAGGTACGTCGCCCGCTCGTACGTGGAGCCGGCGACTGCGATGCCCGGCGCGGCCGGCAAGGACCTCTTCCGGTTCGTGGCCAGGCACGCTGGCAACGGCCGGATCGTGCTGACCTACAGCCAGCCGTGGGCCGGTGGCCAGAAGAATGCCTGGGCCCTGATCCTGAACGTCCGCGCGCTGACGGCCAAGCCGGTGCCGCCCGTTCCATCGGTCCCGGCCGTGAACTCGGTGTCCATGACGTGCGACGAGTTCCCCACGGCGCAGGACGCCAGCGGGCACGCCACGGTCGAGCGGTCCGTCACGGCGCGCGGCTCGGTCACCGTCACGCTGTGCTCGAACGCGTCGACCGGCTTCTCCTGGGAGCAGCCGACCTTCGATGCCACGGCCCTCGAATTGACCTCCCACACGACGCCGCCCGCGGCGTCCGGCCCGATCGGGGCCGCCGGCACCGAGACGTGGACGTTCAAGGTGCTGAAGTCGGTCGACAGCACCGTCACGTTCCAGTACTCGCAGCCGTGGGACGGCGGCACGAAGGACGTCTGGACCCTGACGCTCACGGTCCACGCCGCCTGACCGATCCCGCGCTTCACCGCGCACGCCCGGGTGGACTCGTTCCGCCCGGGCCTGTTGGTGTCGGGCACGGCGCCACCCAAGACGATCCCTGACCGCAGGCCGGGCGGCGCCCCCCGGCGAGCACCTCCGTGGCCACACTGGCACGGCCAGTTGCGTCCCGCGGGGCGACGCCGTCCCCGGAGGCGGAGGGAGCGCGGGTGACGACAAGACAGCAGGTCGACGAGTTTCTCGGGCTGTGGCGGATCGCCGTGGTCGGCGTGTCGCGGAACCCGAAGGAGTTCTCGTACACCTTGTCAGGAGTTCCGGCAGCGCCGATACGAGGCCGTGCCCGTGAACCCGTCCGCCGACCAGATCGACGGTCAGGCGTGCTACGCGCGGGTCCAGGACATCGTGCCGCCCGTCACGGGAGCGCTGCTCATGACCACGCCGCCCGTCACGGAGCGGGTCGGTCACGACTACGCGGAGGCCGGGATCCGGCACGGCGGGCCCCTGAGGCCGGGACGCCATCGACATTGGCGGCGTCGATTTCCCGGCGACGAAGAAGTGGCGCGACGTGGTGGCGAATCCGCGCGCGACGCTGCTGGTCGACGACGCCGTGCCGCAGGAGGCTCACGCGATCGAGATCCGCGCGGACGCCGAGGCGCAGAGACCGGCGGCGAGGCGATCAACCCGCGCTTTCCGACCTTCCAGCCGCAGTTCCTCAGGTTGCGGCCGAGGCGGATCGTCAGCTGGTGGATCGAGGAGCCGGGCTTCCATCCGTTCGCGCGGACGGTGGGAGCGGACGGTGGGATAGAGGCCGACGGTGGCGGCGCCGGCGGCGGGAGACGACGTGCCGATCGATGCGCCG
>JAJYGH010000091.1:30267-32108 GCA_021785175.1 Chloroflexota bacterium | reverse complement strand
GGCGGACGATGTCAGACCCGGCGGACGATGTCAGGCGACGTGCCCACCCACCCCTGGACGCGTCCGGGCGGGTTGCCGGGTAGCATCCGGCGGTGCAGACGTACCGGACGCGCCGGCCCCCTCGACGCCCCCGCAGCTCGACCGACTGGCCCCGGCTCGTCATCCTCGCCGTCTTCGTGCTCGTCGGTATCGGCTGGGCGTTCGTCGTCACGTCGAACGCTTCGCTGCTCAGCCTCGTGTCCGGGTCCTCGCCCGTGCCCTCGGCTGCGACGTCCACCGGTCCTGCCTCGCCGGGCGCCGCTTCAGGCTCGTCAGCCGGGTCGTCGGGCGCATCCTCCTCCGGTCTCGCCGGGGCCGCTGCGTCGTCATCGCCCAGTCCGACCCCTCGGCCGTCACCCACGCCCCTCCCCACTTCTCCGTCGGCCGGCGGCGCGGTGCCCGCCGGGTTCCAGCCCGTGTCGGTGACGTTCGTCTCGCCCCTCAGCGGATGGGTGCTGGGCGTCGGCGATTGCGGGACGCAGGCGTGCGTCGCGATCGTCCGGACCACCGACGACGGCCACACCTGGCAGGGGATCCCGGCTCCCCGCACGACGCTGAGCGGGGTCGCGATCGGCGGCCTCGCGACCTCCGCGGTGGCCGGGGTCGCGCCGGCCGGGTCTGCCGGAGCAGGCGTCAGCGGGTTGCGGTTCGCGGACGAGCTCGACGGGTGGGCGTTCGGCCCCGACCTGTGGGCGACGCACGACGGCGGCACGAGCTGGCACAGGATCTCGATCGCCGGCGCATCTCAGGCGCGTGTCGTCGCGCTCGAGGTGTCCGGAGGGTACGCGTACGCGGCGGTCTACCCGTCGGGAAGCACCTCCACGGTCCGCATCGCGTCCAGCCCGGTCGGGAGCGACGCGTGGACCCTGTCGCACGTCTCCATCCCGCTCGGCGCGGGCCCCGTGCCGTCGTCCCAGCTCGTCATGGCCGGTGGCGCGGGCTGGCTCCTGCAGGTCGACCGGGTCGTGGTCGCCGGGGCACAGATCGGCGCCGGAGGCCAGTCCTGGTCCGACTGGTCCCCGCCGTGCGCGCAGGCCCAGGGGCCGGCCGTCCTGGGCGCGTCGGACGCGTCGAACCTGTTCGCCGCCTGTGACGTGGGCGAGTGGGGCGGCACGCTGCAGGGCGAGACGCTCTACGCATCGACCGACGGCGGTGCCACGTTCAATGCGCGTGGCGGGACCCTCCCCGTCCAGTCGGCGACGTCGATCGCAGCGGCAGACTCGAGGACGATCTTCGTCGGCGGGCTCGGGTCGGAGGCCTCGGGCGGCGCCGCGCTTGCCGGCTCGTTCGACGGCGGCTACTCGTGGAGGCTGCTGCTCGCGACCGGACAGGTCCCGATCACGTACGTGGGATTCACGACGCCGACGCAGGGCGTCGCGATCGCCGCAGCCGGCCCTGGATCGGGCGACGTCGGCGGCACATCCGCCGGTTCGGGCGGGTCGACGGGCGGCATCACGGGCACGATGTACATGACGTTCGACGGCGGGCAGACCTGGTCGGCGGTGTCCTTCGGGGGCAGCTGAGGTCGGGTTCCTGCCCGGGCTCACGGGGTCCGGTGTCATCGAGAGCCCGTCCAGGGTCGAGGAGCTGTGGCGGCTCGAGCTCGAGGCACAGGTCGCCGAGGGCGGCAGCCTCGTGCTGACGATGCATCCGTTCCTGTCGGGACGCGCGTCGCGCGCCGCGGTCGTGGACCGGCTCATCGGCGCGATGCAGGACACCGACGGGCTGTGGATCGCGACGCTCGAGGAGATCGACGCGCACGTCGCGACGCTCGGCCTCGAGCCGCTCCGGCACACCGTGCC
>JAJYGH010000091.1:28472-30211 GCA_021785175.1 Chloroflexota bacterium | reverse complement strand
TCCGGCACACCGTGCCCTCGCTCGACGCGCGGCCGGCCGGCGCCGGACAGGCGGACACGAACGCCGAATCCGCGACGGATGCGGCCGGGACATCTCCGCCGCCCGTCACGCCGCCGCAACCTCCTCCGGGTCACCCTGCTATCCTCCGGCGAAATCCCCATGGACCGGCCCAGTGAGCCCGGCAAGGAGGAGCACTTGCACGACCATGCACGGTCGCGCCCGGACATTCGGGCGCACTCACACCCCGCCATCCCGGCGGCCCACTACCCGCGCACCCCCACTGCATCGCACCCGGGCATTCCGGCGTGGACCTGATCATCAGGCGCGCGCGGCCCCATCCCACCAACGACCGCTGGCCCGAGCCCGTCGACATCGGAATCGCGGACGGATCGATCGCGGTCATCGCCCCCGCCGGCGAGATCCCGGCCGACCGCACCCCCGAGCTCCACGCCGAGGGCCGCCTCGTCAGCCCGCCGCTCGTCGATCCCCACGTGCACCTCGACGCCGCCCTGACCGTCGGCGAGCCGCGGTACAACGAAACCGGCACGCTCATCGAGGGCATCCTCACCTGGGCCGAGCGCAAGCAGACCCTGACCCACGAGGACGTCAAGCGCCGGGCCCTCGAGGCGATCCTCTGGGAGGTCGCGCAGGGCACCGGGCTCATCCGTTCACACGTCGACGTGTGCGATCCCGACCTCGTCGCCCTCCGCGCGCTCCTCGAGCTCCGCGACGAGGTCCGCGACATCGTCGAGCTGCAGCTGATCGCGTTCCCGCAGGACGGCATCCTCCGGTACCCCGACGGCGAGCGGCTCATGCGCGAGGCGATGCTGCTCGGCTGCGACGCGATCGGCGGGATCCCGCACTACGAGCTGACGCGCGAGGACGGCGTGGCCGAGGTCGAGTTCATCTTCGACCTGGCCCGCGAGACCGGGAAGCCGATCGACCTGCACTGCGACGAGACGGACGACCCGGAGTCGCGCTTCCTGGAGCACGTCGCGGCACGGACGATCCGCGACGGGATGCAGGGGCGCGTCGTCGCGGGGCACACGACGGCGATGGGCTCGTACGACGACGCCTATGCGTTCAAGCTCATGCAGATCCTGCGGCGGGCCGGCCTGACGATCGTCGCGAACCCGCTCGACAACATCGTGCTGCAGGGCCGCTTCGACACGTACCCGAAGCGGCGCGGGATGACCCGGGTCAAGGAGCTCGACGCGGCCGGCGTGGACGTCGCGTGCGGGCACGACTCGATCATGGATCCCTGGTACCCGCTGGGCCGCGGGTCGATGCTCGACGCGCTGTCGATGCTCGTCCACGTCGGGCAGATGACCGGGCGCGGCGAGCTCTTCCGCGCGTACGAGATGGTGACGACGAACCCGCTGCGCTCATCGGGGCGCGGCGACTGGGGCGTGCGGGAGGGGGCGCCGGCGAACCTCGTGGTGCTCGACTGCGGGGACGAGGCCGAGGCGATCCGGCTGCGGCCCGCCGCACGCTGGGTGCTCCGCGAGGGACGGGTGGTCGCCGAGACCGAGCCGTCGCAGAGCACGGTCCACCGGGTCGGCGGCGACGGCCCCGGCGGGGGCATGCCGGCCGACGTCCCCGTCACGTTCGTCCGGTCGGGCAGCAACGCCGGCGCGGGAGTCACGGCCGCTTCGGACGCCCGATCTGCCCCGGGCGCGGGAGCGACGAGCGCCGTCTGACTCGCTCGCACGGCTCGCACGGCTCGCACGGCTCGCACG
>JAJYGH010000091.1:0-28370 GCA_021785175.1 Chloroflexota bacterium | reverse complement strand
CACACCTGGTTCGCACGCACAGCACAGGAGGCTTGACCATGGCTGTGGCCGCCACGATCCGCGACACGATGCCCACCCGGGAGGGCGATTTCACGATCGAGGGGCACGGCATCGATCCCATCCCTCCGACCGCCCGATACGGATCGCTCTCCCGCGTCTTCACCGTGTGGTTCACCCCGAACCTCGTCCCGGCCGCGTTCGCGATCGGGACGCTGGCGGCCGCCAGCTTCATCGGGCTCGGGTTCTGGGCCGGGCTGGCCGCGATCGTCATCGGGAACCTGATCGCCGCGGCGGTCGTCGGCGTGCTCGCCGCGATGGGCCCGCGCAGCGGCATGGCCCAGATCCCGGCCTCGCGGCTGCCGTTCGGGCGCACGATCGTCGTGCCCGGGGCGGTCAACTGGCTCAGCACGATCGCCTGGGATGCGATCAACGCGTTCTTCGGCGCCTACGCGCTCGACGCGATCTCGGGCGGCCGGATCCCGTTTCCCGTCAGCCTCGCGGTCGTCATCGTCTGCCAGACGCTCCTGTCGATCGTCGGCTACGAGGCGATCCACACGTTCGAGAAGTGGGCGGCCATCGGCCTGTTCTGCCTGTTCGCGGTCGTGACGATCGCGGCGCTGCCGCGCATGGACTTCGCGCTCGGCAACGGGTCCGCCGCGTCGCTCGGCACGTTCGTGCTCATGACGACGATCGCCGGCAGCTTCAACCTCGCCTGGGCGCTCTACGCGTCCGACTACACACGCTATCTCCCCGTCGACGCGCCGGCGTCGCGCGTGTTCCTGTGGACGTTCCTCGGCCTCGGGCTCTCCGCCATCTGGCTCGAGGCGCTCGGGCTCGCCGTCACGAACGCGCTCGGCAACTCCACCGCCGATGCCACGCACCAGATCAACCAGGTCGTCGGCGGCGGCGCGGTCGGGCTGCTCGCGATGGTCGCGATCCTCCTCGGCACGGTCGCGGTCAACGCGATGAACGACTACACGGGCTCGCTCTCGCTGCTCGCGGCCGGCGTCCGCATCTGGCGCCCGCTGTCCGCGGCGATCGTCGGCGTGCTGAGCTTCGGCGCAACGCTCTATCTGTACTACGGGAACTTCCAGTCGACGTTCGAGAACTACCTGCTGCTGATCACGTACTGGATCGGCCCGTGGGCGGCGATCGTGCTCGTCGACTGGCGGATGCGTGGCGGGCGCTTCGATGCGCGGCGCGTCGTGGACTTCGCGCGGCTGCCGTCCGGCCGGAACGCGCTGGCGGCACTGGTCGTCGGGTTCGTCGTTTCGATCCCGTTCTTCAACCAGACCCTGTACGTCGGGCCGGCCGCGAATGCGCTGGGGGGCGCCGACATCACCTACGTGGTCGGGTTCGTCGTCGCCGGGATCCTGTACTGGGTGCTCGAGCGGTCGGCCGGGCGCACGTCGGTGCCCGAGGCGTCGGCGCCGGACGCGGCGTAGGCGGCGGAGGCGGCGGGGGCGCCCAGGGTGCCGCAGGCGCTCGGGAGTCATCGTTGGCGCTCCGGAAGCGCGCATGCCGGCGCAGGGGAGCCGCGGAGGTCGCAGGCGCGCGGGAGTCGTCGGGGGGCGCCGGAGGCGGCGCAGGACGATTCCATCGATCGCGTGATTTCCGCGTCCGGGGTGTCGATTTCCGCGGACATCGGAGCCCGAGTCCGACGTCAGGGCACTGGTCGACCGCACCTTCCGCTCGGAATCGGGCCGGGTCCGGGCCACGCTGATCCGGCGGACGCCTTCCTCACCGCGCTCGAGACGTGGCGGCGTGACGGCGTGCCGTCGAACCCGGGAGCGTGGCCGACGACGGTCGCCCGCAAGCGTGCGCTGGATCGGATCCGGCGCGCGGCGCGACGCGCTGGGGTGCTGTCGGAGCTCGAGCGATCGGTCGCCGAAGGGAGCCTGGAGAGCGCGGTGATGATCGGGAGCGAGACCCGGCTCGTCGACGACCGCCTGCGGCTCATCTTCACCTGCTGCCACCCGACCCGCGCCGTGGCCGTTGCCGAGGCCGGCGGAGCCGCGGCGGGTCTCGCGATCGTCGATGGGATCGTCGCCGGCGGCTCGCTCGACGGGTACCACCTGCTGCACGCTACCTGCTGCACGCGACCCGCGCCGACCTGCTGCGACGGCTGGACCGGGCCCACGAGGCACTCCGCGCGTACGAGACGGCGGCGGAACTGGCGACGACGGCGGTCGAGCGCGCGTTCCGCGTGGCCCGGGCCGGCGATCTGAGGCGGACGGAGAGGAACTGTGGCGGACGGAGAGCAACTGTGGCGGGCGGACCCCGGCGGCTCGACCTTGCCAGGGCCGATATCCCCCAAGGCGATGCCGGAAGGGCTTGACGAGCGATAGGGAGCGTGGATGTCAGCGGAGGGCGGCCGAGCCCGGCCCGGGAAGGGCCACGGTCGCGTGTCGTGCGGGAATCCCGAGGCGGCGCGTGCTCCGCGCCGCACCGTGGCGCGGCGGGCTCGGCGCGGGACCGCCGGCGCGGAGATCCGGCGCAGCCGGCACGAGCTTCGGCCGTTCCAACCTGCGGCGGCAATGCTGCAGGGGATATCGACGTGCGCAACGGGCGGGGCGTCGTCCCGGCCCGCTCCGCCGCTTCCGGGCGCCGCCGCCGAAGACGTGGGCCGAGGTCGGGGCGCGCCGGTCGGCACCGCGACCCCGCCGCTCTCAGTCGCCCAGGCAGGTCCCCACCCGGCGGGCCGCCTCGACCCACGGGTGATCCGGCGGCACCGTCCGCCGGCGCCCTGCCACGTCCTCGAGGCGGACGGACTCCGTGACGGGCCCGCGGGCCGCGACCATCATCCCGAACCGGCCCTCGCGGACGAGGTCGACCGCGGCCGCCCCGAGCCGCGTGGCGAGCAGCCGGTCCCCCGGCGACGGCGTGCCGCCCCGCTGCACGTAGCCCAGGATCGTCACCCGCGATTCGAGCCCCGTCAGTTCCTCCAGCTTTCGCGCGAGGCGCATCGTGTTGCCCGCGTGCGCGGCCTGGAGGCCCGCGATCTCGGCACGCGCCGCGTCCTTCTCCTCCAGCGACCCGGCCGCGTCCTTGCGCGCCTCCGCCTCGCGGTACGTCCGCGCGTCGTCGCGGTCGCGCGCGCCCTCCGCGACGGCCACGATGCTGAAGTTGGTGCCGCGCCGCACCCGCGCGCGGATCGCCTCGGCGACCTGCTCCACGTCGTACGGGATCTCCGGGATCAGGACGACGTCGGCTCCGCCCGCGATCCCCGCGCCGAGCGCGAGCCACCCCGCGCGGTGCCCCATCAGCTCGACGACGATGATCCGGTGGTGGCTGTGCGCCGTGCTGTGCAGCCGGTCGACCGCCTCGGTCGCGACCTCGAGGGCCGTGGCATAGCCGATCGTCGCGTCGGTCAGGGCGACATCGTTGTCGATCGTCTTCGGCAGCGTCACCACGTCAAGCCCGGCGTCGACCAGCTGCAGCGCGTTCCGCTGCGTTCCGCCCCCGCCGAGACACACGAGCACGTCGATGCCGTCCTTCCGGCAGTTGCGGATGATCGTGTCACGGACGTCCGTGGCCGTGCCGTCCACGACCATGCGGTGGACCTTGTCGCGGCTCGTGCCGAGGACGGTCCCGCCGACGGTCAGGATCCCCGACAGGGTGGCTGACGAGAGTTCGAACATCCGGTTCTCGGCCAGTCCCCGGAACCCGTCACGGAACCCGACGATCTCGATCCCGCACCCGAGCGCAGCCTTGCCCACGCCGCGAATCGCCGCGTTCAGGCCCGGGCTGTCCCCGCCGGCCGTCAGGATCCCGATGCGCTTGACGCTCGACACGCTGCTCGCCGCTCCTGCTTTGGCCGCCCCGGCAGGCGTTCCGGCCCGATCGGCGCGGGCGTCGGCCCAAGCGCCCCCGCCAGCATACGCGGCCGGCGCTTCCGGGTCCGAGGTGGGCGACACGTCGGACGTCTGCCGTCCGGTGCGCCGCGCGGCGCCCCAAGCCTCTGCACGCGCGCCGTCCTGCAGACGGATCGGGATCGCGCGGCGGCGTGCTTTAGGCTCTGCTAGACTGTCATCATGACATTGAATGTTTCGGGGACCAGAACCAGAGTCCCCGACGAGCTCCTCGACGAGCTCACGGCCTGGCCCGCCGGGGAACGCCTCGGCATGCTCCGGCGCTTCCACCGCGGTGCGTTCAGCATGGTCCAGCTGAACGTCATCGCGATCATCGAGGCGCACGGTCCGCTCTCGATGAGCCGGCTCGCGGAGGCGCTCGATGTCTCGGTCGCGAGCGCGACCGGGATCATCGATCGGATGGAGCACCGCGGCTTCGTGACTCGGCAGCACGAGGAGGACGACCGGCGGGTCGTCGTCGTGAGCCTGACTGAGGCCGGCGGACACGTGTTCCTCGACATCGCCGCGCACCGCCGCGAGCGCATGGCGCGGCTGCTCGAGGAACTGACCGAGGACGAGCTCACGGGGTTCGTCAGGGGCGTCCGGGCCCTTCGCGCCGCTCGAGCCCGCCTTGATGCGCAGGAGGGCGCGACGACGGAGAGCGCCCACGGCTGCGGCCCGGGAGCCGATCGTCCGACGAACGAGGACCGGGCCGCTTCGACCTCTCCCCTGCCCGAGAAGCCCGAGCGATGAGGAAGCTGCTCACCACGTACCTCGCGCCGTACCGGCCACAGCTGCTCCTCGTCATCGTGCTGCTGACGATCCAGGCGATGGCGAACCTCTACCTGCCGAACCTGAACGCCGACATCATCAACAACGGCGTCGTGAAGGGCGACATCAGCTACATCGTCCGGACGGGCGTGCTGATGCTCGGCGTCACGCTGCTGCTCGCCGCCGCGTCGACCGTCGCGATCTTCTTCTCGTCACGGACCGCGATGTCGTTCGGTCGCGACGTGCGCGGCGCGGTGTTCCGGCGCGTGCTCGATTTCTCCGCGGTCGAGACCGGTCAGTTCGGTGCGCCGTCCCTGATCACGCGCAACACCAACGACGTCCAGCAGGTCCAGATGGTCATCGTCATGGCCCTGAACGTCATGATCCTCGCCCCGATCATGAGCGTCGGCGGGATCTTCATGGCGCTCCGCGAGGACGTGCCGCTCTCGAGCCTGCTCGTCGTGATCATCCCCGCGATGGGAATCGTCATCGGGACCCTCGTGACCCGCGCGATGCCCCTCTTCCGGTCGATGCAGAAGAAGATCGACCGCATCAACCAGGTCATGCGGGAGAACCTCACCGGTGTCCGCGTGATCCGCGCATTCGTCCGGACCGAGCACGAGGAGCTCCGGTTCGACGACGCGAATGCCGACCTCACCGACACGTCGCTGCGGGTGAACCGCCTGTTCGCGCTGATGATCCCCTCGCTGTTCGCGATCCTGAACCTGTCGACCGTCGCGATCCTGTGGTTCGGCGGGCTCCGCATCAACAGTGGGGAGATGCCAATCGGCAACCTGCTGGCGTTCCTCCAGTACGTCATGCAGATCCTGTTCTCCGTGATGATGGCGACGGTCATGTTCGTGATGGTGCCGCGCGCCGCGGCATCCGCCGAGCGGATCCAGCAGGTCCTCGACGTGGAGGGCTCGATCTGCGATCCCGAGACGCCGGTGCGGATCGCGGAGCCCGCCGGGCGCGTCGAGTTCCGGAACGTGGAGTTCCGGTACCCCGGTGCGCAGGAACCCGTGCTCCGCGACATCTCGTTCGCGGCCGAACCGGGGAAGACGACCGCGATCGTCGGCAGCACCGGCAGCGGGAAGTCGACGGTCGTCAACCTGATCCCGCGCTTCTACGACGCGACGCGTGGTGCGGTCCTGCTCGACGGTGTCGACGTCCGCGACCTGCGCCAGGAGGATCTCTGGCGGGACGTCGGGATGGTGCCGCAGCAGGCGTTCCTGTTCTCGGGGACGGTGGCGAGCAACCTGCGCTACGGCAACGAGGACGCCACGGACGAGGACCTGTGGCACGCGCTCTCGATCGCCCAGGGGCAGCAGTTCGTGTCGGAGCTGCCGGGCGGGCTCGAGGCGCCGATCGACCAGGGCGGGACGAACGTGTCGGGCGGGCAGCGCCAGCGGCTCGCGATCGCGCGCGTGCTCGTCAAGCGGCCGCGCGTCTACATCTTCGACGACAGCTTCTCGGCGCTCGATTTCAAGACCGACTCGATGCTCCGCGCCGCGCTGCGGGGCGAGACGCAGGACGCGACCGTGCTGATCGTCGCCCAGCGCGTCGGGACCGTCCTCCACGCCGACCAGATCGTCGTGCTCGACGCCGGCGAGGTCGTCGGTGTCGGGACGCATGCCGAGCTCATGGACACGTGCGAGACCTACCGCGAGATCGTCTTCTCACAGCTGACGGCGGAGGAGGCGGCATGAGCGGCATGCGTCAGGCACCGGGGGGCCCGGGCATGGGCTCCACGGGAGGCCCCGCGGGTAGTGGCACGCCCGGCATGAGCGCCGGCGTCCCCATGGGCGGAGGCATGGGACGCGGCCGCGGCCCGATGCAGGGTGGCTTCGGCGGAGGCCCGATGCACGGGATGATCATGCCGGCCGCGAAGCCGCGCGACTTCCGCGGGTCGGTGCGCCGGCTGGCCGGCGAGCTCCGTCCCGAGGCCACGAAGATCGGGCTCGTTTCGGTCCTCGCGATCATCGGCGTGGCCGCGCAGGTCGTCGCACCGCGGATCATGGCGACCGCGACGAACCTGCTGTTCGATGGTCTCGTCGGCAAGCTGCTCGGGAACTACATGCCGGCCGGCACGACGCAGGCGCAGGCAGAGCACATCCTCCGGGCCCACAATCAGGGCCAGGTCGCCGACATGCTCTCGGGCATGCACGTGACGCCCGGGGTCGGCGTCGACTTCACCGCGGTCGGGCACACCCTGCTGCTCCTGGCCGGTGTCTACCTGCTCAGCGCGGTGTTCCAGTGGGGGTCGTTCTACCTCATGGCGGGCGTCTCGCAGCGGACCGTGTACCGACTCCGCCGCGACGTCGACCGCAAGCTCGGCCGGCTCCCGCTCAAGTACTTCGACAGCCACGCGCACGGCGACACGCTGAGCCGGGTCACGAACGACATCGACAACATCGCGACGACGCTCCAGCAGAGCCTGACCCAGATCCTGACGTCGGTCTTCACGATCGTCGGCGTGCTGATCATGATGTTCTCGATCAGCTGGGTGCTCGCCCTGATCTCCCTCGTCGTGCTGCCGGTGGCGGCCACGACCACGATGTTCATCGCGAAGCAGTCGCAGAAGCAGTTCGCGGCGCAGTGGGAACGGACCGGCGCGCTGACCGGACGCGTCGAGGAGACGCACACGGGCCACGCGATCGTGAAGGCGTTCGGCCATTCGCAGGACGCGATCCGCCAGTTCGACGCCGAGAACGAGTCCCTCTACCAGGCCAGCTTCCGGGCTCAGTTCATCTCCGGGGTCATCCAGCCGACGATGAACTTCCTCAGCAACCTGAACTACGTCGCGATCGCCGTGATCGGCGGAGTCCAGGTGGCGAGCGGCACGATGAGCCTCGGCGGCGTCCAGGCGTTCATCCAGTACTCCCGGCAGTTCACGATGCCGATCACGCAGGTGGCGAGCATCATGAACGTCCTGCAGTCGACGGTCGCGTCCGCCGAGCGCGTGTTCGAGCTCATGGACGAGCCCGAGATCGTGCCCGAGCCGGCACGGCCGGTTGCGCTCGAGAACCCGGTCGGCCGGGTCGTGTTCGACGACGTGTCGTTCCGCTACGATCCCGACGTCCCACTCATCCAGGACCTGTCCGAGGTCGTCGAGCCCGGGGAAACGGTGGCGATCGTCGGGCCCACGGGCGCCGGCAAGACCACGCTCGTGAACCTGCTCATGCGGTTCTACGAGATCGACGGCGGCCGGATCCTCGTCGACGGGATCGACACGCGCGAGATGACCCGCGACAACCTGCGGCACACGTTCGGCATGGTCCTGCAGGACACCTGGCTGTTCGGCGGGACCATCCGGGAGAACATCGCCTACGGCCGCGAGAACGCGACCGAGGACCAGATCGTGGCCGCGGCGCAGGCCGCGCACGTCGACCACTTCGTGCGCACGATGCCACAGGGCTACGACACGGTCATCGGCGACGACGCCGCGAACCTCTCCCAGGGCGAGCGACAGCTGCTGACGATCGCGCGCGCGTTCCTGGCCGACCCGCCGATCCTCATCCTCGACGAGGCGACGAGCTCGGTGGACACGCGCACCGAGATCCTCGTCCAGAAGGCGATGGCCCGGCTGATGCACGGCCGGACAGCGTTCGTCATCGCGCACCGCCTCTCGACCGTGCGCGACGCCGACAGCATCCTGGTCATGAACCACGGGCGGATCGTCGAGCAGGGCACACACGAGGAGCTGCTGGCACGCGGCGGGTTCTACGCCGAGCTGTACAGCAGCCAGTTCGTCGAGCCGCTCGCGGAGGCAGTCTGAGAGCGACGAGTCCTGCCGGGAGGTCGGCCGGCATGCAGGCTGCGCCCGGCCGGCGCGACCCGCTCGCCATCCGTCTCCCTCGCTGTGACGAGGAGGTCCCATCGGGAGGTTGCGCACGCAGGCATTCGAAAACGCGTACGGGGGAACGCCGAGCTGGGAGATCGGGCGGCCACAGGGGGCCGTCCTCCGTCTCGAGGAGGCGGGACGCATCGGTGGGTCCGTGCTCGACGCGGGGTGCGGGACGGGTGATGCGTCGGTGTACCTCGCCCGCCGCGGTCACCACGTCGTCGGGTTCGACTTCGCACCGAGCGCGATCGCGATCGCCGCGCGCAAGGCAGCCGACGCCGGGCTGGCCGGCCGGGCACGCTTCTTCGTGGCGGACGCACTGCGGCTCGGGGACGGGCTCCAGGCCGCCGACGTCGCGCCCATCGCGTTCGACACGGTCCTCGACATCGGCCTCTTCCACACGCTTCAGCCGACCGATCGACGCGCGTACGTGGCCGCGCTCCGGTCGCTGATCGCCCCCGACGGGCGGTTGTTCCTGCTGACCTGGAGCGATCGGAATCCATTCGGGTACGGGCCGGAACGCGTGCGTCGCCGCGACATCCGCGCGGCGGTCGCGGGGCGGTGGCGGGTCGAGTCGATCGTGGACGAGGCCCTGGAGACACGCCTGGGCGCCGGCCACGCGCATGCGTGGCTCGCGGAGCTGTCGCCCCTCCCGGTCGCCGACACGAGTCGGGTCGCAGGGCCGGGCGCGAAGCTCACGCCACCGCGAAGCCGACGCCACCCTCGGGCCAGTCAGGAGTGATGGCTCCCGAAGGCGGAGCTGGGTGGTGTGGGCGTGGCGAGGTGAGCGCGCTCGAAGGGTCATCCCGCCCCGCGAAACCACCTCGCCGATGAGCCGGTTCTACGCTGACGGCATGAGCAGCATGACGCACCCCGGAAACGGCAGCCCGCGCGAGCGAATCCGACCCCTCCTCCACACACGACAGGTCAGGGAATACACCCACGAGCCGCTGGCCCCCGACGTCCTCGACGCGATCGTGGACGCCGCCCGATGGTCGGGCAGCAGTCAGAACGAGCAACCGTGGCGCTTCATCGTGATCCGTGACGAGGCGGCACTGCGACGACTCGCGGAAGCCGGGCAGCCGCAGACGAGACCCCTGAACTCGGCCACGTCGGCGGTCGCGATCGTGCTGCCGGACGAGAAGGGTCGCGCGATCTCACGTGCCTACGACGAGGGGCGCGCTGCGGAGCGGATGCTCGTGGCCGCGTCGATGCTCGGCGTGGCGGCCGGCATCTCGTGGGTCCTGCCCGGCGTGGTGCAGAGCGTGCGGGACATCCTCGGCGTCCCGGCGGACCACATCGTTCGCACGATCGTCGCGCTCGGCCATCCGACGGACGCCGCGCTGCGGCCGAAATCCGCGGCCGGACAGGCGCGCCTGCCGCGCCAGCAGGTCGTGTTCGAGGAGCGCTGGCAGAACCGGTAGCCCGGAGCGCCTCACGGGCGCGCGGCGCGGGTCAGGGGATGGCTGACGACGGTGCGACGGTGGCCGGGGCAGGCGACGGCGGCGCAGTCGAGGTCGGGGCCGGGGGCGACGGCGAAGCGGCCAGCGTCGTCAGCAGTCGCGCTGTCGACGCAGGCACGGGGTCGAGCCCGTCGGGGTTGTTCAGGTAGCCGTCCAGGTGCCCGCGGACGCCGAGATGTCCGTACTGCCAGACGATCCGGTTCGTCGCCGGGTCGATCACGTCGACGGTCTGCCCGAAATCGTCCGTCACCACGATGTTCCCGTTCGGCAGCGGCATCGCGAGCGACGGATGGTCGAGCCTTCCGGGGCCCGACAGCACCCTGTACCGCCAGACGACGTGCCCCGTGGGCGTCACCTCTTCGATCGCGCCGCGTGACGAGTAGTCGACCACGAGCACGTCGCCGTTCGGCAGCAACTGTGCGTCCGACGGGTACGCGACCCCGGCAAGGTGCACCGCCCAGACGAGCTTTCCCGACCGGTCGAGCCGGTCGACCCAGCTGCCACCGATCTCCGTCACGAGCGTCCCGCCACCGGGGGCCGGGAAGTCGCCGTTCGGCGCGTCGTAGGCGACCGGCGGGTCGTGGCGCTGCAGGTCCGTCACCCCGTACTGCCGAACGATCTTCTTTGCCGGGGAGATGAACAGGATCCGCTGGTTCCTGATGTCCGCGACCTCGATCGTGCCGTCCGGGAGCATGTAGGCATCGTCGGGCCCGTCGAGGTACCCCGGCGCGCTCCCGGGATGCCCTGTGTGCCCGTACTGCCACACGATGCGCCGCGTCGCGAGGTCGATGATGTCGACCGTGTCGGCATTCTCCTCGTTGACGACGATCTGGCGTCCGTCCGGCGTGAAGAACGCGTCGTCGGGCCCCCACGACGTCGACCCGAGCGGGCCGCCGGGATCGACCGTCATCGACCAGACGACCCGGTGCTGCGGCGTGACGATCAGCAGCCGGTCGTTCCCGCGGTCGGCGATGAGGAGGTCGCCGCCGAGCGGGCTGGCCGGCGCCGGCGCCGGCGACGACGACGCGCTCCCGCTGGGCGGTTTCGTCGCCGCAGGGTGCGCGCGCGGTGGCGCCGAGTGAGGGGACCGGATTCCGGGCAGCGCGACGAACACCCCTGCAAGCGCGATGAGCGCGACGAGCAAGGCGGCGCCGAGCACGGGGCGACGACGTGGCACGCGCGGACCGTACCCGAAAACCGTCTCCCGGTCCGTCACGAATGAGGGGCCGGGAGGCCCACTGCCGTTACGAAGCGTCGGTTGCGTGCGTGCCGGACGCCGGTGCGCTGAGCGACGCCGGCGTCGCCGCCCGTCACTCCTCGAGCACGCAACGTCGGTCCGAACACGCTGCGAGCCCGTTGTCGCCGCTTCGTGCCCGCGCTTGACGCGGGCGCACGCGGCGATCGGCGAGGTTCGCACCACGCGCCCGCATGCCGCTTCGTCGCGCCGTCTGGCGGCGGGCTTCACGGGACCCGATCGTGCTCAACTCCCTGCTCGGCGAGTCCGCCGCATTCCTCGCGACCGCCACCGTGCTGCTCCTCGCGGCCGGGCAGCGCCGCCTGCGCACGTACGCCGTCCGGCTCGCGTTCGCCGTCGTCGTCTCGTTCGCGATCGGCTTCGCCACCGGTCACCTGCACGTCGCGCCGGGGTCGTCGCCCGCCGCGCTGCACCTCGGGGACACCACGCTGCCGATCGCCCTGCCCGGCATCGACGACGCGTGGACCCTGGTCGCGGTCTCGACGCTCGTCCTCACGATGCTTGCGCCGCGGCGCTGGTGGGTCGCCGGCGCCTTCACGCTCGCGACGCTGATCGTGGGGACGGTCGTGTACGTCGTGTACCTGGCCCGCGTCACGGTCCTGCTCGCCGCCTCTGCGCCCGGACTCGTGCTCGGGCTCGTCCTCCTCGCCCTCGAGGTCGGGGCGCTGTTCCTCATGGCGACGAGCGTCTTCGAGATGCTCGACGCGCTGTGTCGCCCGCTGTTCGTCCCGGTCCTGCCCTCGCCGCCGGCCCGATGGCCGACCGTCGCCGTCCAGGTCCCGGCCCACGACGAGCCGCCCGACCTCGTGATCCGGACGATCCGGCGGCTCTCGCATCAGCGCTACCCGCTCCAGCACCTCGTGATCCAGGTGCTCGACGACAACACGAGCGACGAGGCCCTGTGGCGCCCGCTCGAGGCCGAGGTGCGCGAACTGCGACGGCTGGGCCTCCGCGCCGAGTTTGCGCACCTGGAGGACTGGCCGGGCTTCAAGGCCGGCGCGCTCAACTACGGGACGCAGCACCTGCCGGCGGACGTCGAGATCATCGCGATCGTCGACAGCGACTACCTCGTCGACCCGGGCTTCCTCACCGCCACCGTCCCGTACTTCCGGGACGAGAGCGTCGCGTTCGTCCAGACGCCGCAGGAGTACCGGAACTGGGAGTCGAGCGCGTTCTACCGCGCGAGCCACACGGGCTTCGCGTACTTCTTCAAGGTCGGCATGATCAGCCGCTCGTACCGGAACTCGATCATCTTCGCGGGCACGATGGGACTGATCCGGCGGCGGAGCCTCGAGGCGGCCGGCGGCTGGGACGAGAACATCATCACCGAGGACGCCGAGGCGAGCCTGCGGATCCTCGCGACCGGCGCCCGCGGCATCTACGTGCCTCGTCCGTACGGCCGAGGAATCATGCCGCTCACCTACGAGGGGCTCCGGCAGCAGCGCTTCCGGTGGGCCTTCGGCGGCATCCAGATCCTGCGCAAGCACTGGCGCTCGCTGCTGCCCTGGTCGAACTCCGGCTTGAACCAGCGACAGCGCCGCGACTACCTGCTCGGGGGCCTCTGGTGGTACAACGACGCCCTGACGCTCGGGTTCACGGCATTCATCGCCGTCACCGCGGTCGGCGTGCTGGCCGGTCGGCCGTTCGTCGTGCAGCGGCTCGAGGGCATCGGCCTCGTGCTGCCGCTGCTCTACATCGTGCTCGGTCTCGTCCGCTACCTGTGGGGCCTGCGCGTCGCGACGGGGGTGTCCGTACGAGAGGCGACCGACGCGATGCGGGTCAACATGAGCCTGTCGTGGGTGGTCACGCTCGCGACGATCCGCGGCCTCATCGAGGAACGCGGCGTCTTCCTGCGCACGCCCAAGTTCCGCGGTTCGCAGAGCATCCGTGCGGTCCGCGTGGTCGCCGTCGAGACCTTGCTCGCCCTCGGGGCCGCCGCGCTGGCGATCGGTGTCTTCCTCGTGGCCGGCCTCTCTGTGCTGACGCTCACGGTCGACGCGCTGCTCGTGTGGGCCGTGCTGATCTACGGTTCGGCAACGAGCTTCGCGCTCGGCGATCCGACACGGCCGCCGGAGTGGCTGCGCCGGAAGGCCTCGCTCGAGGTCGGTGATCGCACGGGACGCGGGAGCGGGCGGCAGTCGGCCGCGGTCATCGGGATCGCACTCGCCGCATTCGCGCTCGTGGCCGTCCTCGCCGCGGAGAGCACCCGCGCGCCTGTCTCCGGCGCGGCACCCGTGCCGGTCCCGTCGGCGCGCGGCGTCATCACGGCCGCGCTGCCGTCACCGTCACCGTCACCGACACCGTCACCGACACCGAGCCCGACACCGAGCCCGTCACCGTCACCGACACCGAGCCCGACACCGAGCCCGACGGCGACGGCGACGCTGGCTCCCACCGCCTCGCCGACCGCCACGCCCGTGCTCTCGCCATCGCCGAGCCCGACGCCCGTGCCGAGGCCGCAGCCGACAGCCTCGCCGTCCGTGCCGCCGCTCGTGCCGCTCGCACCCCGGACCACGCCGCCCCCGGCGTCGGTGCCGCCGTCGGCGACACCCACGCCGTAGCCGTTTGCCGGCCGGTCGTTGCCGGCCGGTCGTTACCGGCCGCGCGCGCCGCCCTCCGCGCGACGCCCGTGCGCCGGCATCGGGCCGCGCCCTTCGTCCTCGACGTGGACGTAGCGGCCGCCACGCAGCCACGACGCCGCGGCGGCCACGACTGCCATGACGGCAGCCGCGATGAACACGACCGCGAGGCCCTGCTGGAACGGGCCCGAGATCAGCTGGGGGAAGAACGTCTTGCCGGTGAGCACCTGCACCTGGGCCGGCGGCAGCGCGTGCAACACCTGCGGCGGGAGCAGCGTCGCCATCGGGTTGTAGCCGAGCAGCGCGCCGAACAGGCTCGCCACCGGCGGCAGGTTCGCGATCGTGTGGGCCACGTTGGCCGGCACATCGTGCGCGCGCAGCCCGGCGTAGAGGGTCGTGGGCAGTGTCGCTGCGAGCCCGGCGATCATCAGCGAGAAGAAGACCCCGATCGAGACCACGGTGCCGGTGTTCTGGAACGTCGCGCGCATGCCGGCGGCAGCGCCACGCTGCCGTGCCGGGACGCTGTTCATGATGCCCGCCGTGTTCGGCGAGCCGAACAGGCCCATGCCGATGCCGTTCAGCACGAGGAGCGCGGCAAAGGCCGGGTAGGGGAAATCGACAGGCAGCTCCATCAGGCCGAGGAACGAGGCCGCGGCCACGATCATGCCGCCCGTCGCGAACGGCCGGGCACCGAAGCGGTCCGACAGGAAGCCCGAGACGGGTCCGGCGACCAGGAAGCCCACGGTGAGCGGCAGCATGTAGATGCCGGCCCACAGCGGCGTGTCCGCGAAGTTGTACCCGTGCAGCGGCAGCCAGATGCCCTGCAGCCAGATGACCAGCATGAACGTCATGCCGCCACGACCGATCGCCGCGAGCAACCCGGCCAGGTTACCGGCCGCGAACGCACGGATACGGAACAGGTCGAGGTCGAAGAGCGGCTGCTCCACGCGCCGCTCGACCCAGAGGAAGAAGCCGAGCAGCGCCAGGCCGGCCACGATCGTCAGGATGACGAACGGGCTGCTCCAGCCCATGGCCTGGCCGTGGTACGGCTGGATGCCGTACGTGATGCCGACGAGCAGGGCGGTGAGCCCGATCCCGAACGAGAGGTTGCCCCACCAGTCGATGCGCTGGTGCTCGGCCGTGGCCAGCTCCTCGAGCCGCAGATATGCCCACACGGTGCCGATGACGCCGATCGGCACGCTCACCAGGAACACGTAGCGCCAGTCGATGCCGGCCAGGAAGCCGCCCACGACGAGGCCGATGAACTGGCCCGCGATGGCCGCCACGCCGTTGATGCCGAGCGCGAGGCCGCGCTGGGTCACGGGGAAGGCGTCGGTCAGGATCGCGGCCGAGTTCGCGAAGAGGAACGCGCCGCCGATCGCCTGGACGATCCGCATCGCGATGAGCCAGAGGGCGCCGGACGGCCCGCTGAACGGCGTCAGGGCGAGCAGGATCGAGCCGATCGTGAACACGAGGAACCCGGCGTTGTACATGCGGACGCGGCCGAACATGTCGCCCAGGCGCCCGAACGCGACGACGAGCACGGCGGTCACGAGCAGGTAGCCCATGAAGATCCAGAGCAGATAGCTCGTGCTGGCCGGGTCGAGCGGGTTGATCGCGATGCCCCGGAAGATGGCGGGCAGCGAGATGATGACGATCGACGCGTTGATCGACGCCATGAGCACGCCGAGCGTCGTGTTCGACAGCGCGATCCACTTGTAGTTCGGGTCGTGGCGCCGGGTCCGGCCGCGGCCACCGCCCCGCGTCGGGGCCGCGACCGCCTGTCCGGACGGGCCTGCCACTCGTTCTGTCACGGACCTACCTCCACAGGGGCCTCCTCCTCGGGCGCCGGCTGCACCATGCGCTCGAGCAGTTCCGCAAGTCGTATCTGTTCGTCCTGGGACAGCCGGTGGATGTGCGCGGCGAGGGCGCTGTCCGCGACGAGTTCCTTGCCCGCCTGCGCCTCGCGGCCCGCCTCGGTCAGCCGGACGATCCGCACGCGGCGGTCCGTCGGGTCCGGGCACCGCTCCACCAGGCCAGCCGATTCGAGCCGGTCCACGAGATCCGTGGTCGCCGACCGCCTGACCCCGCACGCCTCGCCGAAACGCGCCGTCGTCGCCTCGCCGAGCTGCGCCAGGCGGCGGAGCGCGATCAGGTCGCCGACTGAAACGCCGTGCCGCCGAGCGAGCTCCCGTTGGAGTGGCTCGGCCAGGGCGACCGCCTGCATGAGCGCCCGAAGCGCCCGGGCTGCGAGCGTCCGCACGGCCGTGTTCGTCGTCCCCGACTCGTCCTGTGTCTGCCGCGGTGCCGACTCCGGCTGCCGTCCACCCGCCTGTTCTATCCGATCCACCGAATAGTCCATCAGTCCGGAGTATACCCCAACGCCGTGTGGTGACAGCCACCACCCCGTTTCGTTCCGCTCGACGGTGCCGTGCCGAGGCGTTTCGAGGAGGGGCACGACACTGGCCGCGGGAGGCAGCGAGCCGGCCTCCGGGGCGATGGTGTCGGCTGCAGCGCGGAAGGCGGGCCGATCGGAAGCAGTGGGACGAGATGCCCGCGATCGCCGACGAACGTCCAGACGACGCGCACCACGCGACCGAGTCAGGCGTCGCGTCGGGCAACCACCAGCGAATCGATGCGCGGTCCGCCTTCGTCCTCGGTGAAGACCTCCTCCGCCCGCTCGACCACCAGCCGTCCCGGGTCGTCCCCCTCCCCTCCCGCGAGCTCGGCCGCGATCTCGTCCGGATCGTGGAGCACGTGCAGGTCGCGCGGTCCGTGGCCTCCCACGTCCGGATTGCGGCGGTGGTGGCCCACGACGACGACGCGACCGCCGGGCGCGAGCGCCCGCGCTGCACGCGCGAGCACGCCGGCCCGCTCCTCGGGCGGAAGCTGCAGGTAGATCAGCGAGACGAGGTCGAACGCCGATTCGGCCGGCGTCCACTCGACGACGTCGTGCTGTCGCCAGTCGATCTCCACGCCCGCCCGCTCGGCACGCTGCCGCGCCCGATGCAGGGCGACCGCGGAGAAATCGACTCCCGTCACCCGCCACCCGCGCTCCGCCAGCCAGACGGCGTTCCGCCCGTCGCCGCACGCGATGTCGATCGCACGCCCGGGTGCGAGCCGCTCCGCCTCGCGGACGAGCAGTGGGTCGGGGTGCGATGCCTCGATCGGGTGGCTGGCCGCATGGCGCTCGTCCCACGAGCGGCGCCGTTCCTCGCTCGCGGGTTCGGGACGGTGCTCACTCATCCTGTCTCGAGCCTCCCTGTGCAGCGTGGTACGAATCCAGATCGTCATCGCGGCCTCGGCCTCGGCGTCGACGCGACCGCCGATGTGTGGCTCGTCGTCGAAGACGAGGACGCAGGCGGGGCTCATGGCTGCGGGCCCGTCCCGTCCACACCCGTCACACGTCCCGGTGCCGGTGTCCGTACCGCCATGGTACGATCCGTCGGAGACATCATCCGAGCCTCGACCTGCGCCAGGAGCGCCACCATCGCCAGGAGCGATGCGGCGCCCGCGCGTTCGGCCGCCGGTCCCGGCCGTTTCGACGATGCGACCCGGCCCGCGTGACGCGTTGATCGCCCGCCAGGTCACCCACGCGTCCGCCCGCGCAGGCGGACCGACAGGAGCCAACGCTTGACCTTCGAAAACCTCGGCCTCTCGGCCGACCTCCTGGACACCGTGGCCCGGGAGGGCTACGTCGAGGCCACGCCCGTCCAGATCGCCGCGATCCCCCTCGTGCTCGCCGGCCGCGACGTTCTCGCCGCCGCGCAGACGGGGACCGGCAAGACGGCCGCCTTCGCCCTCCCCATCCTCGAGCGCCTTCGCCGCACCGCGAACACCGCGGCGTCGCCCGCCCGCCACCCCGTCCGCGCACTCGTGCTCACGCCGACGCGCGAGCTTGCCGTGCAGGTCGAGGAATCCTTCCGGACGTACGGCCCCAGTCTGCCGCTGCGATCGGCGGTCGTCTACGGCGGCATGCCGATGGACCCGCAGACCCGCGCGCTTTGGTCGGGCGTCGAGATCCTCGTCGCGACGCCCGGTCGGCTGCTCGACCACCTCGGTCAGGGCCGCCCGAACCTCGGCCAGGTCGAGGTCCTCGTGCTCGACGAGGCGGATCGGATGCTCGACATGGGGTTCATCCCGGACGTCCGACGCATCGTGAGCATGCTGCCCCGACAGCGCCAGACGCTGTTCTTCTCGGCGACCTTCTCCGAGGACATCCGGCGACTCGCCCGCGAGTTCCTGCGCGACCCGGCGACCGTCGAGGTCGCGCCGCGCAACACCATCGCCGCGAACGTCGCGCAGGTCCTGTACCCGGTCGATGCCGCATACAAGTCGGAGCTGCTCGCGCACCTCGTTCGCCGGGACGGGATGTCCCAGGTGCTCGTGTTCACCCGCACGAAGTCCGGCGCATCCCGCCTCGCGTCGTATCTCGACCGGCACGGCATCGACGCGGTCGCGATCCATGGCGATCGAAGCCAGCAGGAGCGGACCCGAGCGCTCGAGGACTTCAAGCGCGGAGAGGTGCAGATCCTCGTCGCCACGGACGTCGCGTCACGCGGCCTCGACATCGAGGAACTGCCGTACGTCGTGAACTACGAGCTGCCGTGGGAGCCGCAGGACTACGTGCACCGGATCGGCCGCACGGGCCGGGCCGGCGCAAGCGGCGTCGCGATCTCGCTCGTCACGCCCGACGAGGTCGAGCAGCTGCGCGGCGTGCAGCGGATGCTGAAGCGGGCCATCCCGGTGCAGGTCGTCGAGGAGTACCTGCCCGGCGGGCCTGCCCCGGCCGAGCGACCGGCACGGGCGGAGACGCGCGCGGGATCCGGGGATGGCGCCCGATCCGAGACGCGCGGCACCGGCCGTCGTCCCATCCGCGACGCACAGCGGACGCCGTCGCGCGCGCACCGGTCGGAGGAACCCGTCGCGGGGTAGGCTGCCCGCGACCCGTCGAGGCGGCTGGGAGACGACGGCAGGGTGAGGGATCGATGTCGATCGAGTGGGACTCCGAAGGCCGCGTCCTCCATCTCCGGAACGGGCAGATCAGCTACCTCCTGAGGGTGCAGGAGGATGGCTCGCTCGGGCACCTCTACTTCGGGCCCGCGCTGGCGGCCGACCGGTCGTACGCGCACCTCTCCGGCGGCGAGTTCCGAGGCTTCGGCAACCGTCTCGGGGAGCCCGGGCGGCTCGAGTACCCGGTTGCGGGTGGAGGCGACTATCGTGTCCCCGCCCTCGTGGTCGAACACCCGGACGGGTCGACGGCGCTGCGTCTCGAATACGCCGGCCACGAGATCACGCGCGGGAAGCCGGACGTGCCCGGGCTCCCTGCCACGTACGTCGAATCGGACGACGAGGCCGACACGGTCACGGTCGTCCTGCGCGACGAGGTCAGCGGCGTCGAGGCCCATCTCGCCTACACCATCTTCGCGGCCGAGGCTGCCATCGCGCGCAGCGTCCGGATCGTGAACGGCGGCGATGGCATCGTGCGCATCGGGACGGCGATGAGTGCCGCGCTCGACCTGCCCGACACGGACTGGGTCATGGACCAGCTGAGCGGGACGTGGGCGCGGGAGCGGCACGTCGTGTCGCGGGCCCTCGTCCCCGGCCGCCAGTCGATCTCGAGCCGTCGCGGCTCCTCCGGCCACGAGCACAACCCGTTCCTCCTGTTGCGCCGCGCGACGACCACCGAGGAGCACGGCGAGGCGATCGGGTTCAGCCTCGTGTACTCAGGCAACTTCCTGGCCGAGGCCGAGGTCGACCCGTTCGGGTCCGCCCGGGTGCGGATCGGGATCGACCCCGAGGAGTTCCGCTGGACGCTCGAGCCGGGCGCGGAGTTCGCGGCACCGGAGGTCGTGCTGGTGTACTCGGACGCTGGGCTCGGCGCGCTCAGCGACACGTACCACCGGCTGTATCGCGAGCGGCTCGCGCGCGGCCCGTGGCGCGACCGGCCGCGCCCCGTCCTGCTCAACAGCTGGGAGGGCGCCTACTTCGACTTCGACGAGGAACGCCTGGTCCGGATGGCCGCGAGCGCGGCGGACGTGGGCATCGAGCTGTTCGTGCTCGACGACGGCTGGTTCGGCCACCGCGATGCCGACACGAGCTCGCTCGGCGACTGGTTCGCGGACCGCCGGAAGCTGCCGAACGGGATCGATGGCCTGGCCCGACGCGTCCAGGCGGCCGGGGTCCGGTTCGGGCTGTGGATCGAGCCCGAGATGGTGAGCCGGGACAGCGAACTGTTCCGCGCGCATCCGGACTGGGCCGTCGGCGTGCCGGGCCGGCCGCGAACGGAGGGACGGAACCAGTACGTGCTCGACATGTCGCGACCCGACGTCGTCGAGCACCTCGACGCGGTGCTCTCGCAGGTGTTGGCCGGCGCGTCGGTCACGTACGTCAAGTGGGACATGAACCGCGTCATCACCGAGCCGTACAGCCTGGCGCTCCCCCCGGAGCGGCAGGGCGAGTTCTTCCACCGCTACATCCTCGGCGTGTACGAGCTGCACCGGCGCCTGACCGCGCGGTTCCCGGAGATCCTGTTCGAGTCGTGCGCGGGCGGTGGCGGGCGCTTCGACCCCGGGATGCTCGCGTTCGCCCCCCAGGCGTGGACCAGCGACGACACCGACGCGGCCGAGCGGCTGCGGATCCAATGGGGCACGTCGATGGCCTACCCGCTGAGCGCGATCGCCGCGCACGTCGCGGCCGTGCCGAACCACCAGGTCGGGAGGATCACGCCGCTCGCCACGCGGGCCGCGGTCGCGTTCTTCGGCGTCTTCGGCTACGAGCTCGACCCGACCGCGCTGCCTGACGCGGAGCGCGAGGAGGTGAGGGGCCAGGTCGCGTTCTACCTCGCGCACCGGGAGCTGTTCCAGCGCGGCCGGTTCGTGCGGCTCGTGGGCCCGTTCGATGGCGACGGCAACGAGACGGCGTGGGCGGTCGTGTCGGCGGACCGGCGGTCGGCGGTGGTCGGGCATTACCGCGTCCTGAACCGCCCGAGCCCGGGTCCGACGAGGCTGCGCCTGCGCGGCCTCGACCCGGATGCCACGTATGACGTGTCGACGTGGCCGGCAGCGGAGGACACGGTCGCGCGGTTGAACGCCGGCCGCCGGGGAGGCGACGAGCTGATGTCGGCCGGGCTCGTCCTCGACGCGACCCGCGCCGAGGTGGCGGCACGCGGCGATTTCGAGGCGCGGCTCTTCGTGCTCGAAGCCGGCAGCGCCGAATAGCCACCACCCCGTCCTGTGTCGGGCGCCTCCAAGCTGCTGCCCATGCCGGGCGTACCGTGAGCAGGACCCGCGGCGGAGCCGCGGGTCCTGACTGCTCGTCGGTGAATGCTGTGGTGTGCCGGCCACGTGCCGGCTGCGTCGCGGCCCACCCGCCGCGCGACCGCCCACGTCGGCGGGCCGTGGCGGGCCCCGCGTCAGATCGTCGGGCCTGATGTCTCGTCCGTGCCGGGCTCGCCGGCCGACGTCTCCGCCGCCTCGTCGGGTGCCGCCTGCTCCGCCTGCTGCCGGCGAAGCTCGGCGGCGTACCCCTTGCTGCGGACGGCGACCTTGTGCCCGACGTCCGTCGTGACGTCGGCAGCCCGGTGGAGCGCGGGTCCGGCGTTCTCAGCCGCGACGGCCGCCAGCTCGGCGGCCTTCGCCGCGACCTCACGGAGCACCGGTCCGGCGTGCTCGGCGACGTTGTCGATCATGCCCTGCAGTTGCCCGACCCAGTCGCGGGCTCCGCTCTCTCCGACCTTCCAGTCCGACGACTGCCAGCCCGCGCCCGACGTTCCCTGGGCCCCGGACGTGTCGGCCGCACCCTCGGCGGGCGGATACCCTGCGGTCGGCCTGTCTCCTTCCATCGCCGCGACACCTTCCTGCGTCTCGGGGGCCGCCGGCTCGAACCCTTCGGCGGGCTCGAGTCCGGCGGTCGGCTGCTCGTTCCCGACGATCTCGTGTCGCTCGTCCATCTGCTCCCCGTCTCCTCTCGTGCCGTCTGGCGCAGTCTACCGCGGCATGGCGGCGCGACCCTCCGATCCCGGGGCTCGCCCCGGGCGTCACGGCAACCCCCGGTCAGTGCCGGAAGTGGCGACGGCCCGTCAGCAGCATCGAGACACCGGCGCTCCGGGCGGCCTCCGTCACCTCGGCGTCGCGGACCGAGCCGCCGGGCTGGACGAACGCGGTCACGCCGGCCTCGGCGCACACGAGCATGGCGTCGGGGAACGGGAAGAACCCGTCGGACGCGCACGAGGCGCCGACCGCGAGCGCCCCGGCCTTCGCCACGGCCTGGCGCGCGGCGTCCACGCGGCTCGGCTGTCCGCCGCCCACGCCGACCAGCCTGCCATCGCGGACGAGCACGATCGCGTTGGACCGCACGTGACGCGCGATCCGCCAGGCGAGGTCGAGATCCCGTCGTTCGCGTTCGTCGGGTCCGCGCGGCGTGACCAGACGCCATCCGGCGGGATCGTCGGGGCGGACATCGGAGAGCGTGGCGAGCACCGCCCCTCCCGCGGTCCGGTACTCGACGAGCGGGTCATGCGACGGGCGGGCGATCCACGGGTCGACGACGACGCGGAGGCCGGGCCGGCGCGCCAGGATCTCGCCCGCGCCGGCCTCGACACCGGGAGCCACGACGACCTCGAGGAAGACCGCGACGAGCCGGGCGGCCAGGTCCGCGTCGATCGGCCGCGACAGCGCCACGACCCCACCGAACGCGCTCTGGGGATCGCCCGCATATGCCCCCTCCCACGCCGCGACGATGTCCGCCGCTTCGGCCGCGCCGCAGGGGCTGGCGTGCTTGACCACGGCGCAGCCCGGGCCACGGAGATCGCGAGCGAGCCCGGCGGCGGCGGCCGCGTCGAGCAGGTTGTTGTACGAGAGCTCACGTCCCTGGCGCAGATCGATCCCCCGCGCGAACGGTCCAGCGGACGGCGGCGTCTCGCGCAACTGGTACACGGCCGCGGGCTGGTGCGGGTTCTCGCCGTACCGCAGCACGCGCTCGCGCTCGAGGACCAGCTCGAGACGCTCCGGGAACGGCTCGCCCCCGGGTTCGGGCGGGCTCACGTCGCGTTCCTCGAGGAGTCGGCGCGAGAGCTCCTCCGAGATCCGCGCGTCGTACGCCGCCGTCCGCCGGAACGCGTCGACCGCCAGGCGGCGCCGCGTCGCGTCGCGGAGCCGTCCGTGCACCCGCAGCTCGTCGAGGATCGCCGGGTACGTGGCGGGATCGGTCACGACGCCAACGCATGCGTGGTTCTTGGCCGCCGCACGCAGCATTGTCGGACCCCCCACGTCGATCTGTTCGACGAGGTCGTCCAGCGTCGCGCCGGGACGATCTGCGACGGCCTCGAACGGGTACAGGTTCACGACGACGAGCTCGAACGGTTCGAGGCCGGCGGCCGCGAGCTCCTCGCGGTGCTCGGGCCGGCGCAGATCTGCGAGCACACCGGCCGCGATCGCGGGGTGGAGCGTCTTGACTCGGCCGTCGAGCATCTCCGGGAAGCCGGTGACGCTGCCGACGTCCGTCACGGGAAGCCCGGCATCGCGCAGGACGCCGGCGGTCCCGCCGGTCGACACGAGCTCGAACCCGAGCTCGTGGAGGCCGCGCGCCAGGTCGACGAGACCGGTCCGGTCCGAGACCGAGAGCAACGCTCGCCGGCGTGCGCCCGCGGGATCGCCCCCGCCCGAGTCGATGCGCGTTCCGGCGCTCATTGGGCCACCTGCCCGGCTTGGGGCACCTGCCCGGCTTGGGGCACCTGCCCGGCTTGGGCCACCTTCCCGGCCTGGGGCACCTGCCCGGCCCCCGCGCTGCGCCGGAGGTGCCGGAAGCCGGAGCACGACCCCCGGGCGAGGAGCCGCTCGAGGGGTCTCACTCGGCCACCAGCCTGTCGAGCGCGTGCTCCCACGCGTGACGCAGCTCCGCCACCCCGCAGTCGATCGCGTCCGCCACCGACGCCCCCCGCTCCTCCGCCGCCCCCGCCGCGCCGCCGCCGACGAGCCCGACCTGGAGGCGCTCGCCGCCCACCCGCCCGAGCCACTCGACCGGCACGTCGTGATGGCGCGCCAGCATCTGCAGCCGCTCTCGCGCGTTCGGGCTCACCGTCACGACCGCCCTCGACGGGCTCTCGCCGAACAGCTCGACCGCCGGCTCGGCGCTCACCCGCATCGAGAGCCGCGCCCCGATCCCGCCCGCGATCGCGCACAGCGCCAGGGCGACGGCGGCCCCTCCGCCGCCGACCGACCGCGCACCCGAGAGGATGCCCTCGCGCGCCGCCTCGAGGAGGAGGCGATGGAGGCCCCGCTCCCGGTCGATGTCGAGGGTCGGGAGCCGTTCGTCGGCTGCGGCTCCGGCGAGGCACGCATACGCGGAGCCTGCGAGACCCGGCACCGAATCCCCGAGCAGGGCGACGAGATCGTCCGGGGCGGCGAATCTCCCGGCGGCGGGAACGAGGCCCGGGATCGCCTGCCCGATGACCGCGACCTGCGTCGACGGCAGGCGCCGGAACGTTGGCGACGCGAGCCCCGCCTGGACGGTGGCGACGGTCAGACCGAGGCCGCGAGACGCGTCCGCGAGGCCGCGCAGGGCGTCGGACACGAGCCACAGCGCCTCGGGGTCCGCGGGATCGCCCGCCTGCAGGGACACGGCGACGAGCGCGGGTTGCGCGCCGGCCAGGACGACCGCACGGGCGGCGGACGCGATCGCAAGCGCCGCCGAGAGGCGCGGGTCGAACGGGCGGACGCCGGCGCCGCCGTCCGCGGCACAGACGAGGGACGGGGCGGCTCCGATGTCGACGGACGTGACCGCCGCGTCTGCCGACTGGATGGGTGCCAGGCCGGCGAGGGGACCGCGGCTGCCGAGTTCCGGGCTCCCGAGGAGCCCGCGCAGCACGGCGCCGGGGTCCATCCCCCGGATCGGCAGCCGGTCCGACGCCCACACGGGAGCGCCCGGCGCGGGCGCGTGCCTCCGCCGCGTCGGCGGCTCGGCCCGGCGCCGTGCCGGTATCCCCGGCGCGTCGAGAGCCGCGATCGGGATGTCGGCGAGGAGGGTCGCGCCGGACGTCCGGTCGGCGGAGCTGCCAGCGTCCGCGGCGCCTTCATGCGCCAGGACCGTCACCATCGCATCCTCCGTCACTCGCCCGATCACGAGCGCCGAGACTCCGGCCTGGCGGCACGCGGACACGGCGGCATCGACCCGACCGGGCGGAACGACCGCGAGCATCGCGCAGCTGTCGAGGGCGACGAGCGCATGCAGCACGACGCCGAGGATCGCGTCGGGGATGACGGGTTCGGCGACCGGCGTGGCCCATGGCACCGCCCGGGGTGCGACGGCCGACGCGACCGCGTCGAGGTCGAGATGGACGCCCGCACCGCCTCCGGCCGACGACACGGCGTCCGCCGCGGCGCACACGATGCCGCCCGCGGCGACGACGACCAGGGCCAGCGCGAGACCACGCTCCGCCAGCGCGTTTGCGGCCCGTGCGAGGGCCCCGGCCTCAGTGATGGACGAGGGAACGAGCAGCAGGAGGGCGTCGCCCCCGTGCGGCACAGGAGCCGAACCGCGTGGTCGGTCTCCCGAGGGGCCCGGGACGGCGGCGGGCCGGACGCCGATCGTGAACGCGGCGAAGTGCGGGGGCGTCCCGGCCGCGATCGCGACCTGGGGGGCGGCGAGGCGGCAGCCGAGCGCGTCCGCCAGTCGGGCCGCCTCGTGGACGTTGGCGCCGAGCAGCCGCGCCCGGTCCGGGTCGGGCGGCGGCGAGGATAGCGTGACGAGCACGGCGACCGGCCTCGCTCCGTTCGCGATCACATCGCCCGCCGCCGATTCGAACGCAGCGCTCAGGACCCGCGACGTGACGTCGTCGAGCGGGGCCGAGACCACCGACACCACCGCCATGCTCCCATCGGCGAGCGGGACGACGCCGGGCCGGCCGATGCGAAGGGGCCTTGCCTCGGACGGCGCGGGCAGTGCGTCGAGCAGCGGCCGGATGCTCCCCGCGACGCGACGGTCGCTCCACGCCGCCGCCAGGATGACGGCCTCGACCTCGGTCGGATCGCGACCGAGGGCCGCGCGCGCCCCGACCCGCTCGTCGTCCGTCAGCGGGACGGGGCCACCAGGGCGGGCGTCGGCCGGTCGGCCGGTCGACTCCGTCATGCCGGGACCCGGCGCGCGGCCGTACCACCGCTCGTCAACGCGGGTTCCACGGCCTGGAGCCGCCCGATGACCGTCGGCACGTGCCGCAGGAAGGCCGCCTCGTCGAAGCATGCGTCGAGCGACGCGGGGGGCAGCGCGGCGGCCTGCGGGTCGGCGGCGATCAGATCCCGAAACGGGCGTCGCGCGTCCGCGGCCCTCAGCGCGTTCCGCTGCACGACCTCGTACGCGGCATCGCGCGACAGGCCGCCCTTCTCCACGAGCGCGACGAGCACGCGGCTCGACGCATGCAGCCCGAGGCCGCGCTCGAGGTTCTCCCGCATCCGCTCCGGCCGGACGACCAGGCCGTCCACCAGCCGGGCGAAGGTGACCAGGACATAGTCGAGCAGGATCGTCGCGTCCGGCAGCGCCACCCGCTCCACCGACGAGTGGCTGATGTCCCGCTCGTGCCAGAGGGCCTGATCCTCGAGCCCCGCCTGTGCGTACCCGCGCAGCAGCCGCGCGAGCCCGCAGAGCCGCTCGCTGCGGATCGGGTTGCGCTTGTGCGGCATCGCGCTCGAACCCTTCTGCCCCGGCCGGAACGGCTCCTCCACTTCGCCGATCTCCGTGTGCGACAGGTTGCGGATCTCGGTCGCGAACCGCTCCACCGACCCCCCGGTCACCGCGAGGGCAGCGAGGAACGCGGCATGGCGGTCCCGCTGCACGATCTGGGTGCTCACCGGGTCCGCCGCAAGGCCGAGCTCCGCCATGACCTCCGCCTCGATCGCCGGTTCCACGTGCGCGTACGTGCCCACCGGGCCGGACAGCTTGCCCGTTGCGAGGTCCCCGGCGGCCGCCGCGACTCGCCGGCGGTCACGATCGAGCTCGAAGGCCCAGCCGGCGAGCTTCACGCCGAACGTGATCGGCTCGGCGTGAACCGAGTGCGTGCGGCCCATCATGACCGTTGCCGCGTGCTCGCGGGCACGCCGGACCAGCACCGTGATCGCGGCGTCGAGGTCGGCGAGGAGCCGGCCGGCGGCCGCGTGGCACTGCAGCGCCAGCCCGGTGTCGAGGACATCGCTGCTCGTCAGGCCGAGATGCAGGTACCGACCCTCGGGACCGACGGTCTCCGCCACCTGGCTGACGAACGCGACGACGTCGTGGTCGGTGACGCGCTCGAGCTCGGCGATGCGGGGCACGTCGACGCGGGCCCGCGAGGCGATCGCGTTCGCCGCGGCGACGGGCACGAGGCCGTGACGTGCCTGCGCCCGGGCGACGGCGACCTCGACGCGGAGCATCGCCTCGAACCGGGCCTGGTCGGTCCAGATGGCTCCCATCTCGGGGAGCGTGTAGCGCGGAATCACCGCCCAGGCCCCGAGCCGTCCCCGGGGCGCAGCCCCGCGTCGATCCGGTCATCCTCGGCCTGCAGTCCGGCCGGCGATGACCGCACCTCCTCGCGCGCGGCCCACGCCGGCCCCCCGATGGCCGGCCGCCGCTGCCGTGCCCGCCGCAGGATCGTCGCCTGTCGGTCGGCGCCGACGCTGACGATCGCGATCGGAACCCCCGCGAGCTCCTCGAGCACGTCGACGTACCGTCGCGCCGCGGTGGGCAGCTCGTCCGCTCGCCGGACGCCCGACAGGTCGGCGTCCCAGCCGTCGAACGTCTCGTAGACGGGCTCGGCGCGGGCGAGCAGGTCGGGCGAGGATGGGAGCCGGTCGACGACGCGCCCGTCGATCCGGTACGCGACGCACAGCCGCAGTTCCGGAAGTCCGGACAGGATGTCGAGCTTGTTGAGCATGATGCTCGTCGCGCTGTTCACCGCGACGGCATGCCGCAGCGGCACCGCGTCGAACCAGCCACAGCGCCGCCGACGTCCCGTCGTCGTGCCGAACTCGCGGCCCCGCTCGAGCAGGTGCCGTCCCGTCTCGTCCTCGAGTTCCGTCGGGAAGGGGCCCGATCCGACCCGTGTTGCGTACGCCTTCATGACGCCGATGACCTCGGCGACCTGCAGCGGGCCGACGCCTCCGCCCGTGCACGCTCCTCCCGCGATGGGGTTCGAGCTCGTGACATACGGGTAGGTGCCATGGTCGAGGTCGAGCAGCGTTCCCTGCGCGCCCTCGAGGAGCACGTGCTCCCCTCGGGCCAGCGCGTCCTGCACGAGCGCCGTCGTGTCGACGATGTGCGGCCGCAGCCGCTCGCCCCAGTCGGCGGCACGCGCGACCAGGTCCTCGAGCCCGAACTGCTCGAGCCCGTGCGTCTGCACGAGCACGGCGTTCTTCTCCGGCAGAATGCGCTCGAGCTTCGTCCGCAGTGCCCGCGGATCGAGCAGGTCGGCCATCCGCAGGCCGATCCGCCACGCCCGGTCCGCGTAGGCCGGGCCGATCCCGCGGCGCGTCGTCCCGATCTCCTCGCCGGCGAGCCGCGCCTCCATCGCGCCGTCGAGCGCGACGTGGTACGGCATGATGACGTGCGCGGCCTCGCTGACGCGGATGTTCGCCGTCGCGA
>JAJYGH010000048.1 GCA_021785175.1 Chloroflexota bacterium | reverse complement strand
GCTCGCAGGCGGTGCAGCGGTTCGAGGCGGCCGTCGAGTCCGCCCTGCCGGAACTGGCCGAGCGCGTCATCGTCCTGCACGTGACGGGCGAGTCGGCGTACCCCGGCGCGCTCGCGCGCCGCGAGGCGCTGCCGCCGGAGCTGCGGGAGCGGTACCGGCCGTACCCGTTCCTGCGCGACGAGATGACCGATGCGCTCGCCGCCGCCGACCTCATCGTCGGACGCGCCGGCTCATCGACGATCGCCGAGGCCACGGCGCTCGGCACGCCGCTCGTGCTCGTGCCCTATCCGCACGCGGCCGGACACCAGGCCGCGAACGCGCGCGCCGCCGCCGACCACGGCGCCGCCGTGGTCATCGCGGACGAGGCGTTCGACGGCGTCGCGCTCCTCGACGCGCTCGGGATCCTCGCGGACCCCCGCCGGCACCTCGAGCTTTCGGCGGCGAGCCGCGCGATGGGACGGCCGGGTGCGGCCGATGCCGTCGCCGAGATCGTGCTGGCGCTTGCCGAGCGCCGCCCGGTGCCGACTGCGGAGGAGATCGAGGCGATCGCGAAGGGCGCCGCGGCGTGACCGAGACGGCGCTGCGGCGGCTCTCCGAGGACGAGAAGCTCCGCCTGGGGACCGAAATCCAGCGGCGCGTCGGCGTGAAGACGTCGCGCGACGAGCCGCTCGCGCGGTTCACCACGATGCGCGTCGGCGGGCCGGCGGACCTGTTCGCGGTCGCGCACAACCTGTTCGAGCTGCGCGGCCTCGTGCGCTTCGCGCGGGCGCGCGACCTCCCGCTGTTCCTCCTCGGGCGCGGCTCCGACCTGGTGATCTCGGACGCCGGCGTGCACGGCCTCGTGGTCCAGGTGCGCGCCGAGGGCTCCCGCGTCGAGGCCCCCCGGATCACGGTCGAGTCCGGCGTGCCGATGGCCCGCCTCTCGACGCTCGCCCGCGACGCGGGTCTCACCGGCGTCGAGTTCGCGCTCGCGATCCCGGGCACGGTCGGCGGGGCGGTGTGGGCGAACGCGGGCGCGCACGGGGCCGACGTCGCTGCCGTCCTCGTCGAGGCGTCCGTCATCTCCGGCGACGACGGTACCGAGCGCACGCTCGACCCGGGACGCCTCGGCCTCGCGTATCGCGACAGCCGCCTGAAGCACGGCGCGGCGGGACGGCCCGACGTGGTCGCGTGGGCGACGTTCGCGCTGGAGCCGTCGGACCGCGCGACGGTCGACGGGCGCCTCGACGAGATCCGGCGGTGGCGGCGGACGCACCAGCCGCTCGGCGTGCCGTCGGCCGGCAGCGTGTTCCGCAACCCCGACCAGGGACCGTCGGCGGGCGAGCTCATCGACCGCGCCGGGCTGAAGGGGATGCGCGTCGGGGGAGCGAGCGTCAGCGAGCGGCACGCCAACTTCATCGTGAACGACGGGCACGGCACCGCCGCGGACGTGCGTCGGCTGGCGGAGCTGGTGCGCCGGACCGTCGCCGAGCGGTCCGGGGTCGATCTGGTCCCGGAGGTCGTGTTCGCGGGCGACTGGGCCGGCTGGAAGGAGGCCGTGTGATGCCCAACGAGACCCGGCGCATCCCCGTCGCGGTCCTGCTCGGCGGGCCGTCCGCGGAGCACGACGTGTCGCTCGTGTCGGGACGCGCCGTCGCAGCCGCGCTCCGCCGGGAGGGGCACGACGTCGACGGCTGGCTGATCGGCCTCGACGGCAGTTGGTGGGAGCTGCCGGAGACCGCGCTCGACCGGGCCCTGCCGCCGACGGTGTTCGACGATCCCGCGTCGCTCGGCGCGCGCGCGCCGCGTTCCGCGGCGGAGGGCGTCGAGGTCCTCGCCGCCCGCGATCCCCGGCCCGTCGTCTTCATCGCCCTGCACGGCCCCTTCGGCGAGGACGGGACGATCCAGGCGATCTGCGAGGCGGCCGGTCTCGCCTACACCGGGGCGGGGGTCGCCGCGTCGGCCGTGGGGATGGACAAGAGCCTGTTCAAGCGCATCGCGGCCGGGCTCGGCCTCCCGATCGTGCCGTGGCGCGACGTGTCGCTCGCGGCGTACCGCGCGGACGCGGACGCCGTCGTGCGCGACCTGGCCGGCTTCAGCCGGTCGCTGCCCGACCCGCGCCTCATCGTGAAGCCCGCGCGGCTCGGGTCGAGCGTCGGGATGCGCATCGTCCGGCACGCGGACGACGCGGACGAGGTGGCCGTCGCGCTGGAGGAGGCCTTCCGGTTCGACGACCGGGCCCTCGCCGAGGCGTACCTCGACCACCCGCGCGAGCTCGAGATGGCGGTGCTCGGCAACGGCCCGGACAACCTGGAGAGCCACGGCCCCGGGGAGGCGATCCCGGGCCACGAGTTCTACGACTACGTCGCGAAGTACGCCGACGGCGTGTCGCGGACGGTGGGGCATGCCGACGTCGAGCCCGGGCTGCGCGATCGGGTCCACGCGCTCGCGCGCGAGGCGTTCCTGGCGATCGGCGGCGAGGGGTTCGCGCGCGTGGATTTCCTGCTCTCGGGTCGCGACCTGTACCTCAATGAGATCAACACGATCCCGGGCTTCACGCCGATCAGCCTCTTCCCGCAGGCGTGCGAGGCCGACGGGCTGTCGTTCGCGGACGCCTGCGAGCGAATCGTCTCGCTCGCCGTGGAGCGCGATGCGCGCCGGCGCCGCCCGCCGCTCACCCGCGCCGATCTGCCGTGACGCTTCCCATCCGGCGTGCCGCCCGCCCCCGCTCCCGGACGATCCGCCGCGCGTCGGCCGGTCCCCGCCGGCGGCAGTTCGTGGGCGGCATCGTCGCCGTCCTGGCGGCGGCCGCGATCTATGCCGTCTCGGTCGTACCCGCGTTCCAGCTCCGCCAGCTCGACGTCGAAGGCGTCACGATCACGCCCTCCGCCTCGCTCGACCAGGCGCTCGGGCTCGCCGCGCACCCGCACCCGAACGTGTTCGCGATCGACACCGAGCGCATGCGCCAGGCGCTGCTCGGGTTGCCGGCGGTGGCCCGCGCGAGCCTGTCCGTCGAGCTGCCCGGCCGGCTCGTCGTCCACGTCACCGAACGCAGCCCGGTCCTTGTCTGGGCCGTCGACGACCAGCGCTGGTTCGTCGACGTCGATGGCCTCGTGCTGGCGCCGGCCCCGGCCGGGGACCCCGCGGCGGCGGGCCTGCCGGTCTTCGCCGACGACCGCAGCGGCCGGAAGCCGCTCGCGCCGGGCGACCTGATCGCGCCGACCGACCTGGCGGTCGCGCGCCAGCTCGGGGCGGTGACGCCCGGGATGATCCACAGCTCGGCCGCGTCGCTCTCGTACGAGATCACGGACACCGACGGCTACACGGTCTCGAGCGGCCCGAACGGCTGGCTCGCGATCTTCGGCATGTACACGCCGACGCTCCGGCCGCCGTCGCTGGTCCCGGCCCAGGTCCAGTGTCTGTCGAGCCTCCTCGCGAAGCAGGGGGAGCGAAAGGTCGCGACCGTGTACCTGTTCCCGGACGGGAACGAGTGCGGGACGTTCATCGCCAGATCGACGAAGTGACGCCGCGGTGCTCGCGGGCGTCCGGACGGACGAGGCCACTGGCGCGGGATCGCCTTGCCGCTGGCCTTCGCGGTCGGGTAGCCTTGACCCGTCGGTGCGCGAGGAGGGAACGACGTGTGGATCCCGCTGGCGGGACTGCTGGTCGGGATCCTGCTGGCGCTCGTCCTCCGCGTCGATGTGAGCTACGAACTCGCCCGCTACTCGGCGGTCGGGATCCTGGCGGCTCTCGACTCCGTCCTCGGCGCGGTCCGGGCGGAGTTGAACGGCAGCTACGACAACCGCATCTTCATCTCCGGGTTCGTCGTCAACGCGCTCGTGGCGGTGCTCCTCACGTTCGTTGGCGATCGGCTCGGCCTGGATCTGTACCTCGTGGCACTCATCACGTTCGGCCTCAGGATCTTCCAGAACGTCGCCCTGATCCGGCGGCACTTCCTGTAGGCCGGCCGACAGCTCGATGAAGGGATAGGGCGTGGAGCGAGAAGCGGTCATCGCCGCGATCGACGTCGGGACGAGCAAGGTCGTCGCGCTGATCGCCGAGATCAGCACCGATGGCGGGCTGTCGATCATCGGGAAGGGGTCGCCGGGCTCGTCGGGACTGAAGAAGGGCGTGGTCGTCAACATCGACCAGACGGTCACCTCGATCTCGAATGCGCTCGAGCAGGCGGAGCGGACGAGCGGGGTGCGGATCGAGTCCGCCTTCGTCGCGGTCTGCGGGAGCCACATCGAGAGCCTCAACTCGCATGGCGCGGTCGCTGTGAGCGGCCACGACAAGGAGGTCAGCCGCGAGGACGAGGAGCGTGCCATCGACGTCGCTCGCGCCGTCTCGATCCCGTCCAACCGCGAGATCCTCGACGTCATCACGCGTGGGTACACGGTCGACGGCCAGGAGGGGGTCAAGGACCCGCTGGGGATGAGCGCCACGCGCCTCGAGGTCGACGCGCACATCGTGACCGGCAGTGTCAGCGCGATCCAGAACCTCGCGAAGTGCATCGGGCAGGCCGGGATCCGGATCGAGCAGAAGGTCCCCGCGCCGCTCGCGGCCGCCGAGGCCGTCCTCACGGACACCGAGCGCGACCTCGGCGTCGCCGTCGTCGACATCGGCGCCGGGACCACGTCGATCGGCCTGTTCATGGACGGATGGCCGTTTCACACGGCCGTCCTGCCCGTGGGCGGCAACAACGTCACGAACGACCTGATGATCGGGCTCAAGACGAGCCTGCAGGTGGCCGAGGAGGTCAAGCTCCAGTACGGCTGCACCGACCTCGCCGCGATCGATCCGGAGGAGCTCATCACCGTCACCGTGTTCGGCGACGAGCAGGGCCGGACGATCCGCCGCGCCCAGGTCTGCGACATCATCGAGGCCCGGATGCGCGAGCTCTTCGAGCAGGTGGGCGCGCAGATCGCCACCGCGGTGAAGGGCGGCATCCTGCCGGCCGGCATCGTGCTCACGGGCGGCGGCGCGCAGCTCGCGGGCGTCGCCGAACTCGGGCGCCAGGTGCTCGACATGCCGGTCAGGGTCGCCGGCCCGGGCGGCGTCGGTGGGCTCGTCGACAACCTCCTCACGCCGTCGTTCAGCACGTCGATCGGGTTGCTCCGGCTGTGGGAGCGTGAGTTCCGGCAGGGCGACCCGGGGCGCTACGAGACGGCGCCCGCCGGCGGCGCGGTGGGCCGGCTGCGCGACTGGGTGCGGGGCCTCTTTCCGTAGGCCGCTGCCCGCAGCCCCAGCCGTCGCTCCGGGCAGGACCGGGAGGGCCTGCAATCCCCCAAATTCACCCCTGAAACAGGGGTGCCCGGGGCCGTGTCGGCGATCTATACTCGCCCGCAGGTCGAAGCCGGTCGGAGGACCGGCCAGACCCCCGACGACGATACCAAGGTCCGCACGGGCGTCCCGCCCGTCGCCGCAGCACCGTACCCGGAGGATCCCGCATGCCGCTGCAGTCGGATTCCGAGAACTTCGCACTCATCCGCGTCATCGGGATCGGCGGCGGCGGCAGCAACGCCGTCAACCGCATGATCCGGGCCGAGATGATGGGTGTCGAGTTCATCGCGGTGAACACGGACTCCCAGGCGCTGCTCCAGTCGGACGCGCCGCACAAGATCCGCATCGGCGACAAGGTCACGCGCGGCCTCGGGGCCGGCGGCGATCCGTCGATCGGTCAGCGGTCGGCCGAGGAGGACCAGGAGAAGATCTTCGAGGCCCTCAAGGATTCGGACATGGTCTTCCTGACCGCGGGCATGGGCGGTGGCACCGGGTCGGGGGCGGCCCCGGTCATCGCGGAGATCGCGAAGGAGGTCGGCGCGCTGACGATCGGCGTCGTCACGAAGCCGTTCTCGTTCGAGGGCGCGAAGCGCCGGATGGTCGCCGAGAAGACGACCGAGCTGCTGCGCGAGAAGGTCGACACGCTCATCACGATCCCGAACGACCGCCTCAAGGACGTCGTGACGAAGAACACGTCGATCGTCGACGCGTTCCGGGTCGTCGACGACGTCCTCCGCCAGGGCGTCCAGGGGATCAGCGACCTCATCACGGTGCCGGGCCTCATCAACCTCGACTTCGCCGACGTCCGGACGATCATGAAGAACGCCGGCTCGGCGCTCATGGGTATCGGGCGGGCGTCTGGCGAGAACCGGGCCGCCGACGCGGCCCGCCAGGCCATCGCGAGCCCGCTCCTCGAGGTCAACATCACCGGTGCGCAGGGCCTGCTGTTCAACGTGACGGGCGGCCCGAATCTCGGCCTGTTCGAGGTCAACGAGGCGGCCGAGATCATCAAGGAGGCGGCCGATCCCGAGGCGAACATCATCTTCGGGACGGTCATCGACGAGCGCATGGGCGACGACGTCATGATCACGGTCATCGCCACGGGCTTCGACTCGACCAAGCGCCGTGAGTACACGCCGGCGGACACGTCGGTGCGGGCCGGGCGCGAGAGCCGTGACTTCCTGCGCGACCTGGAGCGCGAGCGACAGCGCATGGACCAGCTCGGCGTGCCGGAGCGCGTCGCTGAGCGCCCGTTCGAGCTGTCCACGCCAGCGACGCCGCCGGCACCCGTCCAGCGGCGGCCGGCGTACGAGGAGGTCGACCTCGACATCCCCGCCTTCCTCCGGCGGGGGCGGTAGCGGCGGTCGTCCGGCAGGCCGGCCGGGCCCGACCGCGGAACGGCGAGCGCAGGCGTCCCCGGGGGTGATGACGGTCTGACGTCGCGCTCCGGATCCTTCTCGGACATCCGCTCGGCGCTGCTCGGGCGCATTGCGGACGCGTGTGCGCGCGCCGGCCGCGATTCCGCGTCCGTCACGCTCGTCGCCGTGACCAAGACGGTCCCGGCGGAGCGTGTCCGGGCCGCGTTCGAGGCCGGGTTCCGCGTCCTCGGCGAGAACCGGGTCCAGGAGGCGACCGCCAAGATCGAGGCCCTCGGGGGAGGTGGCATCGCCTGGCACCTCATCGGCCCGCTCCAGTCGAACAAGGCGCGACGAGCGGTCGAGCTGTTCGACGTCGTCGAGACCGTCGACTCGCTGGCGCTCGCGCGCCGGCTCGACCGGCTCGCCGCCGAGCTCGACCGTGGCTCGCTGCCGGTGCTTCTCGAGGTCAACGTCGACGCGGACCCGGCGAAGTCCGGCTACGGGCCCGAGCGGCTCGAGGCCGAGCTGCCGGACCTCCTGGCGCTGCCGCGGCTCCGCGTCGAGGGGCTGATGACGGTCGGCCGCGCCGTGCCCGAGGCCGAGCTGGCACGACCGACGTTCCGGCGGCTGAGGGAGCTGGCGGAGCGGCTGAGGGCGGCGCACACGGAGCTTGGGCCGACCCTGTCGATGGGCATGACCGACGACTTCGAGGTGGCGGTGGAGGAGGGGGCCACGCTCGTCCGGATCGGCCGGGCGATCTTCGGGGAGCGGCCAGCTCCCTGAGCGACGCGCGTCCCTTTGCAGCCGGGTCGCGTCGGCACGGGTCGCGTCGGCGTCCGCCTATACTGGCACCGTGGGTGCGTTCCTTCCCAACTTCCTTCGCCTGCTGTTCCTGGCCCTCTACGTCGTGCTCCTCGGGCGCGTGATCATGAGCTGGGTCAATCCGAGGTTCGATTCCCCCGTCGGGCGGTTCCTGTTCGAGACGACCGAGCCCATCCTCCAGCCCATCCGGCGCGTGCTGCCGCCGATGGGCATGATCGACTTCTCCCCGATCGTCGCGTTCCTGCTGCTCTCGGTGATCGCCGCCGCGCTGCGGATCGGCTGATGGGGATCGGCTGACAACGCGCGTGGCCGCTCACGGACTGCGCGTGGACGTCGCCCGGATCGAGATCCATCTCACGCCGCGCGCCGGCGTCGACGCGTTCGATCGGTTCGGGCCCGACGGCGTCCTCCGCGCGCGCGTCCGCGCGGCTCCCGTCGAGGGGGCGGCGAACGATGCGCTCCTGCGGCTCGTGGCCCGAACGCTCGACGTCCCACGCACCTCCGTGCGCCTCGTCGGCGGTGCGCAATCGCGCCGCAAGCTGGTCGAGGTCGAGGGGCTGACCACGGACCAGGCGCGCGCCGGGCTTGCCCCTGAGGCGCCGGGGATCCGTCCGTCCGCCTCGCGTTGACGCCGGCTCCTCCGGCAGCCGATAATCGCCATGCGCGAGAGCGCGTGGGCGATTGGCTCAGTCGGTTAGAGCGCACGGTTCACATCCGTGAGGTCACTGGTTCGAATCCAGTATCGCCCACCA
>JAJYGH010000071.1:4317-35564 GCA_021785175.1 Chloroflexota bacterium | reverse complement strand
CGCGGCGCTCAACCTGCCATGACGCGCTGAGGGACCCCTGGAGCTCTCGATGCTCGTTGCCCGGTACGACCGGAACGCGGCCCTTCTCGACGGCCTCGTTCCGGTCGACGGTCTCGAACTGGACATCACCGGGAAGAACGACCCGGCGCGCCAGCGTCTCGGGCTACGGCGTGGCTGCGGGATCGTCGGCAGGTGGCGTCCCGGCGGGCGTCTCCAGCTTCGACCGCATGCAGTCGAAGGTCTGGGCGATCATCCGCTGCGCCGTTCCCTCGATGAGGCGGGCGCCCGCCGATGCAAGCGTCCCCGCGACGGTCACCTCCGTCGTCCAGGCCATCGTCGTCGACCCGTCCGGTCCGTCCGACAGCGTCATCGCGGCCGTGCCGTCGACCGCGCTTCCCGGCGCCTGGCCGTGGGCGCGGATGACGGCGCGGTCGGGCGCGACCGCATCCGTCGTCTCCAGGTCCACGGTGAAGCGCGCGTTCACGAAGCCCACGCCGACCTTGGCCCGCACCCGGAAGTGCGTCCCGTCCGCGACCTCCACCGACTCGACGCCGGGCCCGCACGTCGCGACCCGCTCCGGGTCGATCACGAACGCCCACACGCGGTCGCGCGGTGCCCGGATCTCGACCGTCCCCTCGAAGTGCATGTGGCCTCCCTCGCGTCCTCGCCTGCCGCTCGGCGCTACTCCTGCGCGTACAGATCCTCGAGCGCGCGCTCGAGATCGGGCAGCGTCAGGAGGGCCGGGTCGGCGGACAGCTCGCGGCGCTGGATGACGGCGCGGACGATGAGCTTCCGGAGGCCGCGCGCGTCGAGTCCCTGCGCGACGCACCCGTGCGCGAGCGGCCGCAGGGCGGACGGGTCGGCATGGAACGCCGGCTGGATCTCGCGCAGCGTGTCGCCGAGGATCGCCTCCACGGCCTCCACGCCGGGCAGCGCGACGCGTTCGACGAGGTCCGCACGCGAGAGGAACGCAGGGTCCACGCCGCGCACGTAGTTGGTCGTGGCCACGAACAGGACGTTGCGGCACGTCGCGGAGACGTGGTCGAGCCCCGCGAGCACGGCATCCGTGGCGCGGTGGACGTCGACCGGGTTCGTCTCCAGCGAGGCGCCGCCGCGGTTCACCGCGAGTGCCTCGACCTCGTCGAGGAGGACCACGACGGGCCGGCCGCGTGCCGCGACATCGGGGAGCGTCCGCTCGAAGAGCCGCGCGACCGCGCGCTGGCTCTCGCCGAGGAGCTGGCTCGGCAGCCCGTGGGGATCGACGACGAGGAAGAGCAGGCCTGGCGTCTCGAGCGATCGCGCCAGGCGGTCGGCGAGTCCGCCGGCGAGCGTCGTCTTGCCGGTCCCGGGCGGCCCCTCGAGCACGACCAGGCCGTGGATCGGAAGCCCCACCGGGGAGTAGCGCGCCCGCGGGCCGAAGTAGAACGTGCCGAAGTTGAGGAGCCGGTCCTTGATGGCGGGATCGACGATGATGCGGTCCCAGCGATCCTGCCAGCCCTCCTCGGGCAGCTCGGCCAGGCTCGCCAGGCCCTCGGCGCCGGGCGGCAGCGGGATCGACGCCACGTCAGGCCTCGGGGCGCCCGGCGAAGTGGTCGGGCCAGGTGATGCCGGAGAGGTCCGGGGCGTCGAGCACCTTCGGCTCCTCGAACAGGTCGATCGGGTCGAGCAGGATGCGGATCATGTCGTAGAGCGCGTCGAAGTTGTGGACGCGGATCAGCCGCGCCGTCTGCTTCGTGTCGTCGTTGAAGTGCTGGTGCCAGGCCCAGTGGTCGACGACGACCAGGTCGCCGGCCTCCCATGGGTACGACACGCCGTCGATCTCGCTGTGCCCGCGCCCCGACACCGCGTACAGCCATGCCTCCCCACCGTGCCGGTGCCGCGACTGGTACAGCCCGGGCGCGAGCTCGTGCATGACCGCGCTCAGTCCGGCGGTGTGGTAGCCGATCGACTGGTCGACGAGGAACAGGCTGCGCGCACCGCGCGGCGTCACCACGCCGCGCACGTCGTCGAAACGGGTGATGAGCCGTGCGCCGTCCGCACCGCGTGCCGAGGCCGCGAGCCGCCGCACCCTTCGCGCGTACGGATCATCGCCCTCGGGGGCCTCGGCCTGTCGGGGAGGCGCGGGCAGCTCGGAGTAGGGCGAATCGCCCCCTTCCTCGAGCAGCGCGACGCCGAAGGACTCGAGCATCGGCTCGACGCTCCAGGTGTGGAACACCGCGGAGGCGTCCCCGTCGTTGCCGTGGCGGTGCCAGGCCCAGGCCGGGAGGTGCAGCGTGTCCCACGGACGCCACTGGATGACCTGCCCGTCGATCTCGGTCCAGCCCCGCCCGGACTCGACGAACATGATCGCGTCCCAGGAGTGGCGGTGGACGGTCGTGGTGGTATGGGGGGGAATCTCGTGGATGCTCGCGTCGAGGTTCTTCGTGGGCCGCTCGCCGTCCCAGCCCATGTAGACGCCACGCCGCGTCCGCCGCGAGGGCACGTCGACCATCTCGACCTCGGAGCGCTTGACGAGCGCCCGCTGGTAGCCGCGCCACTCCTCGAGCAGCCGGTTGCGCCGGGTCTTCTGGACCTCGTAATGCGTGACATGCGTCGACGTCGTCGTCTTCATCGCTGATCCTCTCCAGCCCCGGCACCCGTCGCCGTCGACGGCGCCTGCGTGTCGCGGAGTGCGGGAAGCACATCGCTCGCGTAGGCCTCGATGAACGCCTCCTGGTTGCGCCCCACGTTGTGCACGTACACCTCGTCGAAGCCCATCGCGAGGTACTTGCGGATGTGCGCGACGTGCGCGGCCAGGTCTGACGTGACCAGCACACGGTTCGCGAAGTGCTCCGGCCGCACGAGCCTCGCCATCGCCGCGAAGTCCTCGGGGTTGCGGATGTCCTGCTTCGGGAAGTTCATCCCGCCATTGGGCCACTCCGCCACGGCGTTGCCCATCGCCTCGTCGTCGGTGGGGGCCCAGCTCACGTGGATCTGCAGGATGCGGCGGAGACGCGCGGGATCCTTGCCCGCCTGCGCCGCGCCACGCGCGAACCGGTCGAACAGCATCCCGATCTTCTCGTCGGCGGCCCCGACGGTGATGATCCCGTCGGCCAGGCGGCCCGTCCGCTCCGCGTTGACCGGCCCGGCCGTCGCAACGTAGATCGGCACCGGCTCAGCCGGCCGGGTGTAGAGGCGGGCGCCGTCGACGGTGAAGAACTGGCTGCGGTGCCGCACCAGCGCCCCGCTGAACAGCTTCGAGATGACCTCGATCGACTCGAACAGCATCGTGCTGCGCGTCGCCACGTCGGGCCACTCGCCGCCGATGACGTGCTCGTTCAGCGCCTCGCCGGCGCCCAGGCCGAGCCAGAAGCGGCCCGGGTACATCGCGCCCAGTGTCGCGGCCGCGTGGGCGATGACGACCGGGTGGTAGCGGAACCCCGGGCAGGTCACGGCGGGCCCGAACGGGAGGCTGGTCCGCTGGCCGAGGGCTCCCATGAACGCCCAGGCGAACGCGCTCTGCCCCTGCTGCGGCGTCCAGGGGTGGAAGTGCTCGCTGACCTGGAAGCCCCCGAACCCTGCGCGTTCCGCCGCCTCGCACCAGTCCAGCAGCGCGGTCGGCTCGAACTGCTCGAGCATCGCCGCGTACCCGATCATCGTCACGTCGCGAACCCTCCGATCGATCCCGACCCCGCCGCACGCGCCGGCGGCGCCGCACCCTCTCCTGCCGGCCGCGCCGCCCGCCCGCCTGCGGGGGCCACGCCGTCCGGCCGGCCGTCAGCCCACGCGCTCGACGGGAGCCTCGGCGGCGCCGACGCGAGGCAGGACCTCCTCGGCGATCAGCCGGATCTGGTCCAGCCAGTCGGCGAAGCGGAAGCGGAGGTCGAAGACGAGCAGGTCGCAGCCGATCTCCATGTAGCGGCTCACGCCCTCGGCGACGTCCTCGGCGGTCCCGGCGAGGATCGATCCGTCGAGCTCCTCGATCTTCGTGAACTCCCCGGACGCCGGCTTCAGCCAGAAGCGCTGGTTGTTCGCGTTCTTGATGAGGCCGGGCGCGTTCAGTCGGTGGAGCCCGTCCTCGCGGGTCGCGCCGATGCTCGTGACGGGCACGGCGCCGGTCATGATCATGGGCTTGTCCTGCTCGACGCACCGCTCCCGGATCTGCTCGAGCCGGCGCTCGTACGTCGGGAACGTGATGCGGCCGGGCAGCCAGCCCTCGCAGAAGTCCACCGCCAGCCGGGCGGAGGCCGGGGTCGCGCCGCCCCACCACACGTTCACGGGCGACAGGGGCGTGGGCTTCAGGTCGACGTCGGAGAAGTCGTAGTGCTCGCTGTGGTGCTCGACGCTCTGGCCCGTCCACAGCTGCCGGGCGATCTCGACCTGCTCGCGCATGAGCGCCGGTCGGTCGGCATCGCCGAGCCCGGCCACGTCGAACTCGTGCTGGAAGTTCCCGGCGCCGATGCCCAGGTCGAACCCGCGCCGCGTCAGCCACGATAGCGATCCCACGCTGTACGCGAGGTAGACAGCGTGGCGGAACGGGATGATCGTCGCGGTCCCGAGTCCGATCCGCTCGGTCACACCGGCCAGGAACGCGAGCGTCACGAACGGCTCGATGAACGTGCGGTCCGTCCCCTCCATCCCGTGCGGGTGGAACACGAGGTGGTCGCGGACCCAGAGCGAGTCGAATCCCAGGCGCTCCGCCAGGCGCGCACCCTCGATCAGGCGATCCCGGTCGGCGTCCTCACCGAAGTGCGGGACGAGCAGGCCAAAGCGAGTGGTCATGGGACGCTGAGCTCCTTGCTGTCGAGCGCGGCGGCTCGGGCTTCGGCGGGACGGGCGCCGCCGGCCGCAGTGTGGCGGGCCGCCGCCGGGACCGGCGTCGCCGGAGGATCGGTCGGCGTCACCTGGCGTCCCCAGCCGGGCTCGCCGACCACGGACCCGCGGTCGTACACGAGGTGGCCGCGGACGAACGTCTGCGTGACGAGGCCGCGGTACGTCTGGCCTGCGTACGGCGTCCAGCCGATGCGGCTGATGACGATCTCGTCGCGCACCTCGAGCTCAGCGTCGAGGTCGACGATCGCGAGGTCGGCGTCCGCGCCGACCTCGAGCCGGCCCTTGGTCCCGAGCCCGAGCGCGCGTGCGGGGGCCGAGGAGGTGACCTCCGCAACGCGCTCGAGCGTGATCCGCCCGCGATGTGCTGCATCGAGCAGCATCGACAGGTAGAACTGGATCGCCGGGGTGCCCGTGTGGGCCTTCCAGCCGTCGGTCCATCCGGGCTCCTTCTCCTCCCGGAGGTGGGGAGCGTGGTCGGTCGACACGAGGTCGATCGTGCCGTCGTTGAGGGCCTCCCAGAGCGGCTCGGTGTTGACGGCGGGTACCCAGTAGGAGAGGGCGTACGAGCCCAGGCGCTCGATGTTGGCCCAGTCGTTGCCAAGGAAGAGCGCCCACGGGTTGAGCTCAGCGGTGACGGCGAGCCCATCGGCCTTCGCCTCCCGGAGGAGCCGCAGGACGCCTCGGCTCTGCGTGTGCAGCAGGTGCAGCGGCGCGCCGGTGGCGCGATGGAGCCGGATGAGGAGCGCGGCCGCGCTGTCCCAGATCAGCCCGTCGTACGCGGCGTAGGCGCGGGCGTAGGCGCGGGCGTCGCGTTCACCGCGATCCCAGAACTCGTGCTCGATCCGCGTCATCAGCGCCTGGTCGTGCGGGTGCACCATCAGCCGAAGGCCCGTCTCGGCGACCGCTTCGAAGATCTCGAGGAGCTTCCCGTGATCGTGCACGCCCGTCCCGGGCATGTGCGGGTAGTCGCGCCCGGTGTCCTCGACCATGAAGATCTTGAACGCGGCGATACCCTGCTTCGCAAGCGCGGGGATCTCGGAGGGCACGGCCGCCGAGGCGTTCACGTTGTAGTCGACGAGCGACTTGCGGGCGTAGAGGTCGAGCATCGCCGCCAGGCGCTCCGGCGTGTTGGGCGGCGGCGAGACGTTCGGCATCCCCAGGCTGGTGGTCACGCCGCCGGCCGCGCCCGCCGCCGTCTCGGTGGTGATGTCCCCCTTGGCGGTGAAGCCGGGGTCGCGGTGGTGCGTGTGGATGTCGACGACCCCGGGCAGGATCGCGTGCCCCTTCGCGTCGAACTCCTCCGCCGCGTCGAGCGGCGTACCGGGAGCGACGATCCCCGCGATCCGCCCGTCGCGGATCCCGAGGTCGGCCACGACGCGCCCGGTCGGGCGCACGAGGGTTCCCCCGCGGACCGCGAGGTCGTACCGCCCGAGGCGGAGCTCGGCGCCGGTCACGAGAGGCTCAGCCGGACGACCCCGGCCTCCGGCGCGCAGTCGTGGACGAGCACGTCTGCCGAGACGACGTGCCGCGTGAACCAGTCCACGATGAGCGGCGTGACGAGCGGGGCGTACTGGGTGTAGGCACCGTAGTGCGTGGTACCCGTCTGGACGACGAGCCGTTTCGGCCCGCCGGCCTGCTCGTAGAGCGACATGGCATGGTCCTCCGGGGTGGTGGCATCCCGCTCGACGCAGACGAACATCGCGGCGCGCGGACTGATCCGGTCGACGTAGTCGATGGGCCGGTAGGCGAAGATGGCGGCGGCGCTCGACAGCGCGACCCGATCGGGTACCCGCGAGTCGACGTCGCTCTTGACGGTGGTCGTCCGGCGCTCCGGCGTCGGCACCATGATCCCGTCCCGCGGCGCGACGAGCTCACCCTCGCCGTTCGCCGCGCGGTGGCGACGGTCCTCCTCCACGCGCTGGAGGAACTCGAGCCACTCGTACTCCCGCCGCATCCGGTGCAGCCAGTCGCGTCCGTCGGCGACGGGAAGCTGGCTGACGACGGCGCGCACGCGCTCGTCCAGGCCGGCGACGATCACGGCGTTGCCCCCGCCCGTGCCGCCCGATCCGAACACGCCAAGCCGGCGAACGTCCAGGTCCTCGCGGGTCGCGGCGTAGTCGATGGCCGCGACGATGTCGGCGACCTGGTCCATGGGATCGAGGAACGTCCCATCGCCCTCGGAGTCGCCGAACCCGCGGTAGTCGAGCGTGAGGACCGCGAAGCCGGCCGCCAGCAGCGCCTCGTGGTACGGCCTGTACAGCTTCGCGGAACGCAGGCCCATCCAGCCCGGCCCCTGGACGATGACGGGGTGTCGCCCGCCCGCGCCATCGGGCGTCTGCAGGGTGCCCGCGAGCCGGCAGCCGTGGCTCCAGAAGTGCACTTCCTCGACCGTCGTCATCGTGACACGCCCGGTCCCCTCCATTGCGGATCGTGGTCGTCGCAGTTCGCCTGCAGTCGTCGGTGGTCCGCGATTGTAGGCAGGATGACCCATATTGTCTACAAGACTCGGAAGGTTGCATGCGCCAGATGCCATCGCGCAGACGCAAGCGGCCCGGGCTGGACGAGCGACGGAACAACGGAAGGCCCCGGATGGCATCGGCCTGGCGCCCCAATCCGGGCCCGGGAGGCTCGGACGGGACGTGCCGGCGAGGCCCCGTGGGTCAGAGCGGGCCGGGTGCCCCGTGGGGCTGCGGTCGCAGGGTCCGCGGCCGGGAGCGTGCGGACGGCGAGCGCAGGCGACCGGCCGCTAGACGGGCCCGGCCTCGGACTCCCGGAGGAACCGCCGAAGGAGGGCAACGACCTTCGTGTAGTGGGCCGTGAGCTCCCTGGCGGCCGTGTCGGCATCGCCCTGCTTCACCGCGTCGAAGAAGATGCGGTGATGCTCGGGCGAGTGCTGGACCAGCTTCCAGCGCAGCGAGCGCGACACCTCCTGCCGGAGCCGCGCGATCAGCCCGACGAGCCGCGGCCGGGCAGTCACGGAGTACAGGCGCATGTAGAAGCGTTCGCGCCGCGCGAGCTCCTCGTCCGGGTCCGGCGCTGCCAGCATCTCGTCGAACAGCTGCTGCATCTCGTCCAGGTCCTCCGCGGTGAGCAGCGGGATCGCGAGCCGCACGGCATGCCCTTCGAGGACGGAGCGGAGGTCGTAGATCTCCTCGATCTGGTCCGCATCGAGCGTGGTCACCGTGAATCCGCGGTGCGGCTCGGAGGTCACGAGCCCTTCGTGCTCCAGCGCACGGAGTGCCTCGCGCACCGGGATCCGGCTCGCGTCGAACACCTCCGCGAGGTCTTCCTGGCGCAGGCGCGCCCCGGGCTCGATCGTCCCGTCGAGGATCGCCTGGCGCAGCGTCGTCAGCGCGAGATCCTGCGCAGTCGTCGTGCGGCGCCTGTTGTCGGCGACGAGCGATGCGAGACGCTCCCCGTCATAGCCACTGCGTCGCGTGAGTGTCACCCTGCACCTGCCCAGTCCTGTGCCGATCGTCCGCGGGCGGCACCGGCACCCGGCGCCAGCCCACCGTCCAGTGGACAATCGCGGCTCGATTGTACACAGCCCACCAACCCGCTTTGACGAGCGCGAAACACGTGAGCGGCCGGCGCTGCGGGCCGATCCACGACCGCGGCAGAGCGCCGAATGCGGACGTGCGCCGTCACACGGACGCAGCCGGCCCGCGCGCGGTGGAACCGCACCGAATGATCGCGGTCGGGCGAGACGAGTCGAGCGTACCGGCTGGCCATCATGGATACAATGTCGTGGCAGTTGCGTACAGAACGGGGAGGCCAGGCGTGACGCCCGATGACATCGTCGCCCGCATCGACCCGCAGGAGGTCATCGACCTCGCGCTCGCCCTCGGCAATATCGACAGCCCGACGGCCTCGGAGGGGGCGGCCGGTGAGTACGTCCACGCGTGGCTGAGGGAGCACGAGTTCCACCCCCGCCGGATCGCGCTCACGCCGGACCGCATCAACGTCGCGGCCACCCTGGACGGCACGGGCGGCGGCTGCAGCCGCCCCGCCGTCAGCTACGCGCCGCGGGCGTCCGACCACGCGCTGCGGAAGGCGTTCCGCGTGCAGGACCTCGTCGACGCGGCGCGCGTCTACGCCCGGATCGCGACGGATCTGTGCAACCAGGATCGCCCGCCGTACCAGCCGCTCGGGGCCCACCCCAACGCGGACCTCGCGGCACACGTCCAGGAACGCCCGCGGGCGGGAGAAGCGCTGGCATGACGATTCCGCGGTTCGAGCTGCACGTCCCGACGTCCGTCGCCGAGGCGTCGGAGCTGCTCCGGCGCTATCCCGGCGAGGCCGTGCCGTACGCCGGCGGGACCGAGCTGCTCCAGACCATGAAGCTCGGGCTCGCCTCCTTCGAGCACCTCGTCGACGTCAAGCGGATCCCCGCGCTGGCGGGCATCGCCGTCCAGCCGGGCGGCTGGCTGCGGATCGGCGCGACGACGACCCACCGCGAGATCGAGCGCTCGGCGCTCGTCGGCGAGCGGCTGCCCGCCCTCCGGCTTCTGGAGCGGCAGGTGGCGAACGTGCGCGTGCGCAACACCGGCACCCTGGGCGGCAATCTCTGCTTCGCGGAACCCCACTCGGATCCGGCCGCGTTTCTGCTCGCGGCGGGAGCCCGGGTCCGCCTCGGCTCGGCCGAAGGCGAGCGCGAGCTCGACGTCGACGCGTTCATCGCCGGCCCGCTGTTCACGGACCGCGCCCCCGACGAGCTGCTGCTCGACGTGCGCGTGCCCCCCGCGCGTCCGGGCCGAGGCCACGGCTTCGCCAAGCTCGCCTTCTTCGAGCGACCGGCGGCGTCCGTCGCCTGCCGCATCGATGTCGCGGAGGGCGCCATCGCGGATGCGCGCGTCGCCGTGGCATCCGCCTGCGAGAGCCCGGTCCTGCTCGAGCGTGTCGGCCAGACCCTCGTCGGGGCGCGGGGGGCCGACCTCGACGACGCGCTGGGCGCCGCTGTCGAGGCTGCGCGGCACGACGTCGAGACGTTCGACGACGTCAACGGATCGGCGGACTACAAACGACACCTGGTCGGCCTGCTGCTGCGTGCGGCGGCGACCTCCGCGTACGAGGAGGCGACGCGTGCCTGAGTCGCGCACCATCCAGCTCGTCGATCTCGCGTGCACCGTGAACGGGCGGAACGTCGCACTGCGCATCGAGCCGCGTGAGACGCTCGCCGACGTGCTGCGCGAACGGCTGGGCCTGACCGGAACGAAGGTCTCCTGCGACGCCCAGGTCTGCGGCGCATGCACGGTGCTGCTCGACGGCCAGCCCGTCAGCTCCTGCACGCTGCTCGCCGTCGAGGCGTCCGGGCGCGCCGTGCGGACGGTCGAGGGGCTGGCGCGGGACGGCTCGCTCACGCCGCTCCAGGAGGCGTTCATCGAGCACGCCGCGTTCCAGTGCGGCTTCTGCACCTCCGGGATGCTCATGGCGGCCACGGCGCTCCTCGAGGAGCAGCGCCACCTTTCGAGGGAAGACGTCGTCCACGCGCTGGAGGGGAACGTGTGCCGCTGCACCGGGTACGTCCCGATCGTCGACGCAGTGCTCGCTGCGGCGGAGGCCGGGCAATGAACGCGAGCCGACACCGCCGGGACGAGACGCTCGAGACGCTGCGCGGCCGCGACGGGGACGCCGCCCGGCGCTCCCCTCCTCCCGCGCCGATCGGCCTGCCCGTCGCCCGCGCCGACGGTCGTGCGAAGGTCACGGGCGAGGCGCGCTACGTGGCCGACCTCACGCTGCCCGGGCTCTGCCACGCGCGCCTGCTCCGCAGCCCGTACGCGCACGCCCGCGTCGTGTCGATCGACACGACGGCTGCCGCCGCGCACCCCGGCGTGGTCGCCGTCGTGACCGCCGCCGACCTCCCCGACGTGCATCTCGTCTACGGCCACGCGGTCGCGGACCACCCGCTGATCGCCGACGGCAAGGTGCGCTATGCGGGTGAACCGGTGGCCGGTGTCGTCGCCGAGGATCTCGCGACCGCCACCGAGGCGCTCGCGCTCATCGAGGTCACGTACGAGCCTCTGCCGCACGTCGTCGACGCGGCGGCCGCGCTCGCACCTGAGGCCCCGGTGCTCCACGCGAAGGCCGGCGAACAGCGCCCGCACCGCGGCTTCGAGGAGGACATCGCGCGTGCACACCCGAACGTCTGCTCCCGCTCGGTCCAGGCCTGGGGCGACATCGAGGAGGCCTTCGGGCGTGCGGCAGTGGTCGTCGAAGGCACGTACCGCTACCCCATGGCCTACGCGTATGCGATGGAGCCGTACACGGCGATGGCCAGCTTCGAGGCCGGGGGCCTGACCGTCTGGACCTCCGCCCAGCACCCCTACATGGTTCGCGACGACCTGGCACGCTGCTTCGGGCTGCCGCTCTCGGCCGTGCGCGTGGTCGTGCCGTACGTCGGAGGCGGCTACGGGAGCAAGTCCTACACGAAGATCGAGCCCCTCACCGCGGCGCTGGCGCTGCGCGCGAGGCGCCCGGTGCGGCTGGCCCTCTCGGTCGAGGAGGCGATCCTCACGACCCGGGGCGACGCCGCGACCGTCTCGGTGCGCACCGCGTTCGACGCGGAGGGACGCATCCTCGGCCGCGACGCGCGGATCGTGCTCAACAGCGGGGCGTACGCCGAGAACTCGCCGCTGGTCGCCCGCAAGGCGGCGAACCGCCTCGGCGGCCCGTATCGCATCCCGGCGCTGCGCGTCGAGAGCCTGGCGGTCTACACGAACACGGCGCCCGCCAGCTCCTTCCGCGGCTTCGGGGCGCCGCAGGCGACGTTTGCCGGAGAGTCGCAGATGGACGAGGCGGCCGCGCGGCTGGGCCTCGATGCGCTCGAGCTGCGCCGGCGCAACCTGCTGAGCCCGGGCGAGCCGCCCTGGGCGAAGGCGCGCGGGTTCGACGCGGACCTCGCCGCCGACCTGGACCTGGCAGCGCGTGAGCTGGGTTGGGGGGCGGCGGCACCGGGGCACGGACAGGCGATCTGTGTCTCCATGTCCGACGCCGGCTCGGAGCCGATCACCACCGCGATCGTCCGCGTCCACCACGACGGGTCCGTCACGCTGATGTGCGGGAGCACCGAGATCGGGCAGGGCTCGGCCACCGTCCTGGCCCAGATCGCCGCCGGCGAGATGGGCGTCGACCTCGCCCGCGTCCACTTCCTCAACTCGGACACCGCAGCGGTCTCGTACGACCGCTCGACGGGGGCGAGCCGCACCACGACCCTCATGGGTCTCGCGATCCAGGCCGCGGCACGCGACGCGCGGGCGCAGCTGTGCGGCTGGGCGCAGGAGACCCTCGCGCCCGACGGGCCGGCCGTCGTGGAGGAACGCGGCGGCGTCCGGATCGGCGACCGCGTCCACGACTGGGGCGCGGTCGTGCGGGCGTGGTTCGGGACGGCGAGCGGCGAGGTGGTCGGGCGCGGGTACCTCCGGCGATCCGGCGCGACGGCGGAGATGCCGCCGTTCTACGAGCTGGGCTGCGTCGGGATCGACGTTTCCGTCGACGAGGAGACGGGCGTGATCCGGGTGGACCGCATGGTGACGATCGGCGACGTGGGATGCGCGATCAACCCGCGCCTCGCGGAGGCCCAGGACGTGGGCGCCGCGATCATGGGCCTGGGCATGGCCATGCGGGAGGAGCTCCTCTACGACGAGGCGGGGAACCTCCTGAACGGAAACCTGTTCGACTACCGCGTCCCACGGTTCAGCGACGTGCCCGAGATGCGGCCGCTCCTCGCCGAGCGCAGGGACGGGGTGGGGCCGTACGGTGCCAAGGGTGGCGGCGAGGGGGCGCTGAACCCGGTCGCGGCGGCGATCGCGAACGCGGTCGAGCGTGCCGCAGGGATCCGGCTCCGCGAGGCGCCGTTCACGCCGGAACGCGTCTGGCGAGCCCTCCGGGAACGCGACTCGCGCTGAGGGCCGGGATTGCCGGCGGACGCGCCGTCAGGGACGTCCCGGCGAGGCCCGGTCAGGCCCGTCCCGCGCCCGGCTCGGCGTGCTCGCGCCCGTCGAGCGCCTCGAGCACGCGCCAGGGCGTCAGCGGCAGTTCGCGGAGCGGGGCGCCGATCGCGGCTGCCACCGCGTTCACGATCGCGGGCGCGGCGGTGATGATCGCGCTCTCGCCGAGGCCCTTCGAACCGTAGGGTCCCGGTCCGTCGCCGCGCTCGAGCAGCCGGCTTTCGAGCGCCGCAGGCACGTCGCGCGCGGTGGGCAGGCGGTAGTCCAGCAGCGACGGGTTGACGAGATGGCCGCCCTCGTAGACACACGCCTCGAACAGCGCGTGGCCCACGGCCATCGCGGCACCGCCCTCCTCCTGACCGTGCGCCGTCAGCGGATTGATCACGGTCCCGGCGTCGCCCACCGAGACCAGCTTCGTGACCTCGACCTCGCCCGTCTCGGGATCCACCGCAACCGCCGCGGCGCCCACGGATCCTTCCCAGTACCCCGCGCGCATCCCGAATGCGGTCGGCGCCTCCGGTTCGTCCGGCACGAAATGGCCCACCCCGATGATCTCTCCGCCGAACCGCGAGCCGGGGCCGTCGATGACCTCCCGGATCGACATCGGGCGCGGCCCGCCCGTGACGATCCCCTCGCGCAGCGCGAGGCCCTCCGCCGGCACTCCGCACCGCTCGGCTGCCGCCTCGCACGCCTGTCGCGAGGCGTCCTCGGCGGCACGCTGGACGGCCAGCCCGAGGTGAACCGTCGAGCGGCTGGACGACGTGCGCTGGTCGAAGGGCGTGGCGCCGGTATCGGGGGTCGACACGCGGACCCTGTCGACACCCGAGCCGAGCGCCTCCGCAGCGACCTGCGCGAGCATCGTCAGCGTCCCCTGGCCGATCTCGACGCTGCTGGCGAGCACGGTCGCCGATCCATCCGCATGCAGCCGGACGATCGCGCTCGACGGCAGCCGCCCGCTCGCGCTGTTCTTCGCGCCCACCGCGAAGCCGACTCCGTGCAACCGCCGCCCTGGCTCCGGCCGATCGTGTCCCGGCCGCATCTCCGCCACCGCAAGGCGGAGGCCGGCCGGCAGATCGCAGTCGAGCGGCCGGTCCCCGGCCACGAAGTCGTCGCCAAGCGCAAGCAGGTTCCGGAGCCGGAACTCGACGGGGTCGAGCTCGAGCGCCGCCGCGATCTCGTCAGTGTGTCGTTCACACGCCATGATCGGCTGGCTCGCACCGAAGCCGCGGTACGCGCCCGCGGGGACGCGGTTCGTGTAGACCGCCCACGCGTCGACGCGAAGGTGCGGGATCCGGTAGGGACCGGGGCTGCGGTAGCCGGCCTGTCGTACCACCCGCGGTCCCTGGTCCGCGTAGGCGCCCGTGTCGAACAGCAGCCGCACCTCGCGGGCGGCGATCCGGCCGTCGGCGGCGAGTGCCGTCCGGAATGTCATCCGCGCGCCATGCCGCGACGAGCTCCGGAACGACTCCTCCATCGAGCACTCGAGCCGGACCGGCGCGCGCACCGCGAGCGCGGCCAGGGCCGCCAGGGGCAGCACGTTGACGTACTCCTTGCTGCCGAACGAGCCGCCGACGAACGGCACGCGGACGCGGATCGCAGACTCCGGCACTCCCAGCAGGCCGGAGAGCAGCCGGGCCATCAGGAACGGGTACTGGTTTGCGGCGTGCACGGTCAGGCCGGGTCCGTCGGGTTCGACCACCACGACGTGGTTCTCCAGCGCGTAGTGCTGGATCGGCGGCACGTGGTACGTGTGCTCGAACACGTGCTCCACCCTCGCGAACGCGGCGGCGGGGTCACCGCGCAGGTCGTGGTACTGCCCGGCAACGTTGTGCTCCGGATCCGAGCCCCGTCCCCACGCACCCCCGAACTCGCCGCCCTCCGCGTGCCCGTGCAGCCGCGGCGCGCCCTCCGCCATCGCGGCCTCGATGTCCGTGAGGACCGGCAGATCCTCGTACTCGACGTCGACGAGGCCGGCGGCACGCCTGGCAGCATCGGCCGTGCGTGCCACGACGAGCGCGACGGGCTCGCCCTCGTACCGGACCACGTCCTCGGCGAGGACGGGCGTGTCGCGCACCACGGGGCCGAACCGGTTGGCCGTGAAGTGGCGCCGGGCATCCGAAGCCGTGAGGACAACGGTGACGCCGGGCACGGCGCGCGCGGCGTCGAGCGAGCACGACACGATCCGCGCGTGAGGGACCGCGCTCCGGGCGACGGCTGCGTGCTGGAGCCCGGGCAGGTGCAGGTCGCCGACGTACGCCGCCGCGCCCGTGACCTTCGCCACGCCGTCGATGCGCGGGACCGGCCGGCCGATGACCCGGAAGCGCTCAGCCATCGCCGGCGCTCCCGGTCGTGGGCACGTCGTGGCCGGTGCTCCCGGTCGCGGGCACGTCGTGGCCGCCCCCGTCCGGCCCCGACGCTCCGGTCCGGCGCTTCGCCGCCATCCGAACCGCCTCGACGATCGGCCGGTAGCCGGTGCAGCGGCAGAGGTTCCCCTCGAGCCAGGACCGGATCGTGTCCTCGTCGGGGTCCGCGTGACGCTCGAGCAGCTCGGTGCACGCCATGAGGAAGCCCGGGGTGCAGAAGCCGCACTGGAACGCGCCGCACGCGATGAACGCGTCCTGGAGCGGCGCCAGCTCGCCGTCGCGCGCCATGCCCTCGACCGTCCGGACCGCGTGCCCGTCGGCCTCGACGGCCAGCACCGAGCACGCGCTGACCGCGAGCCCGTCGAGCAGGACGGTACACGCCCCGCAGACCTGGACGCCGCACGAGACCTTCGTGCCCGTCAGGCCGAGCCGATCGCGCAGCAGCGCCGCAAGCGTCTCCCCGGTGTCGATCTCGAGCCGGTGGCGCACGCCGTTGACCCACGTCTCGATCGCGAGTGTTTCGGTGGCGAGCGCGCCGGCGTCCGCGTCAGGCATCCCGTGCCACGGGCTCCGTCCCCGGCGCGTCGGCGGACCGCGAGAGCGTCTCGCGAAGTGCCTCCGCGAAGTGAGCGAGCTCATCGCGTCCCTTGCGCTCGACGATCCCGTGGCCGAGCGTCGCGATCCGCCCCTGCAGCGCCAGGTCCACGTCAACCACGACGCGCGTCCCCCCGCCGTCCGCCTCGCTCAGGCACGCGTCGAGGGTCCCCTGGACGCGGCTTGCGATCCGCGCGTCGCGGCCGGTGCCCGCGACAGACAACGAGCGCGGCGGCTGCATGTCCCGGACCTCGATCGCGAGCGGGAACGCGACGCGGAACGGACCGAGTGACTGGCTGATGGTGGCCGCGTACGAACGGAAGGGCTCGACCGTGCGCACGTCGGTACAGCCGCGGATGCAGCCGGCGACCAGCTCCACGTCCCACAGGCGACCCCAGACCTCGTCGACGCTGCGGTCCACCTCGAACTCGTGCCTCAGCCTCACGCCCGCGCCTCCATGGTCCGCCCGCCGAACCCGGTCCACGCCTCCTGCACGGCTCGTCGGACCAGGACGCCGACTAGACGCCGCTTGTACGTCTCCGGGCCGTAGAGGTCGTCGACGGCATCGACCTCGTCAGCAGCGGCGGTCCCGCACCTGCGGGCCACGTCCGCAGCGTCGACCCTCTGCGGATCTGCGCTCGTCGCGGAGAGCCGATCCTCGGCGGCGCGGACGCGGGTCGGGCGGGGACCGGCGCACCCGACGACCACGCGCGCCGAGACGGCTCCGGGCGTCCCAGGCGAGGCGGTCAGCGCGACGGCGACGCTCACGGTCGGCCGCTCGAGTGTCCGTATCCGACGATACGCGAGGACCTGGCCGCGCAGCGGGACGCGCACGGCGACGAGGATCTCGGCGGGTCGCAGGTCGACCTCGAACGGACCGAGCAACCAGTCCTCCGGCAGGACGCGGCGCAACCCCTCGGGTCCCCGCAACAGCAGTGCCGCGCCGAGGGCGACGAGCACCGGAGCGACGTCCCCGTGTGGCTCGCCGAAACACAGGTTGCCGCCGATCGACCCCACGTTGCGCACACGGCGGTTCCCCAACACGCCTTCCGCGGCAGCCAGCGCGGGACAGTGCTCGCGCACCAGCGGCGACTCGGCGATCGACGTGTGGGTGGCGAGAGCGCCGATCTCCAGCTCGCCGTCGTCCTCCACCACCCGAATCCCGGACAGGCCGGGGATTCGCTTGAGGTCGACGAGGTGCTCGATCTCGAGGAGCCCCTCGCGGAGGACCAGCAGCAGCTCGGTCCCGCCGGCATACGCGCGCGCCGCCTGGCCGTGGGCGTCGAGCAGCCCGGCCGCCTCCTCCAGCGTCGTGGGTCGGTGCAGCCGGAACCGAGGGATCATCCCCGCGCACCGCGGCGTCCGGACGGCGCGAAACGCGGACGCGCCACGTCGGCCCTCGCGCCCCGGCGCGTCCGGGGATCCGGGGCGACGCCTCGGCTTCCGGCGTCCCGGCATGCCCGGAGGTCAGCCCCCGCGTCCATCGCCCTCAGCACCGTCGCCGCCGAACCCCGTCGAGTCATGACACTCGACGCGATGGCCATCGGGGTCACGGAAGTAGATCGACAGCCCGTACGGCGTCCGCCGCGGAGCCTCGTGGTCGATCCCCGACGCATCGAGCAGGCGGCGGACCCCGTCGATCCCGCCGGGGCAGCGCAGCGCGATGTGATCGAACGAGGCGGTCTCGGCGTCGGTCGCCGCCGTGAGGCCGATGCCCTGCGCCATCGAAACGTACGGGCGCCCGCCAGCCAGCGCGCCGTGCTCCCGGACCGAAAGGCCAAGAAGCCGCTCGTAGAACGCGACCGAGCGCTCGAGGTCGCGCACGTGAAGCAGCAAGTGCGAGAGACGCCAGATCCCGCTCCCCGGAGCGATCGGGAGGCCGTCGCGGATCCCGCTCATCGCGCCGATCGTCCGGAAGCCCCGAGGGTGCCCGCCTGCCGGCCATCCGCGGGCGTCGCATCCGCGTCACTCGACAGCACCCCGCCGCGCCCCCAGTCGTCCTTCGGCACCTCGTGGATGATCACGTGCAGGTGCTGCGGGTTCGAGCCGAAATGTTCCACCATCGCGCTCGTGATCGCCGCGACGAGGCGGCGCTTCTGCTCGACCGTCCGGCCTGCCCAGGCCTCGACCGTCACGACCGCCATCGGTTGGCCTCCCGTGGGGACGCGAGGAGCTCCCCGGCGGCGGGGAGCGCCGGGCCGAACGCCAGCGGAACGCCAAGGTTCGTCTCGAGCGCGCGGCGGTACGCCAGGTGTGCAAGCGCGATGTCCTGGCTCACCAGGCCCTCCGTGACGAGCAGGACGCGCTGCGCGGGATCGGTCCGGCCCGCGTGCCGGCCGGTCACGATCTCCGCGACCGTGGCATCGACCCATTCCGGCGCCGCCTCGCCGAACAGCTCGACGAGCTCGCGACGCAGCTGTTCGCGGCTGTCCACGACGAACAGGTCGCTGCGTTCGGCGAGCGCCGAGCCGGGCTCCGCCGTGCCCACGCATGCGACCACCGTGCCCGGCCCGATCCAGGCCTCCTCCAGCACCGGCCGGGTCGCGCTCGTGGCCGTGAGCACGAGGTCGGCTCCGTCCGCGGCCTCGCCCGCTGAACGCGCGGCAACGGCTGACAGCCCATGCGCGGACCGGATCTCGGCGGCGAACGCCTCACCGACCTCGATGCGCCTCGCGAAGACCTGGACCTCCTCGAGCGGGAACTGGCTGGCGAAGTAGCGGACGCCGGTGCGCGCGAGTCGCCCTGCGCCAATCACTGCGAGCCGCGACGCGCCCGGGACGGCGAGGTAACGAGCGGCGAGCGCGATCGAGGCAACGGTCCGCTGCACGTAGTTCCAGCTCTCGTCGACGAGGGCGAGCGGGCTGCTGGTGGCGGGGTCGATCAGCACGATGAGCCGCGTGCAGACCGGCGATCCCTCGTCCGCCGGATGGGCGACGAGGCGGATGCCCGCGACGGGGATCGGCTCCAGCACGCAGGCCTTGACATGGTAGTCGTTGCCCCACCGGTCCGGCGCGATGTTCAGGCTCCGCGGCATGGGCCACGCAACGCGACCCTCGGCGTCCCACCGGAGCGCGCGCTCGACCTCGTCCACGACATCCGCGGGGGAGAGGAGACGCTCACACTCCGCGGCACTGACGAGGATCGGGGCGCGGACGGCGCCGCCCACCGACACTCTCCCGGAAGCGCTCGACCGGCGATCCTCGATCACGGTCGTCTTCCGGTCCTCCGCGCGCGCCCGGGCGTCCCGAGGCCGGCCAGTCGCCTGGCCGTCGGGCGCCGCCCCAGGATCGCCGCGAGCCTCGTCATGTCCGCGTGATCCGTCCACCGAGCACCACCGAGACCGGGTACAGCGACGCGTCCATCGACCGTCGCGCCTCGAGCAGCGTGGCGGGGGCGTCGGCCGGGTCGTGGACGATGCGCGACGGGATCCGCATCGCGTGGAGCAGGTCGGCCAGGGCCGCCCCGGTCTGCACCGCGTACCACTCTTGCTCGCCGAGCTCGCCGCGGTACGTGGACAGCAGCAGCGTCGGGATGCCGAACGTCGCGTGGCAGCGCAGGAGGGCGTACGTTGCGACGAGGATGCCCGAGGTCTCGATGACCATGCAGGGCGTGCGCCCGCCCATCCAGGCGCCCGCGCAGATCGCCGCTCCCTCGCCCTCGTTCGCGGCCGAGACGGTGACGAACGCGGGATCGCGCGCGAGCGCCGACTGCAGCGTGTGGACCTGCGTCGCCGGAAGCGTCACGGCGAAGTCGAAGCCGGCCTCGTGGAGCGCCGACACGACCGCGCGGGCGTGTTCCTCACGCATCCAGGCTCACTCCCTCCGCCCGACGACCGACGGCCGGAGCACGGTGATCCCCTCGGTCGCCTCGATGTGTCGCACGAACCGGTACTTGTTCTCGCGGCCGTCCATCAGCTTGGGGGCGACCGGTGGCGTCTCGGGGCTGACCTTGACCACGAGGACCGCAGCGCCAGCGCGGTCCTCGTCCGCGAAGATCCCCGCCAGCGCGGCGCGCGTCCCCTCGAGCGTGTCCGTTGTCCACGCCGACTCGATCCCGGCCGCGCGCGCCACGGCGGCGAGGTCCGTACGGCCCGCGGTCGCCGTGGGGAGGCCACCCGTCGACGCGTAGGACTCGTTGTCGAAGATGATCGAGACGAGGTTCGGGGCCGGGTGGTTGGCGACCGTCGCCAGCACGCCGAGGTTGAGGAGGATGCCGCCATCGCCGTCGAGCGCCACGACCCGACGGCGCGGCAGCGCGAGCGCGAGCCCCAGCGCGACGGGGGTCACGAGCCCCATCCCCATCGTGTACAGGTTTCCTTCGCCTGGATGCGCCATGTGCCACTCGAACGCGGTACGTGCGACATTCGTCACGACGAGCTCGTCCGTGAACAGCGGCGCGATCTCGCGGAGGCAGGCGTCGCGGCGGGGGCAGGTCGGGCCGGAGTCAGCCGCACGCTGCCGCCGCACGCCCATGACCGCTCCGCGCGCCCCCGGGCGCACGACCGCGGGAGCTGACGGGTCGCGGGTGGGCGGCGATTGGGGTGCGGGACGGGACATCCCAGGCTCCGATAACGTGCGGTCCGGTCTCCGGAAGGTGGTCCGGGTGTTGCGGGAGGCCTGCCCGCGTTGGATACAATATCGACCGCTTCGGGACCAGTCAATTGAGTCTCGCATACAATCCCCGGGCCGGAGTTCCGACCAGCGGAGAATCGAGGATGGACGATCTGATCGTCGAAAAGCTCCGGGAGACGGCGCGCGCGTGGGGGTGGCGTGGTCTGGTTTTGCTCTCCCCCGAGAACGTCGCGTACGCCGCGGGCTTCGTCGTCCCGTCGCAGCCCCTCATGCGGTGGCGCCACGCCGCCGTGGTCCTGCCCGTCGACGGTGCACCCGAGATGCTCGTCGTCGACATGGAGGCGAAGACAGTCGAGGAGCACGTGCCCGGCATCGCGCTCCACGTGTACGGTGAGTTCACCGACGACCCGATGGCCGTGCTCGCCTCAGCGCTCCTCGAGCTCGGCTGGTCGGGCGGGAGTGCCGGGCTCGAACTCGGGTACCTCCCCGCCGCGGACGCGTCCCGGCTCGCGGGCGCGGCGGGTGGCGTCGCGTTCGAGCCGTGCGACGACGCGGTCGCGCTGTGCCGGCAGATCAAGACGCCGGCGGAGATCCAGCGGCTCCGCGCGCTCAGCCGACTCACCGACGCGGCCATCGGGGAGGCGCTGGCGGCCGTCGGAGCGGGCGCCTCCGAGCTCGATCTCGGGGCGCGGACCGTCGACGGTCTGCTCGCTCGTGGGGCCGAGACGTTCCGGCTGCTGATCGTCGCGTCCGGCGAGCGGAGCGGTCTCCCGAACGTCGGACCGACGTCCCGCCGCCTGGTCGCCGGCGACCTGGTCCGCCTCGAGGTGTTCGGGGTCGGCGGGGGCTACCACGCGGGTGTCTGCCGGACCGCGGTCGTCGGGCGTCCGACCGTGGCGCAGGAGCGCACGTGGAGCGTCATCCGGCAGGCACGCGAGCGCGCGCTGGCGTTGATCCGACCTGGTGCCAGCGCCGCGGCCGTCTACCGCGAGTTCGCCGCGATCTTCGATGCTGCGGGGCTGCCGCGGATCGACTTCGTCGGGCACGGCATCGGCGTCTTCCTCCACGAGGCTCCGTACCTCGGTCGGTTCGGCGACGCGAGCCTGCGCGCCGGCATGGTCCTCGGGATCGAGCCGCTCGTTTACGCGCCGGGGCAGGGCATGCAGAACAAGGACATGGTGCTGGTGACGGAGCTGGGGTGTGAGCTCCTGTCGGACGTCACGCCGACCGAGCGGCTGTTCGAGATCGCGAGCTGAGCGCAGGTGCGGCCGGCGTCGGCGTGCGTCGTCGGCGTGCGCTCGACGCGCGCAGGAGGAACGTGATGCGCATCGCCGGGTCCCGCTCGTACCTCGTCACGCTGCCGCCTCGGCGCGTCCACAACTGGGCGAGCAAGATGCGCGCACCGATCGGGCATCACTACCTCCTGCGGCTCGAGACGGACGAGGGCGTCGTCGGGTGGGGCGAGGCGCCTGCGCTCGCGACGTGGGGCGGGCCGCTCGGCATGTACTACGGAGAGACGACGGCCACGGTCCGGCACGTCGTCGCCGACTACCTGCTGCCGGCGCTCGAGGGCGAGGACCCTCGGTCGATCTCCGCGTGCCACGCGACGATGGACCGGGCCATCAAGGGGCACCCGTACGCCAAGGCCGCGGTGGACATGGCTCTGTACGACATCGCCGGAAGGTCGGCCGGCATCCCCGCGTACCAGCTCCTCGGCGGCCGGCTCCGCGACAGCATCGAGGTCTGCCACAGCCTGGGGATCATGGACAACGACGCCGCGGTGCGCGAAGCCGAGGCCGCCGTCGGCGAGGGTGTCCGCACGATCAAGTGCAAGACCGGGCTCGATCCCGACCGCGATGTCGCGCTCGTGCGTGCCCTGCGCGCCGCCGTCGGCCCGGACGTCGTGCTCCGCGTGGATGCCAACGAGGCGTACGGAACGCCGCACGAGGCGGCGCGCGTGACCCTCGCCATGGTCGAGGCGGGGATCGCGTTCCACGAGCAGCCCGTCCCCGGTTTCGAGGGGCTCGCGCAGGTCGCACGCCTGATCGGCGTGCCCGTCATGGCGGACGAGAGCGCCTGGACGCCGCAGGACGTGCTCCGCCTCCGCGACCTCGACGCGGCCTCGATCCTCTCGCTGTACGTGACGAAGCCCGGCGGCCTCTTCCGCGCACAGCAGGTCGCCACGGTGGCGCATGCGTGCGGGATGACCTGCGACATCGGCGGCTCGATCGAGATGGGGATCGGCGTCGCCGCAAACCTGCACCTGGGCGTCTCGGTGGAGGCGCTCGCATGGGCCAGCGTCTGTCCGGTCCCCAACCCGGACGGCCGCGCGTCCACCACGATCGCCGGGATCTACTACCTCGATGACGTCATCCGGGAGCCGCTGCGGTTCGAGAACGGGCGGCTGTACGTCCCCGACGGGCCTGGCCTCGGCGTCGAGGTCGACGAGCGGAAGCTCGCGCGGTACGCGGAGTGACCCGAGTGCGGGGCCGCGTGACCGGCCTCCCTGGGGGCCGCTGATGGCGACGGTCGCCATCCTCGGCGCCGGCAATGGCGGGTTTGCTGCCGCGGCGGACCTGTCCGTGCGGGAACACCGAGTCGTGCTGTGGAACCGGAGCGCGGCCACGATCGCGCCGCTCGTCGATGGCGCGCCACTCTCGTACGACGGAGTCCTCGGACACGGGCGCGTGCCTCTGTCGCTCGCGACGACCGACCTCGCCGCGGCCGTGGACGGGGCGGACATGGTGCTCGTCTGCCTGCCGGCCTACGCGCTCGCCGGGGTGGCCCGCGCGCTCGCCCCCCTGCTGCGCCCCGACCTCCCCGTCGTGCTGAACCCTGGAGGGATGCTCGGGTCGCTGGCCTTCATCACGGAACTGAGGGCGGCAGGATGTGCGGGCGACGCATGGGTGGGCGAGACGGCGACGCTGACCTACATCGCCCGCAAGACGGGGCCGGCGTCCGTCTCCGTCACGCACGTCGCGCGCGACGTGCCGTTCGCCGCGCTCCCGGCGACCCGGACCGGGCGACTCGTCGGGTTGCTCTCCGGCGTCCTGCCCCCACTGCGCCCCGCCCGCGACATCCTCGATGTCGGACTCGCGAGCGTCAACCTCGTGCTGCACCCGCCGGCGATGGTCCTCGCCGCCGCGTGGATCGAGCGCACAGGCGGCGACTTCGCCTACTACACCGACACCGCCACCCGGTCAGTGGCCCGGTTGATGGCACGTCTCGACGGGGAGCGACTCGCCGTCGCACATGCCTGGCGCCGCGACACGCCGCCGTTCCTCGACATCTTCGCGGCGATCGGCTCGACCTCCCCCGAGGCGGCCGCCTCGGGGGACTTCCTGCGGGCCCTCGTCGACAGTGAGCCGAACCGGCACATCCGGGCGCCGGCGTCGCTGGAGCATCGCTACATGCGGGAGGACATCCCGTTCGGCGTCGTCCCACTCGCGTCGCTCGGGCGAGCCGCGGGCCTCGCAACTCCCATCCTCGACGCCATCATCACGATCTGCTCGACGATCACCGGCACGGACTTCCGGGCGACGGGCCGCACCCTTGAGTCGCTCGGGTTCGCCGCCCCGGCGATCGACGACCTGCTCGCCACGCTCACGGGCGAGGTACGGTGAGGCCGTGTCCGTGCACGCCGTCCCAGCCTCCTCTTCGTCCCCGGGCACGTCGGCTGTCAAATTGGATGTAGACAAGTTACGCCTGATTGGGTACAGTCCGCGAGCATTGGGTGCCGAATGGACTGCAGAGGAGGTCCATTCGGGCGGTCAGCGGCCCTGGTAGCGAGGACCGTGGCCCGAGGCTGACAGCGATCAGCTGGCTCCCGTTGGGCACGGTCCGATGGAGACGCGGGTGAGCAACCAGACGGCAACAGTCACGGTGCCGATGGCGCAGCAGGCCGTTCGCGGACGGCGCCGCCCGTCGCGCCTCAGGAGACTCGGCCGCACGCTCGGCATACAGGTCGTCTCGGTGGCGGTCTTCCTGACCCTCTGGCAGTGGGTCGGGGGCCAGATGAACCCCATCCTGCTCGCGACGCCGACCGCCGTCATGGCCGCGTTCATCGACCTCGTCGCCACCAACCAGCTGCAGGCGGCGTTCGTCATGGCGATGGCCGACCTGACGGTCGGGTTCGCGCTCGCGATCATCGTCGGCATCGTGGTCGGGGTCGCGATGGGACGAAGCCGGACCATCGAGCAGGTTCTCAACCCGTACATCAACTTCATGCAGGCGACGCCGCTCGTCGCGCTGGTGCCCCTGATCGTCGTCTGGTTCGGCATCGGCTACGAAGCGCGCGTTGCCGTCGTCTTCGTGCTCGCCGTGTGGTCGATCATCATCAACACGTCGACGGGCGTGAAGGCGACTCCGAAGATCCTGATGGAAGTCGCCCAGACCTACCACCTGTCGACCTTCGACCAGCTCCGCGCGATCTCCCTCCCGTCGGCCGTGCCGTTCATCTTCTCGGGCCTGCGCATCGGCCTCGGGAAGGCCCTCATCGGCATGGTCATCGCCGAGATGGAGGTCAGCGTCGTCGGGCTCGGTGGCCTGCTCAACGACTACGGCATGGAATTCAAGACGGCGTACCTGCTTGCGGGGATCGCGACGGCGTCGATGGTGGGGGTCCTGACGGCCGTCGGCCTCGAGTTCATTCAGGCGCGGTTCTTCCCCTGGGTCCACGCGACGTCGTCGCGGCACCAGGCGTAACGCCGCCGCTCACGGCGGCGGAGTGGTGGCAACACCGGCAGTGGCCGGGCACAACAGAGGGGAGCGTCTCAGGATGAGGCCCAACCGTCTCGCCGGTCTGCTGGCCGGCCTGCTCCTGGTGAGTGCGGGCTGTTCCGCCACCGCCTCCACGGCCCCCGCGGCGTCGGCCGCAGCAGGCGGAGGAAGCACGGCGTCGACCCCGGCCGCAGCGGCGTCCGCGCCCGGCGCCAGTTCGGGTACCGCCTTCACGCCCCCCAACCTCAGCGGCAAGAAGTTGACGATCGTCGTCAACGGCGACCTCGAGCAGAGCAAGATCGACCTCGCCCACGCGTATGACCTGCTGCGCCAGTGGGGACTGAACCTCACGGTGAACTACGGCGGGACCTCGCAGGTCGTCATGGCCGCGATGGTCAGCGGCCAGGCGCAGGTGCTCGAGTTCTCGGTCCAGGGGTCGCTGGCGTCCGTCAACAACGGCGTGAACCTGCAGGCCTTCGCCCTCGCGCAGCCGCGCCAGGACTACGCCCTGATCGGCCGGCCGAACATCAAGACGATGGCCGACCTGAAGGGCAAGTCGATCGGCGTCCTTGACACGGTCGGCCTCAATGGCGTGCAGGCGACGCTCGCTCTCGACTCGGCCGGCCTGACGCAGAAGGACGTCAGCATCGTGCAGGCCGGTGGGCAGGGGTCGCGCGTGTCGGCGCTGGTCGCCGGACGGATCGATGCCACGATGGTCGGCTTCTCGAACTACCTGCAGCTCAAGTCGCAGGGCTACAACCTGCTCTACTCGTACACGAAGTCGCAGCCGAATCTCTGGGACGACGTCCTGTGGGCGACGCCGCAGTGGCTGAGCCAGAACGCCGACATCGCCGTCGCCATGAACGAGGCGGTCCTCGAGTCGTTCCGCTGGTTCGACAACCCGGCGAACAAGCAGGCGTACGTGGACGCCTCGACGTCAGCGGTCAAGGGTCTCGACGCGAGTGTCGCGTCGCAGATGTATGACATCTACCAGCAGAACAGCATGTACCCGCCGAATGCGATCCTCACCGACTCCGGGATGGCGTTCAACCAGACTGCGTACTTCAAGGCTGGCAGCCTGCCCAAGCAGCTGCCGATCTCGCAGATCTGCAACACCACGTACGCGCAGCAGGCGCTGCAGGCCGTCGGTCAGGCGCAGCAGTAGGGATCGTGGACACGATCGCGATCAGGGTCGAGGGGGTCTCACGCCAGTTCGATCAGACGGACGGGCAGGGCCCCCTCCTCGTCCTCGACGGGATCGACCTCTCCGTGTCGCAGGGTGAGTTCGTCAGCCTCGTCGGAGCTTCGGGCTGCGGCAAGACCACGCTGTTGAAGATGATGGGCGGCCTCGTCGGCTGCGAGGACGGAACCATCACCATCAACGGCCGTGGGGTGCACGGGGTCCCGGACAACATCGGGTTCGTCTTCCAGGAGCCGGGGCTGCTCCCCTGGCGATCGGTGACCGGGAACGTCGAGCTCGCCCTCCAGCACAAGCGCCTGCCGGGCGCGAAGAAGCAGGAGATCGTGCGGCGCTATCTCGAGGTCACCGGCCTCACCGATTTCGCCGGGTTCCCGCCGTACCGGCTGTCCGGCGGGATGCAGCAGCGAGTCGGTCTGGCACGCGCCCTCGCGGTCGACCCATCCGTGCTGCTGATGGACGAACCATTCGGCGCGCTGGACGCGCTGACCCGTGCGGCACTCCAGGTCGAGCTCGGCCGCATCGTCGAGTCCGTCGGTTCGACGGTCGTGTTCGTGACGCACGACGTCGACGAGGCGATCTTTCTCTCGGACAAGGTGGTCGTGATGGGTACACGGCCGGGCCGCATCCGGGCGATCGTCGAGGTTCCGGGGAAGCGGCCGAGGACTCGGGAGGAGTTCGCCTCCAACGGAGCCTACCTGGAGCTTCGGAACCGGATCCTTCGGCTCATCGAGGGGGTGCCCGAGGCCGCCGCGTGAGCGGCGACTGGCGGACGCTCGTCCCCGAGGAGGCGTGGGCGGCGCACCGAGCGGCCGGGTACGGTGCGCCGCTGCGCCTCGGGTCGCGACCAGCCCTGGTCGTGGTCGACGCCACGCTCGCGTTCGTCGGACCCGAGGGAGCGACCAGAGCGGAGGCGGTGGCACGCTACGCCGGGGCCTGCGGCCCACCGGCGTGGGAGGCTGTCACGCGGGCAGCCTCGCTCCTCCAGCGCGCACGTGAACTGGATCTGCCGGTCGCCTACACGATCGGGCCGAATCCGGCGTGGGTCGCGTGGGCGGGGCGGCCGAAGCACGCATCCGCTTCCCCGCCGCCCGCGGACGCCCGCGACATCGTCGCGCCTCTCCGACCCCTGGACGGCGAGCTCGTCCTGGACAAGCTCCGCCCCAGCGCCTTCTATGCGACCCCGCTGCTCCCGCTCCTCATCGCGCGTCGGGTGGACACCGTCATCCTCGCGGGGGGCACGACGTCCGGCTGCGTGCGAGCCACCGCGCTCGACGCGTTCTCAGCGGGGCTCGCGTGCGTCGTCGTCGAGGACGCCGTCTTCGACCGCAGTGCGTTCTCGCACGCCGCAGCGCTCTTCGAGCTGTCGCAGAAGTACGCCGACGTCCTGCCGCTCGAGCGCGTCCTTGCGCGGCTGGCCGATCTGGAACCACGCACTCACCGTGCCGCTGCCGGCCCTGTCGACGACACGCCATCCAGCGCGGCTGACCTAGCCCCGTGACGCCCCGCCGAAGTCGGCCCGGGGAACCTGAGTCTGGGAGGCGGCCGCGCACGCCGCCAGGCGGATCCCGCCGCCGGCTCGTTTCGCCTCGTACATCGCGAGGTCGGCGTGCACCAGCAGATCGCGCGGCGATCTCGGTGCGCACTCGTCGATGAGGACGAGTCCGAGCGACGCGCTCAGCGCGACCTCGTGGCCGGAGACCGTGACGTCCTTGCCGACCGCGGCGCGGATGCGCTCGGCGAACGCGAGCGCGGCGGCCTCGCCGGGCACGCACAGCACGAGTGCGAACTCGTCGCCGCCGATCCTCGCCGCGGCGTCACCGATGCGAATCTCTTCGCGCAGGCGCTTCCCCACGACCCGCAGGGCCTCATCGCCCGCCTCGTGGCCGTACGTGTCGTTGATGGCCTTGAAGCCGTCGAGATCGAGCGCGATGAGGAGGCTCACTGAGCCGCCTCGGGCCCGCGACACCGCCCGGCGGAGCTGCACGGCCACGCCGTGCCGGTTCAAGAGCCCGGTCATCTCGTCGTGGCTCGCCCGCTCCCGGCCCTCGTGGGCCTCCCATACGAAGACGGCCAGCACGGCAGACGCGAGCGCGGCCCACCAGCCGAGCGCGGCGTAGGCGAAGGCGAGCATCCAGGCGAGCACGATCTCCGCCACCATCGTCCGCTGCCAGGCGCTGCCGAACAGGGCCAGCGCCTCTCCAACCTCCAGTCGCTCCCGAAGCGCGACGGTGACCGCGGCATGTCCGATCGTCAGACCCGCCACGATGAGCGCTCCGGCAACGGCGGCGCCGAGCACCGCGGCCTGCGGCGCAACGACGGTCGCCGCGACGTCCCGCACGCCGACCGCGGCGAGGCCGCCCAGGACAGCCGCCGAGGCATGCACCGCGTGGTTCGTGAGGGTTCCGTACCAGGGAACCTCGCGCAGCTCGCGAAGCTCGATCGTCGCGATGAAGGCGACCCAGCCGCCGGCGACCGGGCCACCGAGCAGCATCGCCGCGACGATGAACGGCAGGTGCATCGTCAGGACGGCGTGTCCCTCGAGCGAGGCCGGGCGGAGCGACCCGCCGAGTCCGAGCACGATCCAGAACAGGACGCCTGCGCGGATCGACAGCGGGCTCGTGGCGCTCGGATCGATGGCGATGGCGGACGCGACGGGCAGCGCAACGGTCGCCCACATGAGGACGGCGATGCCCCCGAGGATCGACAGCGCCGTCCACCACGCGAGAGCGGTGGAGAGGCGGCGTGAGTGGACGAGCAGAGGCCGACCGCTGGTCGAGCCTCTCCGCGCACGCCGTCGGAAGCCATCGATGCTAGGCACGGCGTCCGTCTCGCGCGACCGCGCGGAGCCTGGGCGCGCCCCGCGTCACGCTCGCCGCGCGGCGGGTCAGGATGGCCGGATCGACGGCTGGCCACGGCGCGCCGGGGCGCGCGATCGCGGAGCCCTGCACGAGCAGCGGCCGGCGCGACCGGGCGAGGAGTCGCCGGGCGGGTCCGGCCTGCCCGCGCCGCTCGAGCGGGGTCAGGCGCGCGGGAAGCTCACCGTACGCCGGAACGGCTTCGGCTCCGGCAACGAATTCGGCAACCGCGCGTTCCTGCATCGACGGGCACTCCTTCACGACAGATGGGGGGCGCAGTGAGAACGATCGCACGCGAGTCGCGCAGCGTCAGCCTCCGCAACGGGCTCATCGCGGGTCGCCGGTCGTACTAGCCGGCACACGAGCGGCGCGGTGGACCCGGGCGTCGGCGAGGCCGAGGCAGCAGCGGGCGCCGGCAGGCGTCGAGCCTCGCGCTGTCGTTGGCGCCGGGCAGCTCACTTGGCGGGGCTCGACCAAAGGCCAGCCTCCGCGAGCAGGACGGCTCGCTCTGGATGGCGAAGTTCCCGTCGCGGACCGACACGAGAGACATGGCGGCCTGCGAGTGGGTGTTGAACGAGTTGGCCGCGGCCGCCGGCATCGAGGTGCCCGATCACCGACTCCTCGAGGTCGGCGACGGGCACCATCGCCGAGGCCCTGGCGGCCTGATCGATCCGGGCAGTGGCCAGCGACGGCTGGAGTCGCGGGTCGCTGCTCGGGAGGATGTCCGCGCGCGAGTCCGAGCGCGGAATCGCCGATCGCATGCGGCACCGGCTCGTGTTCCCCATCCTCGGTGAAGGAACCGGTGTGAAACTTCACACGGATCACCGACGAAGGGACGGGGCCGGGGACCTGCCGAGCGTGGAACGGGCTGGTAAGATGGCCCCCGCGCCGACATGGCTCAGCGGTAGAGCCGCGGTAGGCAGCTCTGGGTGCCTTCTGCCGCCTTAGCTCAGTGGTAGAGCAGGGCTTTCGTAAAGCTCAGGTCCTCGGTTCGAATCCGAGAGGCGGCTCCATTTCCCCAGACCCGCGGCAGGGCACCTGGCGCGGCAAGGCCCGAGTGCAAATGCTGTCAGGGGGCGGGCGCCAGCCGGCGAGGATCGCCTCCGCCTCGGCGAGGTGCGCGCCGCCCGCACCACGAAGAGCCGGGGTTCAAGGTCAGCTCGATGAGGTCCACCACCAGTGGCTGCTCGTGCAGCACCAGGGGCGGCGCGCCTCGAGCGGCGGTGCCTCCACCTGGCTGTCGGTCGTGACCATCGTCCTCGTCGTTCCCCCGAGCGGTGGAACGGCGCGGGAGGATTCTGGCACCGTGCCCCACCGGGTCGCCACCGACGACCGGCACAGCGGGATCGACGGCGGCCGATCAGGTGCGCCGTTCGGACCAGATGACGGACCGTCATGACACCCCGGCGCTCGGACGGCACAGTACCGGGCGAAGGGCAGGTCGCCGGTCTCGTCCATCGGTCGCACATCCCGCGGGTGACGGGCGCAATGAGGGTGCTTCCCCTCGCCGCCACGTTCGAGGTCCGCTCGACTCCGAACCTGACGCCGTCATCGCTGCCCGGGAGATCCGGCCGGCGCATTGTGCCCAGGAAGGTCTTGCTCATGTCTGTCGAGAACACCACGGTCCCTGGCGATGACCCGGAGCGGGATCCCACGCTCAGGAAGCTGCAGAACCTCGGCCGCACCGTCTCAAGCGCCGACGAGGACATCCGGGGGCGGATGGTCAAGGACAAGGACGGCCAGGACGTCGGCACCATCGACGACCTGCTGGTCGACGCTGCCGCCCAGAAGGTCCGCTTCATGGAAGTCGCCTCCGGTGGCTTCCTGGGGCTCGGCGAGACGAAGTCCCTGATCCCGGTCGAGGCGATCACGCGGATCACCGAGCACGACGTCTACATCGGCCACACCCGCGAGCACGTGGCCGGGGCACCCCCCTACGACCCAGAGCTGGTGAAAGAGGATGCCGGCTACTTCTTCGGTCTGTACCCGTACTACGGGTACCAGGGTGGGGTCGTCCCGGTGCTCATGGGCTATCCCAACGCCAAGCGTGACGAGAGCTCCGTCGAGGTGGGGTGGCCGCACCACGCCTGAGCCGGGACCCTGGCGCGAGCGCTCGCTCGACACCGATGCGCACGGGGCTCTGACGGCCCGACCGGATCCGCGCCCGCCGCGCGACGCTCGACGGC
>JAJYGH010000071.1:0-3872 GCA_021785175.1 Chloroflexota bacterium | reverse complement strand
CTCTGCTATGAGACCATAGGGCTGCCGGCCTGGCGGCCGGCCATGTCGAGGAAGCCATTGAAGCTCGTCGCGCCCGCGTCGGATGACCTGGCAGCCGCACTGCCGCCGGGCCAGACGATCCACCGGGATCCGCTGGAAGCCAGGTTGGCGGGCCGCGCCCTGCGCCGGCAGGTCGCGCGGTCGGCGCATGCCTCCTGGGTCCCGCCGCCGGACCGGCCGGACCCGGTTTCCCTCCTCGAGAGCCAGGACGCGACCCGGGCCCCCGAGCTGGTGCCGATCCGGTACGGTCGGATGCTTGCCTCCCCGTTCGGCTTTCTTCGGGGCTCGGCGATCGTGATGGCCTCCGATCTCGCCCACACGCCCGTGACGGGTCTGACCACCCAGATCTGCGGGGACGCCCACCTCTCGAACTTCGGGATGTTCGCCTCGCCCGAGCGGGATCTCGTCTTCGACGTCAACGACTTCGACGAGACCCTTCCCGGGCCCTGGGAGTGGGACGTGAAGCGGTTGGCAGCCAGCGGTGTGGTGGCGGCCCGGGCCGCTGGCCTATCCCGGCGCGACACCCGCGCGGTCGCGCAAGCAGCGGCGCGGTCGTATCGGGCGCACATGCACGCGCTCGCGGATCTCACGACCCTGGCCCTCTGGTACCGGCGCATCGACGCCACCGACATCGCGGCCGACCGGCGCAGCCGGCGCCTGCTCGGGGGATTCCTCAAGGCGGCCCAGCGGCATCGCGACGAGAACGCCAGGGCGCGTCTCCTCAGGAGGGTCAGGGGACACCTGAGGTTCGTCGACGACCCCCCTCTGATCACCAGGGCACCGGTGACGACCGAGGAGTCCCAGGCGCTCCAGGAGATGTTCGCGGCCTACGCGCGCAGCCTCCGCTATGACTGGCGAGTCCTGCTCGACCGCTACGAGGTCGTGGACGTGGCGCGCAAGGTCGTGGGCGTCGGCAGTGTCGGTACCCGGACCTTCGTCGTCCTCCTGGTGGCGAACCGCAGTGCCGCCGATCCGCTCATCCTTCAGCTCAGGGAAGCGGACGCCTCCGTGCTCGAACCCCACCTCGGGACGAGCCCTCTCCGATCGCATGCCGAGCGGGTGGTCGACGGCCAACGCGTGATGCAGTCGGTCAGCGACGTCTTCCTTGGCTGGAGCCACAGCCCGATGACCGGCGTGGATTACTACTGGCGACAACTCTGGGACTGGAAGGGCTCGGCTGCCATCAACTCGATGCACCTCGAAGAGCTCACGTTCTACGTCAGCCTCTGCGGGCGGGCGCTGGCGCTGGCGCACGCTCGGGGCGGAGATCGGCTCGGCATCGCGGGCTACCTGGGCACGTCGGATGCATTCGACCGCGCGATCGCGGACTTCGCCGAGGCGTACGCCGAGCAGACGGACCGCGACCACGCCGCACTCGTCACGGCCGTGAAGCACGGACGGATCAAGGCCGAACCCGGGGTCTGACGGGCTCCGGACCTGGCACCGGACGCGGCCGGACGCCACGCAAACTGCCGGTGGAGGAGCGCTCATGAGCAGCCAGGCGTCACCGACCGACGAGCATGGTCGTGCACCCGCCGGGGGCGCGCGAGGGGTCGCCCAGATGCTGGGACCGTCGGGGTTCGGTCGGGGGCTCGACGAACGCCACTTCGACTTCATGGATGCGCAGTACGAGTGGCGCCGCCTGTTCGCAGAGGCGCTCGGGACCTTCTTCCTGGTCCTGGTCGCCGTGGGCGGCGGGATGGTCAACGCGAGGTTCGGCGGCACCGTGCTCCCCCTGACCGCCCAGGTCACCGCGCCAGGTCTCATGGTCGGGACGGTCATCCTGTTCATGGGGACGGTCTCGGGGGCGCACCTCAACCCGGGCGTCAGCCTCGCGTTCGCGCTCCGTGGCGACTTCCCGTGGCGCCGTGTGCCCGGGTACATCGTGGCCCAGTTCGCCGGTGCCATCCTCGCCACCCTGCTGCTCGAGGCCCTGCTCGGCCGGCAGGGCACCGCCGGTCTCACGTTGCCCGGCCCCGGGATCGGCGAGCCGACGGCGATGGTCTGGGAGGTCGTGCTCAGCGTGGGGCTCGTCAGCACGATCCTTGGCACGTCCTCGGGGGCCCAGAACATCGGCCCCATGAACGCCATCGGTGTGGCGAGCTACATCGCGCTCGCGGGCCTGTTCGGCGCCCCGGTCAGCGGCGCCTCGATGAACGTGGCTCGCTCGCTGGGTCCCGCGCTGGTGCTGGGAGACACGACGGCCTGGTGGGTCTACGTCGTCGGGCCGCTCGCCGGCGCCGTCATCGCCACCGGCATCGCCTACGTCCTGCGCGGTCCGGGCGGCGGGTTCTACGGCACCAGGGCGGCCGCCGGCACCCTCGGCTGGCTGTGGCGGCCCGGGCCGATCGAGATCGAGGTCCCCGGCACGCCGGAGGAAGCCCGTGCGCAGGGGGACGCGATGACGCCTGACGGCTCGCGACGAGACTGACGCCGAGCGTTCCTGCCGGCGGCCATGTGGACGTGCGCGAGGGGCTTGAGGCGGCCACGCGGACGATCTCGTGGCCGCCGATCGAGGGGGCGGCGCAATCGGGTCTCGACCTCCCGGGGCAACTCCGGACGCGCCTGATGGCGGTCGTCGGCGATGACGAGGATCGCGGCCCGCCGGGGACCAGCGGCGAGACGGCCCACGGCACGAACCTCCGCCCCGGGCAGGAGGCTTGTCCAGACCCCATGGGACTCAACCGGCCTTGTGCTTGGTCCGTGATGCTGGATCCCATGACGGACCGTCATGACGCCGTGGCGCAGGGGCGACACACTGGCGAGCGCGAACGGCCAACCGCGTGCGCGGTCTCGCCGCCCACCGTGCGAACGGGACCCAGCCAAGTGTCCAGCCATCGCAGCATGGGATCGAGCCCACCAGAAGGGAGCACCTGAGACGCGCGAGTCCGAAGAAGCGCCGGCGTGCCCGGCCTGCGGCGCGGCGCTGCTGGTGGGCCGCTGCTGCCGTGGTCAGCACCCCGACCTATCCGACCTCGACACCACCGGCCAGCGGGGCGACATGCCGCCGCACCTCCACCTGCATGGCCCGGTCTGCGGCAACCGGGACCTCCTGGGCCCCAGGACCCCCTTGGAGTAGCGCCCGGCGTCGTCAACGTCGTCATGGTCCACAGGGCGCGCGCCCGAGCGACGGCGGCCGGGGCAGCAGACCCCGTTACCCAGCAGTGACAGACACGTGCACCAGTAGCAAGGAGAACGTCATGGCAGATCTCGTCGTCATCGGCTACCCCGACGAGGCCACCGCGGAGAAGGCCCACGAGGTGGTGAGCCAGCTCGAGCACGACCTCATCATGCACGTCCACGGGGCCGCCGTCGTGGTCAAGCACGCCGACGGCCAGGCCAAGATGGTGACGAAGACCGGGACCACCCGCTCGGGCGCCATCATGGGCGGCTTCTTCGGGCTCCTCTTCGGGCTCCTCTTCCTCATCCCCGTGGGCGGCCTGATCCTGGGCGGCCTCTGGGGCGCCGTGTTGGGCACCATGCGCGGCTGGGGCATCAAGGACGAGTTCCGTCAGCGGGCCCAGGACGTCCTGAAACCGGGGACCGCGGCGCTCGTCCTCTTCCTGGAGTCGTGGACCGAGGACAAGGCCCTCGCCGCCCTGGCCCCCCTCGGTGGCGAGGTGCTCAAGACCTCCCTCTCCGAGGAGGCCACCAAGGAGATCAATGCCGCCCTTGAGGCCGACAAGGACGACGGCACCCCCGCTGCACCGGCGAGCTAGGTCGAGAGGCGCGCTGGACAGCCGCCGCTCGCGTTCACCGCGCCAATCGCCAACCCGGAGATGACGGAGCCCTGCCAGGCGCGGATCTGCCCGCCCAGGCCGGGCACAGGCTAG
>JAJYGH010000049.1:24148-35594 GCA_021785175.1 Chloroflexota bacterium | reverse complement strand
GACTCGAAGGCGTACATCTCGTCAGTCCACGCGACGCCGGAATAGCCCAGGAAGAACCGCTGGCCCTGGTGGTTGGCCCCTGTCGGGGTGCTGCGGAGCTTGGCGATTCCGAAGGCGAGCGGGAAGTCCGACGCGGTCTCCCCGAGGTGGCAGGTCGAGGCGACCACGAGGTTCGCCGACTTCACGTACCCGGAAACCAGCCGTTTCGCCTTGATCTGGCCCGACGTGACGATGGCCTGGTTGCACACGCCGCCGTCCGCCCGGAACCCCCACCCCGTGTAGTAGTGGTCGCCGTGGCTGAACACGTAGAAGGCCTGGTCGCCGCCGGCGCGGGACAGCGCCGTGGACGACGTGAAGCCGGTCGCCTCGTACGAGGACGGCGTGTAGCCGAGGTAGCGGAACGCGTTCACGGCCATCGTGCGCATCGACTGCGGGATCGTCGAGCTCTGGCCGATGCACGTCGTGAACGCGGTCCTGTTGTCGTAGACGCTCGCCTGGTAGGCGGCCGAGACCGGACCGGCGGTCATCGCCACGGCCACGTTCGCGGCAAGGCAGAGCATCGCCAGCCTCCGCCACCCGAACCCTCCTTCGCGTCGCATCGGTACCTCCTCCGGCGGGTTCGAGGCGGGAGGAGGCGGGCATCCGGAGTCTGCGCTGCGCCCCTCTACTCCGACTTACCGCGCGGTTCGCGCCGGCCGGCCGCCTTCCGTCGCGGCGGGACCCCGTGCTCGATGCGGCCCCGCTCGATGCGGCACCGCTCGATGCGGCCCCTGCGGCCGCCGCCGGTGCTCGATTCGGCCCATATCCGATGTGCCACCTGGCCCTCGCTCCTGCTATCCTTCGTCAACCGAACGTTCGTTTGGTGGACCGGGTGGCTCCGGACTGACCGGCGAGAGGGGGCCTGCGTGGCGGCAACGAGCCAGGAGGCGATCAGCGCGGCGGACGCGGGCGTGCGACGCGCCATCCCGGCACCACGCCGTCGAGCCGTGCGCCCCCGCGAGGAGGAGCTGCGGCGGACGGCGGTCCGCCTGTTCCGGGAGCACGGGTACGACGGGACGTCGATGCAGGACCTTGCCGAGGCGCTGGGCATGCACCGGGGCAGCCTGTACCACTACATCGAATCGAAGGAGGACCTCCTCTTCGGGATCGTCGAGGCCGCGATGGCCCGGTTCAACGATGAGGTCCGTCCGATCCTCGAGTCCGACGCTCCCCCGCGAGAGCGCCTCGAGCGCGCCGTCGCCGCGCATCTCGTGATCGCCGCGCAGGAGCCCGACGAGTTGACGCTGCTGCAGGTCGAGGTGAAGGCGCTGGCGCCCGAGCGCCGCTACCGGATCGTGGCGGAGCGCGACGCGTACGAGCACGCCTGGCGCGCGTTCATCCGGGAAGGGATGCGGAATGGAGCCTTCGGATGCGAGGACGAGCGGAGCGCGGGCTTCATGATCCTCGCGTCGTGCAACTGGTTCAGCCAGTGGTATCGGGCCGACGGTCCGCTCGGTGTCGAGGACTTCGCGGCCCGCTTCAGCGCGCTGTTCCTCGCTGCGCTGCGGGCGGACGCCGGACCCCGTCCACGGGAGGCATGAGATGACGATCGCCGGGGCGTGGTGGGCCACGGGAGCCGATCCGGCCGGCGTCGCGAGATCCACGCCGGCGACGGCAGCGATCCCGAGGCTCCGGCGCGCGGTCGTGCTCGGCGCCGGCACCATGGGTGCCCAGCTCGCGTGCCTGCTGGCGGGGCGCTCCGTCCGGGTCGACCTGCTCGACCTGGACACACAGACGGCCCGCGCCGGCCTCGAGCGGGCCACGCACCTCTCGCCGACGCCGCTCTACCTGCCCGAGGACGTGCGCGCGATCCGGCCCGCCGGGTTCGAGGCGCTCGAGACCGCGGTCGCCGACGCGGACCTCGTCCTGGAGGCCGTCATCGAGCGGCTCGACGTGAAGCGCGACCTGCTGTCCCGCGTCGCCCCCGCCCTCGCCCCCGACGCCGTCCTCGCGACGAACACGTCGTCGCTGTCGGTCGCGGCGATGGCCGACGTGCTCCCGAGCGACGTCGCGGCACGCTTCCTCGGCATGCACTTCTTCAATCCGCCTCGGTACGCGCGGCTCGTCGAGCTCGTGCCGGCGGCCACGACCACGCCCGAGACGCTCGAGCGGGCGCGCGCGATCGCGGGCGATCTGCTCGGGAAGGGCGTCGTGGTGGCCCGCGACGCGCCGGGCTTCATCGCGAACCGGCTCGGGACCCAGGCATCGCTCGCCGCGCTGCGCATCGGGCAGGAGCTCGGCCTCGGCGTCGACGAGATCGACGACGTGTCGGGGCCGCTCGTGGGGCGGCCGAAGTCCGCGGTGTTCCGGACGATCGACCTGGTCGGGCTCGACGTGTTCGCGGCCGTCGTGCGCAGCCTCGCCGCCGCGGTGCCGGACGACGACCCCGAGCGCGAGCTGTTCGTGCTGCCGCCGATCGTCGAGACGATGCTCGAGCGCGGGCTGCTCGGCGTCAAGGCCGGCGGCGGCTTCTACCGCAAGGCCGGGGACGAGATCCTGGCGCTCGACCTCGAGACGCTGGAGTACCGGCCGCGGGGCCGTGGCAGGAGCGCCGCGGTCGAGGCTGCGCGGCAGGTGCCCGATTCTGCGGCGCGCCTGCGCGCGCTCCTGGCCGCGCCCGACGCCGACGCTCTCGGCACCTTCGTCCGCCGCAGCCTCGTGCGCGGACTGTGGTACGCCGCGTGGGCCGCACCGTCGATCGCGGGCTCGCTCGCGGACGTCGACCGCGCGATGCGCTGGGGCATGGCCTGGGAGCGCGGCCCGTTCGAGACATGGGACGCGATCGGCGTGCAGGCGGTGGCGACGGAGCTGGCGCGTGCCGGCCTTCCGGAACCGCCCCTCGCGGCCGCCGCGCTCGAGTCGGGCGCGTTCTACTCCGACCACGGGACCGGCCAGCTCGATCTCTCCGCATTCGGAGACGCCACGACCCCGGGCACGGAGGAGGGCCCGGGGTCGCTGGCAAACGGGGCTGTTGCGGGCGTTCCGCGGCGGGTGCCCGTTCCGGCGCGTCCGCGCGCCGTCGAGCTCCACCGGATCCGCGCCGAGGGGGCGGTCGTGGCCGGCAACTCGGCTGCGAGCCTGCTCGACCTCGGCGCGGCGCTCGTCCTCGAGCTGCACGGCAAGCTCAACATCATCGGGCTCGACACGATCGACATGCTGTCGCGCGCGACGGGGATCGCCGAGGAGCGCGGCCAGCCCCTCGTCGTCGCCACCGACGCCGCCGACTTCTCGGCCGGCGCGAACGTCGCCCTCCTGCTCATGGAGGCCGAGGACGACGAGTGGGACGTGCTCGAACGGGCGACGCGCCGGTTCCAGGCGACGACGCGTGGGCTTCGTCAGGCCTCGGTGCCGGTGGTCGTCGCGATCCGCGGCCGGGTGCTCGGCGGCGGCGCGGAGATCGCGGTCGCGGGCGACCGGACCCAGGCGGCCGCGGAGACCTACATCGGGTTCGTCGAGCTCGGGATGGGCCTCATCCCGGCGGGCGGAGGCTCGACCGAGATGGCGCGCCGGGCGGCGGCGGCGAACCCGGGCGGCACCTGGGGCGACGCGTTCCCCGCGTTCGCCCGGGCGTACGAGGCGATCGCCGCGGCGAAGGTGAGCACGGGGGCCGAGGACGCGCGACGCCTCGGACTCCTGCGGCCGGAGGACGGCGTGTCGGTCGACCCGGACCGCGTGGTCGCGGACGCGCTGACGGTCGCCCGAAGCCTGCTCGAGACCGGCTACCGGCCGCCGGTCGAGCGGCCGATCCCGGTCCTCGGGCGGCGCGGCATCGCCGCGGCGGAGTCGCTGACGTGGAACCAGCTGTCCGGCGGGTACATCAGCGAATACGACCGCGAGCTGGCGCTGTCGCTGGCGCGCGTGATGTGCGGGGGCGACGTGGCCGAGGGCACCGAGGTCGACGCCGAGCACCTGCTCGGCCTCGAGCGCGAGACGTTCCTCCGGCTGCTCGGCCAGGCAAAGACCCGGGAGCGGATCCGGCACTTCCTGAAGGCCGGCAAGCCGCTGCGGAACTGACGACGGGATGGCGGCCGTGGGTTCGATGACGGCGGGAAGGAGCGACCGATGCGCGACGCGGTGATCGTGAGCGCGGTTCGCACGGCCGTCGGCCGCGCGCCGCGGGGGGCGCTGCGCGAGACGCGGGCCGACGAGCTGGCGGCGACGGCGGTGCGGGAGGCGCTGGCGCGGGTGCCGGAACTCGATCCGGCCGAGGTCGAGGACGTCGTGCTGGGCTGCGCGATGCCGGAGGGCGAGCAGGGGCTCAACGTGGCGCGGCCGGTCGCGCTGGCGGCGGGCCTCCCGGCGGGCGTGTCCGCCATGACCGTCAATCGCTTCTGCGCGTCGGGACTCCAGGCGCTCGCGATCGCGACCCAGTCGGTCGCGATGGGACAGGCCGACGTCGTCGTCGCCGGCGGGATGGAGTCGATGTCGGCCGTCCCGATGACCGGCCACCACTTCTCGCCGAGTCCCGCCCTCACCGCCGCGTGGCCCGACGTGTACCTGTCGATGGGCCTCACGGCGGAGGAGGTGTCGCGGCGGTACGGCATCTCGCGCGAGGACCAGGATGCGTGGGCGCTCCGCTCACACCGCCGGGCGGCCGCGGCGCAGGATGCCGGCCGCTTCGCCGACGAGGTCGTGCCGGTGACCGCGCGCCGGACGGTCGTGCAGGATGGACGTCCCGCGCTCGAGACCCGCGAGTTCGCCGCGGACGAAGGGATCCGGCGCGACACCGACGAGGCATCGCTCGCGTCGCTCCGGCCGGTGTTCGCCCGCCGCGGCTTCGTGACGGCGGGCAACAGTTCCCAGATGAGCGACGGCGCGGCCGCGCTGGTCGTCATGAGCGCGGACCGGGCCGCGGCACTCGGGCTGACGCCGCTTGCCCGGCTTGCCGGGTACGCGACGGTGGGCGTGTCGCCGGAGGTCATGGGGATCGGCCCCGTGGAGGCCGTGCCGAAGGCGCTGCGGCAGGCCGGCCTGTCGCTTGCCGACATCGACCTCGTCGAGCTCAACGAGGCGTTCGCATCGCAGGTCGTCGCCGTCGTGCGGGCGCTCGGCCTCGACGAGGAGCGGACGAACGTGAACGGCGGCGCGATCGCGCTCGGGCACCCGCTCGGGGCGACCGGCGCCAAGCTCACGACCCAGATCGTCCACGAGCTCGCGCGGCGCGGTGGTCGGTACGGGCTCGTCACGATGTGCGTCGGCGGCGGCCAGGGTGCGGCAGGGATCATCGAGCGCCTGGACGGTGACCCGTTCGCGCAGGCGGCGCGCCGGCGCGAGCATGGCACGACGGGACCGGGCATGGCGGAGACGGCAGGCGCGACGGCGGCGGCTCCGGGCGCGACCCGGACGGCAGCGGAGGCGGCGTGATGACCGACATGCAGACGATGGCGCCGCGGGCGTCCGAGCCGGCCGCGCCTCCCGCCGGTGGCGCGTTCGTGGTGCGGGCGGCCGAGCCCGGCGAGGTGTTCACCCCCGAGCGGCTCGACGAGACCCAGCTCGCGATCCGCGACGCGGTCCGCGAGTTCGTCGCGCGATCGGTCGAGCCGCGCCGCGGGGACGTCGAGGCGCGCGACTACGCCACGCACCGGGCGCTCCTGCGCGAGCTCGGCGAGCAGGGCTACCTCGGCGTCGACGTGCCGGAGCAGTACGGCGGGGCCGGGCTGGACAAGGTCACCTCGCTGCTCGTCAGCGAGGGCCTCGCCGAGGCGGGCAGTCTCGCCGTGACGTACGGCGCGCACGTCGGGATCGGGACGCTGCCGCTCGTGTTCTTCGGGACCGAGGCGCAGCGGCGCCGGTGGCTGCCGGGGCTCGCGGACGGGTCGATCGTCGCCGCGTACGCGCTCACCGAGCCCGGCGCGGGCTCGGACGCCCAGGGGATCCGGGCGCGCGCGGACCTGTCGTCCGACGGCACGCACTATCTCCTGAACGGCAGCAAGCAGTTCATCACGAACGCCGGGTTCGCCGACCTGTTCACCGTGTACGCGAAGGTCGGCGGCGAGCAGATGACGGCGTTCCTCGTCCCCCGCGACACGCCGGGGCTCACCGTCGAGGCCGAGGAGCACAAGCTCGGCGTCCGCGGCTCGTCGACGTGCGCGCTGACGCTGGCAGACGCACGCGTGCCGGCCGAGAACGTCCTCGGAGAGGTCGGCCGCGGGCACATCGTCGCGTTCAACGTCCTCAACGTCGGACGGTTCAAGCTCGCCGCGGGGTGCCTCGGCGGGATGCGCCCGGCGATCGACCGGGCCATCGCGTACGCGGCGGACCGGCGGCTGTTCGGGCGCCGGCTGCTCGACTTCCCCCTGACCGCCGAGCGGATCGCCAGGATGGCGGAGCGGACGTACGCGGTGGAGTCGGTGACGTACCGCAGCGCCGGGCTCATCGACGGGCGGCTGGCCGGCGCGCATGGCGACGCGGAGCAGGCGCGCGCGGCCCTCGAGGAGTACGCGATCGAGTGCTCGATCGCGAAGGTCCTCGCATCCGACGGGCTCAACGAGGTCGTGGACGATCTCCTGCAGCTGATGGGCGGTTACGGGTACGTCGAGGACGGCGGGGCGGCCGCGATGTACCGGGATGCGCGCATCCACCAGATCTGGGAGGGCACGAACGAGGTCAACCGGCTGCTCGTGCCCGGGATGCTGCTGCGGCGGGCGATGCGCGGACGGCTCGACCTGCTCGGGCCGGCGAAGCGGGCCGGCGATGCGCTGCTCTCGCCCGAGGCGCCGATCGAGGACGGCACGCCGCTGGACGAGGAGCTGCGCCAGGTTCGGGCGATGCGCACGGCGCTGCTCGTCGCGGCCGGGATCGCGGTCCAGCGGTACGGCGACCGGCTCGAGGACGAGCAGGAGGTCCTGTACCGGCTCGCGGATCTCGCGATCGCGCTGTTCGCCGCCGAATCGGCCGTGCTCCGGGCGCGCGCCTCCGGGGATGGGCTGCAGGCGAACCTCGCCCGGCTCGTGGTCCTGTCGTCGATCGCGGCCGTCGAGCGTGGCACGGCCGAGGTCGCGGGACGCGTCCAGGAAGGCGACGAGCGGCGGATGACGCTCGCGGGGTTGCGGCGCGTGCTCCGGCGCGACCCGATCGACGGCGTGGCCCTCCGACGGGCAGTTGCGGCGGCGCTGATCGAGCGGGGCGGGTATCGAGGGGTGTAGGGGCAGAGCCGGGCCGGACCGGGGACGGGCCGGACAGGAGGCCAGGGATGTCGGTGGCGGTACAGCGGCCATGGATCGAGCACTACGACGAGGGCGTGCCGGCGGAGGTCGCGATCCCCGACCTGCCCGTCGATGGCCTGCTTCGGCAGGCGGCGCAGCGGTGGCCGGCGAGCGTCGCCCTCGACTTCTTCGATCGCCGGACGACGTATGCGCAGCTCGACGAGCAGGTCGACCGGATGGCGCGGGTGCTCCGCGACCTCGGCGTGGAACGGGGCGACGTCGTCAGCCTCCACCTGCCGACGTGCCCCGCGTTCGTGGTCGCGTTCTTCGGCACGATGCGGGCCGGCGCCGTCGCGCTCCCGATGAACCCGCTGTACGTGCCCCGCGAGGTGGTCGAGCTGGCGGTGATCGGCCAGCCGCGCATCTCGGTCGCGCTCGACCTGGTCGCACCGCGCGTGGGTGCCGCGCGCGCCGAGGCGGGTCTCGAAGGGCCCGTCCTCACGATCGGGATCCGGGATCAGCTGCCGTCGCTCAAGGCGCTCGCGTATCCCGTGAAGGCGAGGCGGGAGGGCCGCTGGCATCCCGTGGCGGACTGCGGCGCGACCCCGCACCTCGCGCGCCTGCTGGCGCACGCCGCGCACGGGCCGTTCGCGTCCGCGGCCGGACCCGACGACCTCGCCGTCCTGCAGCCCACGGGCGGCACGACCGGCACCCCCAAGGCGGCGATGCTCACCCACCGGAACCTCGTCGCGGACGCCGTGATGGTCGCCGCGTGGTTCCCCCGGGCGCGCCCCGGCGAGGCCGTCCTCGGGGCGCTGCCGTACTTCCACATCTATGGCATGACGGTCGCGATGAACATGGCGATCCTGCTCGGACAGCGCCAGGTGCTCCTGCCGCGCCCCGACACCGGCGAGATGCTCCGGCTCATCCACCGCAAGCGACCGCGCATGTTCCCCGGCGTGCCCGCGATGTACCAGGCGATCGCGGCGCACCCGAAGGCGGCGAAGCTCGACCTGACGTCGATCGACGCGTGCATCAGCGGCGCGGCCCCGCTCCCCGCCGAGGTGCAGCGGCGCTTCGAGGAGGTCACGCACGGCCGGGTCGTCGAGGGATACGGGCTGTCCGAGGCGAGCCCCGTCACGCACTGCAACCCGCTCTTCGGCGATCGGCGGCCGGGAACGATCGGCGTGCCGTTTCCGTCCACGGAGGCCGCGGTCGTGTCGCTTCTCGACGGGCACGAGCTGCCACCGGGCGAGGAGGGCGAGCTGGTCGTGCGCGGCCCGCAGGTCATGCGGGGCTACTACGGCAACCGGGCCGAGACGGACCTCGTCATGCGCGACGGGTGGCTGCACACGGGCGACATCGCGGTCCAGGACGAGGAGGGGTACTTCCGGATCGTCGACCGCAAGAAGGACCTGATCATCGTCGGCGGGATGAACGTGTGGCCGCGCGAGATCGAGGAGGTCCTCCAGGCGCATCCCCTGGTCGTGGAGGCGGCGGTCGTCGGCGTTCCGCACGAGCGGCTCGGCGAGGTGCCGAAGGCGTTCGTCGTGCCGAAGCCGGGCGCGCTGCTCACGGTCGAGATGGTCGTCGAGCACTGCCGCGCGAACCTCGCGGGGCACAAGGTGCCGCGCCAGGTCGAGTTCGTCGCCGAACTGCCGCGATCCGGGGTGGGCAAGATCCTGCGGCGGGAGCTGCGGGACCCGCTCGCGCTGCGGCGCCGCCCGCAGGGCGCGGAAGCGAGCGCCGCTCCGACCGGGGCCACCACCGCGGAGCCCGTGCCAGGCACGCCCGACGTGGACGGCTCTTCTCGCCCCAACGCCTCCGCGTCCGCGGGCTCCGTGTCCGACGGCACCGCGCGCAAGGACTCCGGGCCGGAGTAGACTCGGGCCGCCCGAGCGGACGTCCCAGCGGACGGGCTCGGCCAACCACAGAACAGGACCGCGGGATCCGCGAAGCCGGTGGAAGTCCGGCACAGTCCCGCTACGGTGATCGCGCGAGGCCCGGCCTCGCGTCGGAAGTCCGGTCGCCGGATCCGCGGTCGTGCTCGTACCTTCGAGAGAAAGGGAAGGCACTGTGCGTACCGTTCTTCCGGTTCCGCTCGCTCCGCTCGTTTCCGCCTCCCTGTCCACGCGCGCCGCGTTGGCACGCGCCGCTGCGCCGCGCCCCCGGCTGGCGCGCGCGCTCCGGGCGCTGCTTCCCCTCCTCGTCGCACTCGCGATCGCAGGCTGCAGCGCCGGCGCGGGCGCCTCGTCCGGCGCTTCCTCGTCCGGGTCGGCGTCCATCCCGGCGTCTGCCGTCACCGGCGTTCCCGCCGGCTCGTCGTCGACCGCGTCGTCGGCCGGTTCCTCGCCGGCCTCCGCATCGTTCCCGCTGACCGTCCGCGACGACGAGGGCGCGAGCGTCACGATCCCCCGCGATCCCGCCCGCATCGTGAGCCTCGCGCCGTCCGTCACCGAGACGCTGTTCGCCCTTGGCGAGGGCGGCCGCGTCGTCGGCGTCACGAGCTCGGACGACTACCCGGCGGCCGTGAAGTCGATTCCGCAGGTCGCGACGTACAACGGCGTCGAGATGGAGAAGCTCGTCGCGGCACAGCCGGACCTCGTGATTGGCTTCAAGGGGATCACCTCGACGACCGACGTCGCGCACATCCGCTCGCTCGGGTTGTCGCTCGTCATGCTCGACGCGACGACCCTGCCGGCGGTCTTCGCCGACATCGTGCTGGTCGGCGACGCGACGGGCGAGGCCGGCATCGCGCAGTCGCTCGCGAACCGGCTCTCGTCGGAGGCCGCGGCAGTCACCGCCGCCGTCTCGCACGACGCGCGGCCGCGCGTCTTCTACGAGCTCGACGCGACCAAGTCGATCTACACGCCCGCGCCGGACGACTTCACGACCGACCTGATCCGCCGCGCCGGCGGCGACCCGATCACGAGCGGCGTGCCCGGCGTCTACTCGATCTCGCTCGAACGGCTCGTCGCCGCCGACCCGCAGGTGATCGTGCTCGGCGACGCGAACTACGGCACGACCGCCACGATGGTCGCGGCGCGCCCGGGCTGGAGCGTCATGACGGCGGTCCGGGACCACGCGATCCGGCCCGTCGACGACACGATCATCACGCGACCCGGGCCGCGCATCGTCGAAGGCCTCGAGGTGCTGGCGCGCGCGATTCATCCGGGCGCCGCGCTGCCGTCACTTCCGCCTGTGACCGAGTAGATGGGCGCCGTCGCGGCGGCCGAGCCGCGGTCAGTCTCCGTCGACGTCGCCGGGCTGCTCGCCCGCTCGCGCCGGCGGGAGGTCGTGCTCGGCACGGCCGGCGCGGCGGCGCTGCTTCTCGTGCTGATCGCCGGAGTCGGTCTCGGGGAGGTCGTCGTTCCGCCGGCGGACACCGTCGGCATCCTCGCCCACCGGCTGCTCGGCTGGCCCGTCGCCGGGACGTGGAGCCAGGCGGACGCCGTGATCGTGCTGCAGCTTCGGCTGCCGCGCGTGATCGCCGCCATGGCCGTGGGCGCCTCGCTCGCGCTGGCCGGGACGGCCCTCCAGGGCCTGCTCCGCAACCCGCTCGCCGATCCCTACGTGCTCGGCACGGCCAGCGGCGCTGCACTCGGCGCCGCGCTCGGGGTCCTGGTGCCGGTGCCCGGGATCGTCCTCGGGTTCGGGCTGCTCCAGGGGCTCGCGTTCGTCGGCGCGATCGGCGCAGTGGTGGTCGTGTACCGGCTTTCGCGGGTCGGGCAGCTGTCGTCGATGACGGGCGTGCTGCTGACCGGGTATGCCGTGTCGTCCCTCCTCGCGGCGGGCCTCGCGGTCACGATGTGGCTTTCGGGGGACAGCCTCCGCCAGATCTTCTTCTTCCTGCTCGGCGGGTTCGACGGTGTCACCTGGACCCAGCTGGGCGCGGCCGCCGTCCCGCTGCTCGCCGGCGGGGCCGTGCTCCTGTCACGCGGCCGATCGCTGAACGCGCTGCTGCTCGGCGAGGAGACCGCGGCGCACCTCGGGCTCGACGTGCGCCGTGAGCGCGTCGTGCTGCTCGGGGCGACCTCGCTCGTCACGGCGGCGTCGGTCGCGCTGGCCGGGCTCGTCGGGTTCGTCGGGCTCGTCGTCCCCCACATCGTGCGGCTCGTCGTGGGTCCTGACGGCCGGGCCGTGCTGCCGCTGTCCGCGGTCTGGGGGGCGGCGTTCCTCGGCGGGTGCGACCTCCTCGCGCGGATCCCGGGGGACGTGCCGGTCGGCGTCGTCACGGCGCTGCTCGGGGCGCCGTTCTTCCT
>JAJYGH010000049.1:18834-23518 GCA_021785175.1 Chloroflexota bacterium | reverse complement strand
CTCCTCGACGAGCCGACGGTCCACCTCGACCTGCGCCACCAGGCCGCCGCACTCGAGCTCCTCGCAGAGCTCAACGAGCGCGATGGCGTGACGGTCGTCGCGGTGCTGCACGACGTCGCCCTGGCGGCGCACTTCTTCCCGCGACTCGTGGTGCTCGATGGCGGCCGGATCGCCGCGGATGGCGGGCGGGACGTCGCGCTCGCGCCGGACGTCGTGCGCCGCGTGTTCGGCGTCGACCCGGCGCTCGTCGCTCGGCCCGGCATCGTCGTACCGCCGGACTGATCGCCGCCGGAGAGCGCCGGGGGGCGCCAGGGCGGCGCCTCGCCACCGCCGAGCGCCGGGGAGCGCCAGGGCGGCGCCTCGCCACCGCCGAGCGCCGTGGGCACCTCGTCGCCGGAGGGCCGCAAGCCGATCGCCGCCGGAGAGCGCCGAACAGGCGTCGCCGCGCAACGCCCTGCTCCGGCCCGCGACGGCTTCGCGACCCGTCAGCTCGCATTCCTGCAGGTTGCGCGCCTGAGCGACCGTTGTGCAGGATTGACAGCCAGTTTTCCTGCAAATCGATCCCGTGCAGATCCTTATGGCCGATGTGGGTCGCCGGGCCGCGCCCGGGCGCCGTCCGGACGAGTCCACGCGGCTGTTCCACGCTCGGAAGGTGCTCGCATGGGACTTCGGCCGGGCCCCCGGGCCGGTCTCGCCCGTCGCGCCGCCTCCCGGATCAGACATAACGATCTGTTCGGAGACAATCTGCACGAAAGCCGGGATGCGCGCGGGCGTGGCGCGGATTGCCACCGTCGCCCGAGGCGTGCCGATAAGGCCGCGTTCGGCCGGCCGCCGCGCCCCTCCCAGCTCGGCCGGCCGCGTCGCGCAGCGTCGCGTTCGGCCGGTCGCCGCGCGCCCTCCCAGCTCGGCCGACCGCGGTCGCGCACTGTGGCCGCTCGGCTGGCGCACGGTCGTCCCTGATCGTCCGAGGCAGCAGCCGCTCGGTCGGCGCGGTCGGCCCGGATCGTCAGGGGCAGCAGCCGCCCGACGTCCACGCGCCTGCTCGCCGTCAGTCGGCCGTGCCGGCGCCGCCCGAATCGTCGTCCAGGTCGGCCCGCCGGTGCACCTCCGTCAGCGAATCGGTGAGCGTTGGCGGGACTGGCACGCGGACGCGGTGCCCCTCGCGCTCCGCCACGCGCCTCGCGGCGCGGACTGCCACCGTCCGCGGGTCGGCCGTCGCGCGGTTCAGGTAGTAGAAGAAGAAGCTCGACAGCACCGCGGCGACCGGGATCCCGAAGATCGCCCCGGGAACCCCGGCGAGCTTGCCACCGACGATCACGGATCCGAGCACGACGAGCGGGTGGATGCCGACCGTGCCGGCCATCAGGCGCGGCTGCACGACGTTCATCACGATGAGCCAGCCGATCCACATCACCACGAGCGACGGGACGATCGCCGTGGGCTCGCTCACGATCGCGTCGATGACCGGCGGGGCCCACGACACGAACGGCCCGAAGAACGGGATCGCCTGGAGGATCCCCGACCCGAAGGCGAGGATCGGCGTGTAGGGAAGGTGCAGCCAGGCTCCGACGGCGGCCGCGAGGGCGCCGTACAGGAGGCCCATGATCGCCTGGCCGCGCAGAAACCCGCCGAACGAGCGCGACACGCTCCGCTCGAACAGCCGGAACTCCTCCGCGTACTGCGGCGGCACGACGCGAACCCCGAACGCCAGGATCCGATCGCGGTCGAGGACCATGTACAGCGACAGGAACAGGATGATCAGGATGTTGCCGAGGAGCTCGAGGCCGGCGAGCGCGAACCCCGATACCGGGATCGCGACGGACGGCAGGTTGCTGAGGAATGCCTGGGCCTCGGCCGCGACGTCGATCCGGATGCCGAGCTGGTTCAGGCGGGGCTGGTACTCCTGGAGGATCTGGAGCAGCCGTCGCTGCAGCTCGGGCGCGCCGGCGACGAAGGTCGTGATCGAGTTCGCGAGCACCTGCGCCGCGTAGAGCACGAGCAGCGCGAGCACGACGAGCAGCAGCCCGTACGTCAGCAGCACCGAGATCCCGCGTGGCAGCCCCGGTGTGAAGCGCTCGAGCAGGGACGCCACCGGCGACAGGACGAAGGCGAGCAGCCAGGCCAGGAAGAAGACCAGCAGGATGTCGCCGAAGAACAGCAGGAGGTTCGCGAGCAGCCCGACGAGGATCAGCGCGACGGCGAGCGTCCCGAGGACCAGGAGCGTGTCGAGCCAGCGGCGCTCGCGTTGCGTGAGCCCGGTGCGCGGCGGTGACTCGTCGGGCGCCATGCGCGGAGTCTACGACGCCGGTTTCCGGCTCCGGAGGCCGCGGGCGGGGCCGCGGGGAACGCGGCGCGCCCGATGGCTATCGCGGGACCGGCCCGAGCCCCATCCGTTCGTGGCAGACCGCGATCGTCTCGCGCGCCATCGGCGCGAGCCGCGCTGCGCCGGCGCGCAGCACGTCCTCGACGTACCCGGGTCGCTCGAGGAGCTCGCGGCGCCGCTCCCGGGCCTCGGCGAAGTGCGCGATGATGCGGTCCGCCAGCAGCCGCTTCGTGTCCACGCATCCGGTCCGTGCCGTCCGCTCGCCCTCCCAGATCGTCTCGTACTCGAGCGGGCTGAAGAACCGGTGGAGCTGGCACACGTTGCAGATCTCGGGCCGGCCGGGATCGGTGCGCAGGATCCGCTGCGTGTCGGTGACCATGCTCATGACCTGGCGCCGGATGACGTCGGGCTCGGCGAAGATGTCGATGACGTTCCCGAGCGACTTCGACATCTTGTTGACGCCGTCCGTGCCCTTCACGACCGGCGCGTCGCTGAACACGGCCTCCGGCTCGACGAAGTACTCGCCGTAGTGGGCGTTCCATGCTCGGACGATCTCCCGCGCGAGCTCGAGGTGCGCCGCCTGGTCCTTGCCGACCGGCACGTACTTCGCGTGGTAGATCGCGATGTCGGCAGCCTGGAGCACCGGGTACGTGAGCAGGGCGTGGTTGATGTCCTCGGGCTGGTAGCGCCGCTTCTCCTTGAACGAGGGCGTGCGTTCGACCCAGGCGACGGGGACGACCGACGAGAGCAGCCACGTCAGCTCGATGTGCTCGGGCCGGTCGGACTGGCGGAAGAGGACGGCACGCTCGGGGTCGAGGCCCAGGGCGAGCAGCCCGAGCGCCATCTCGTGCGTGTTGCGCCGGATCAGCTCGCCGTCGTGGGTGCTCGTCAGCGCGTGGTAGTCGACGATGCAGTAGATGGCGTCGTGCCGCTCCTGCATGGCGATGTACGACTGGAACGCACCGAGGTAGTTCCCCACGTGGGGCAGCCCCGACGGCTGCACGCCGCTGAACACGCGGCTGCGCGGCAGGTCGGCGCCGCGCGTGGACGTGGACGCGGCCGTCCCGGGGCGGACCTGCGAGGAGGCGATGGCGGTTGCATCGACGCCGGAAGGGGAGGCGGTGGCGTCGCCGGATCCGGTGTCCGGCGCGGTGGGCGCCGCGCGGGGCGGCTCGGGCGTTGTCGTCATCGGTTCGAGTGTACCGGACGGTGCCGGTGCGACGCCGCGTCGTGCGAGGACGGCCGAATCGTGCCCCGCCCGTGAGGTATGACTTCCGCGTGTTCGTCCTGTACGCGATCGTCGTCGGGCTGGTGGTCGGACGCGTGCTCGGGGGGCGCCTCGACGGCCTCGCCACCCTCTCGTTCCGGTGGCCGTGGGTCGCGATCGGCGGGCTCGCGGTCCAGGTCGGCCTGTTCGCGGTCCCGCCCGGTGCGGGGCTCGATCGGCTCGGGCCCGCGCTGTACGTCGCGTCGACCGCCGCGGTACTCGTCTTCGTGCTCGCCAACGCCCGGTTGCGCGGCATGCCGGTCGTGGCGCTCGGAGCGGCGCTCAACCTCGTCGCGATCGTGGCCAACGGCGGGATCATGCCGGCGAGCGCCGCGGCCCTCCGCGCCGCGGGCCTGGAGCCGTCGAGTGGCTTCACGAACAGCGACGTCCTGGCGTCGCCGGCGCTCGCGTCGCTCGGCGACGTGTTCGCGATCCCCGCGTGGATGCCGCTCGCCAACGTGTTCAGCATCGGCGACGTCCTCGTGGCCCTCGGGATCGCCGTGGTCGTCGCGTCGGGGATGCGCCGGGCCGCCCGGGCGCGGTAGTCGGCGGCGCCACGGCCGGCCGGTACTGGTACCTCCGTCCGTCTCCGGCCTGCCGCGGGCGGTACGAGTGTCCCATGGCGTCGGAACGTTCCCCCGCATACCGTGCACTTCGCAGCCGCGGACGCTGCCCGGGATTCCCCGGAATTCGGAAGGCCACGGCGCCGATCCTGGCGCGCGTCGTGGCCCTGTCACGACGGTCGCCGTCGTGACAACCGCCTACGCGCCGGTGCGGTGGTGACATGAAGCGCTCGTTCGAACTCGCGAAGTTCCGGATCCTGCTCGCGCTCGCGGCGATCGGAAGCTCGGCACTCGTGCTCGAGGCAGGCCGGCGCTGGCTGTAGCGAGCGAGCGGGCAGGCGCAGCGACGTCCTGAAGCAGCGCCGGCCGCGGCACGTCGGAACGACGGGAGGCGGCGGGCGCATCGCAATCGCGGGACGCGGCGACGCGCGCCGCGGGCACTGATCAACGGAGACCGCCGGGCAACCGGCGGTCTCGTGGCATCTGGCGGTCCGCCCCTCACCGGCGCCGCCACGCGAGTCGCGCCGCCAC
>JAJYGH010000049.1:10270-18816 GCA_021785175.1 Chloroflexota bacterium | reverse complement strand
CGAGTCGCGCCGAGAGGCGGCATTTCGCGTCCGCCGGGGCCCTACAATCCTGTCGATGACCGCGCCATTGCCGGCCACCGGCCCGCACACTTCCACCCGTCCCCTCCGCGTCGCGCTGATCGGCCTTGGGACCGTCGGCCGCGAGGTCGCCCGCGGGCTGCTGCGTCGCGACGTCCACGCCCGGTCCGTCGCCGGCCGCCAGGTCCGGCTCGTCGCGGTCGCCGATCGCGATCCGTCGCGGCTCGAAGGCCTCGACCTCGCCGGCGTCGAGTGCGTCGGTGACGGCGCGCGGCTCATCGGCGATGCCGAGATCGACGTGATCGTCGAACTGATCGGCGGCATCGATGGGGCGGGCAGGATCGTGTCCGCCGCGCTCGAAGCCGGCCACTCGGTCGTCACGGCGAACAAGGCGCTGCTCGCCCGTCGTGGTGCGGAGCTGGAGGCGCTGGCGCGGGACCAGGAGGTCGCGCTGCGGTTCGAGGCGGCGGCCGGGGGCGGCATCCCGATCCTCTCGCCGCTCGCGTCCGACCTCGCTGCCGACCGGATCGCGTCGATCCGCGGGATCGTGAACGGCTCGACGAACTTCGTCCTCTCGGAGATGGGCTCGGGACCGGCGTCGTACGACGACGTGCTCGGCCGGGCGCAGACGCTCGGCTACCTGGAGGCGGACCCGGGCTGGGACGTCGAGGGACGGGACGCCGCCGACAAGCTCGCGATCCTCGTGCGCCTGGCGTTCGGCTGCTGGCCCGACGTTGACGGGATCCGCCGCGCGCCCCCGCGCGCAGGGGCGGGCGCGGCCACCATCGCGGACGCCGAGCCCGGGATCGCCTCCGTCACGCAGCTGCTGGTCGCTGCGGCACGCGCACGCGGGTTCGCGGTCAAGCTCGTCGCGTCGGCTTCGCTCGAGGGTTCCGGCGTGGTCAGCGCGTCCGTGCTGCCCGTGGCCATCCCGCTCGATGACCCGCTCGCCTGCACCGACGGCGCCCAGAACCGGATCGAGATCGACGCGGACCCCGTGGGCGCGGTCGCCTTCGTCGGCCCCGGGGCGGGCGGCGCGGCCACGAGCAGTGCCGTGCTCGGCGACATCCTCGCGATCGCGCGTGGGCACGGCTCGACCTGGGCCGGCCTCCCCGAGGCCGTCCCGCTGGCGCCGGATCGGCTCCTCGACGGGCTCGACGCCCCGCGCCGCTGGCTTGCCGCGTGTACCGACGCGGGTGGCGCGGCCACATCGGTGTCGCTCGTCGGGCCGGCCTCGCTCGCCGACGTCCGGCGCGACCTCGCCTCGGCTCCCGGCACGATCCTCTACCCGGTCCTCGAGGCGCGCTGACGTGCGGATGAGCGACGTGCTGCGGCACCTCCGCCAGCAGCAGGCCACGACCGGCGCGCGCCCCCGGCTGCTGCACCGCTACGCCGGGTTCCTTCCGGTCACCCCCGACACGCCGCCGCTCTCGCTCGGCGAGGGGTTCACGCCGCTCGTGCACGCCCGCACCCTCGGCCGCGCGGTCGGGTGCCCCGAGCTGTACCTCAAGTACGAGGGCATGAACCCGACCGGCTCGTTCAAGGACCGGGGCATGGTCGTGGCGGTCGCGAAGGCGCTCGAGGAGGGGGCCAGGGCCGTCATCTGCGCGTCGACCGGCAACACGTCGGCGTCGGCGGCCGCCTACGGCGCCAGCGCGGGGGTCGAGGTCATCGTGGTGCTTCCCGCCGGTCGGATCGCCGCCGGGAAGCTCCTGCAGGCGCAGGTCGCCGGGGCCCGGGTCGTCGCGGTCGAGGGCAACTTCGACGACGCACTCCGGGTCGTCCGCGAACTGGCATCCAGCGGCGACGACATCGGCCACCCGGTCACGCTCGTGAACTCCGTGAACCCGTACCGGCTGCAGGGCCAGAAGACGGCGGCGTTCGAGGTCTGCGACGACCTCGGCGGCGCCCCCGACTACCTGGCGATCCCGGTCGGCAACGCCGGCAACATCAGCGCCTACTGGATGGGCTTCACCGACTATCGCGACGCCGGGCTCGTCGAGACGCGCCCGGTCATGCTCGGGTTCCAGGCGGCAGGCGCGGCTCCGATCGTCGAGGGCCATCCGATCGAGCACCCGGAGACGGTGGCGACGGCGATCCGCATCGGCAATCCCGCGAGCTGGGACAAGGCGGTGCGTGCCCGCGACGAGTCGGGCGGCGCCATCGAGGCCGTGACCGACGACCAGATTCTCGACGCGTACCGCGACCTCGCGCGCTACGAGGGGGTCTTCTGCGAGCCGGCGAGCGCCGCGTCGGTGGCGGGCGTCCGCAAGCTGGCGGCCGAGGGCAGGATCGACCCGGGAGCGACGATCGTGTGCGTGCTGACCGGGCACGGGCTCAAGGATCCTGACACGGCGCGCCGCAACGTTCCGCCGACGCTGGCCGCGCCGGCGACGGTCGAGGGCGTGGTGAAGGCGCTCGGATGGTGACGCGGCGGCGGCGGGGATCGGCCGCGGTCGATGCCCCCGTGCCGGCCGCGGCGACGCCCGACGTGCAGGCGCCCGGGCCCGATCCTGCCGCGCCCCGGCCGGACGCTCGCGCCCCGGAGATCGACGCTCCCGCCGCGGTGGTCGAGGCGCCTGCACCCGATGCCGGCACGACCGCTCCTGCAACCGGCGCTCTCGGGCCGGATGCCGGCACGACCGCGGCATCCCGTCCGGCCACCCCGTTCGCCGGCATCCTCCACCGCCGGGTCGTCGTGGACGTTCCCGGCTCGACCGCGAACCTCGGGGCCGGTTACGACGCGCTCGCGATGGCGCTCGACCTCGTGAACCGCATCACGGTCGACGTGCTGCCCGAGCCCGAGGTCGAGCTGACGGTCGAGGGCGAGGGGGCAGGCCAGCTGGAGGGTGGACGCAGGAACCGGTTCGTGCTCGCGCTCGAGCTCGGGCTGCGGTGGGCGCTCGGCGAGGTCCCGAGCGGCATCGGCTGGCGCGTGTCGATGCGGAACGAGATTCCGCTCGCCCGGGGGCTCGGCTCGTCGGCTGCGGCCGTCGTCGCGGGGCTCGTCGCTGCCGACGCCCTGACAGGCGGCCGCCTCGACGAGCGGCGCCAGCTCCAGCTCGCGTGCGAGCTGGAGGGGCACCCGGACAACGCGGCCGCGGCGCTGCTCGGCGGGTTCGTCGTGGTCGCCATGGTCGACGGCCGGCCCGAGGCCGTGCGCTTCGACGTCCCCACCCGGCTGCGCGCGGTCCTCTTCGTGCCCGACCGCCCGCTCGAGACCGCCGCCATGCGCGCCGCGCTTCCCCGGGACGTGCCCCACCGCGACGCCGTGTTCAACGTGAGCCGCGGGGCCCTCGCGGTCGCGGCGATCGCGAGCGGCCGCTACACGCTGCTTCGCCAGGCGACGGAGGACCGGCTCCACGAGCCGTACCGCGCGGCGGTCTACCCGGAGCTGCCGATGCTGGTCATGGCCGCCCGCCGCGTCGGCGCGCTCGGGGCGTGCCTGTCGGGAGCCGGGTCCAGCATCATCGCGTTCGCCGACGACGAGCCCACGCTGGACGCCGCGGGCCGCGCGATGGCGGAGGCCGCGGGCGAGCAGGGGCTGGCAGGACGCACTCGACCCGTCGGTCTCCGGAACGCCGGTCCGATCGTCGTCGATCTCGACTGAGCGAACCGCCGCGCGTTCTCGACGCGTGGGTGCCTCACCTCGCCGGCAGCTCGATGACGAACGTGGTCCCGGCCGGGCTCGACGACTCGATCCGGACGTCGCCGCCGTTCGCGCGGACGAGCTCGCGCGCGACCGTGAGCCCGATGCCCGTCCCGCCGGGCCACCCTTCCCGCCGGCCGCGGGCGGGATCCGCGCGGTAGAAGCGCTCGAAGACGCGCGTCTGGTGCTCCGGCGGGATGCCGGGGCCGGTATCGGAGACCCGGATCCGCGCGAGCCATCCCTCACGTGCGAGGGTCACCCGGACGGTCCCGCCGCGCTGCGTGTACGTCGCCGCGTTGGTCAGGAGGTTGTGGAGCGCCCGTTCGACCTGGCGCGGGTCGACGTCGGCGAAAGGACCCTGGGCGGACGCGGGGACGCGCTCGTCCGTCGGCTCGCCGAGCGCGGCCGGAGCGGCCGATGGTGCCGCGGACGGCGCCACTGCCGCCGGAAGCGGCGGCACGACGAGCGTGACCCCGCGCTGCCCGAACAGGGCCTGCACGGCTGCGACCGCGTCGGCGACGATCGCGCCGAGATCGACGCGCTCCGGGGCCCGCTGGAGTGACGCGCCCTCGGCCGCCGCCAGGTCGTGCAGGTCGCCGACGAGGCGCGACACCTCGCCCGCGGTCTCGCGGGTCGCCGCGAGCTGCTCCGGGGTCGGCTCGAGCACGCCGTCCGCGAGGGCGTCGAGCTGCGTCGTCAGGACCGTCACCGGCGTCGCGATCTCGTGTGCCAGGTCGCTCGCTGCCCGCCGTCGCAGCTGCTCGCTTCGTTCGAGGTTCTCGGCCATCGTGTTGAACGCCACGGCCAGTTCGCGTCCCTCGCGGTCGCCGGGCACGGGGACGCGTGTCGCGAGATCGCCCTGTCCAAGCCGGTGAGCTGCGGCCGCCATGGCGGTCAGCGGCCGGGTCATCCGCAGGCCCATGAAGAGCGCGACGCCGACACTCACGAGGACCGCGACGATCCCGGCCAGCAGCAGCGTCTGGTCGATGCCCCGTCGGAACGCAGCCGAGGCGGCCCGGATGACGCTCGCCGCCAGGCCCCGCGATTGCACGTCGAGCGTCCCGACCGTCTGGCCGCCGACGACGATCGGGGTCGCGTCGATGGGGCCGCCGAGAGGCGCGCCGAACCCTGCGGACCGGGCGACGAGCGTGCCCGACGCGTCGCGGATCGCGACGGGACCCCCGACCGCGGTGGCGAGCTGGCGGACCTCGAGCCCCGTCAGGTCGAGCGACCCGGTGGCGCGGTACTCGTCGGCGAGGATCGCGACGACCTGGTCGCGGCGAGCCGCCTGCTCCTGCGAGAGGTACTGGCTGAAGCGCGACCCGACGACGACGTTGACGAGGATGCCGGCGAGCACGATGACGACGGCGACCGCGCCCCCGATGGCGAGCGCGAGTCGGACGCCGAGCCGGTCCAAGGGTCAGCGCCCGCCCGGAGGCAACGAGGGGCCCGCGGTGGGCAGGCGGTCGAGCGTGCTGGTCTCCTCGGCCGATCCGGCCGATCCGGCCGATCCGGCCGATCCGGCCGGATCGCGCGGCGCGATCCATCGATAGCCCACGTCCGGGATCGTCTCCACGGCCCACGGACGTGCCGGATCGTCGCCGAGCTTGCGCCGCAGGTTCCCGACATGGACGTCGACGTTCCGCGAGGTCTCGGCGCGCGGCCCCGCGGCCACCTCGAGGAGCTGGTCCCTGGTGACCGGTGCCCCGGCCGCGCGCACCAGCGCGAGCAGGAGCCGCGACTCCGCCGGCGTCAACCGGCCCTGTTCACCGTCTCGCACGCAGGCGCGCGTCGCTGGCTCGTAGACCAGCCGGCCGCCGGCGAACGAGAGGCGTTCGGGCAGGCCGCCGGCGCTCGACCCGGGCCCGGCCGCGCCGCCGCGGCCTCCGTGTGGGCCGCCCGCGCCGGGACCCGCCGAGGCGCGACGGAGAATCGCGTTCACCCGCTCGACCAGCTCGTGCACGTTGTACGGCTTGGCGAGGTAGTCGTCCGCGCCGAGCCGCAGGCCGGCGATCCGCTCGACATCGCTGCGCTTCGCGGAGGTGATGAGGATCGGAACCTGCGAGTCCTCCCGGATCGCCCGGATGAGGGCCTCGCCCTGGAGGCGCGGGAGCATCAGGTCGACGATCAGCAGGTCCGCGCCGTGCTCGTCGAACGCGTCGAGCCCCGTGCGTCCGTCCTCGGCCTCGCGCACCTCGTAGCCCGCCCGCTCGAGGAACAGGCGCAGCAGCGCGCGCAGGCGCGACTCGTCCTCGACCACGAGGATGCGGGCACGCGGGAGCCGGCCGGCCGGATGCATCGATGTGCATCGTACCGGCGGCCGGCCCGGTCGAGGTGGTCGAGGCACGGGGTGGCGGACGGCGGCAGGTCACCGCCCCTGGAGCGGACGACGCGCAGTCGCACGCTGACCCGTCCTGGCAGCATTCGCCGCCGCTTCTTGACCCCGTCTTCACGCCCCCGTTCGACAATCGGGGCACGTGCATTCGGATGACCTGCCGGGCTCCGGCCCGGTACCAGGCAGATAACCTGCCGGGCTTCGGCCCGGTACCAAGGAGATGACCTGCCGGGCTTCGGCCCGGCACCAAGGAGAGGTGGCAGGACATGGATCTCGGACGTGCGGTGCGCGACCGGCGACGGTACGCGCCACTGGCGATCGCGCTCGGCCTCGTGGTCGTGCTGGTCGTCGTTGCCACGGGCGCAGTCGCGGCCGTCGGCGGTGGCGGTGCGCCGGCCGCGAACGGCGGGCTGACCGGCCTTGCCGCCAGCGCGGCCGGATTCGGCACGCCGGCCGGCTCGGCGTCGGGCGGCGGGATCGGTTCGGCCGAGGCGCAGCTTCTCGCGGCCCAACCGACTCAGCGGCAGGCGCTGTGCGAATCGTTCGTGGCGGACGTGGCGTCCCGGCTGGGCGTGAGCACGACCGCACTGCAGCAGGCCCTGATCGGGTCGCTCTCGGACCAGGTCGCCCAGCTTCAGAAGGACGGCAAGCTGAGCGCCGACGCGGCCGCGTACATCAAGGGGCGGCTGTCGGCGGTCAACGGCCCGATCTGCCAGGCGCTGCCCGCGTTCGGCAGGACGCGACTGGGCGCGCTGGCACGGCTCGGGGCCCTCGGCCGGGTGGTCCAGCCGGCCGCGGTTCTCGACGCGGCCGCGACGGCCCTGCACGAGACGCCCCAGCAGCTGCTGACGGAGCTCGGCGCGCTGCAGAAGGGCCAGAACCTCGAGACGATCGCCCAGAAGCACGGGGTCTCGTACGCCACCCTGGAGTCCGCCATCACGACGTCCGTGCGGACGCAGCTGGACGCGGCAGTGAAGGCGGGAACGATCACGCAGGCACGCGAGAACGGGATCCTGTCCGCGCTCCAGAAGCGGCTCGCGAACGGCGGCAGGGGGATCGGGATCGGGATCGGGATGAGGGCGGCCGCGCCGAAGGCCGCGGCGAACCGGCCGGGATCCGTGTCGCTCCCGACACAGCCGGCGCCCGCCTCGACCGCACCGACGTCCGGCAGCTGATCGACGCGGCCGGGGCGCGCGGCGCGCGGGAATCCGCCGCTACAATCCGGCCATGCCCCTCGTCGTCCAGAAGTACGGCGGCTCGTCGCTCGCCGACGCCGACCGCATCCGCCACGTCGCCCGCCGCGTCGCGGCCGAGCGCGACGCCGGGTCGTCGCTCGTCGTGGTCGTGAGCGCGATGGGCGACACGACCGACCACCTGATCGAGCTGGCCCGGCAGATCACCCGTGATCCGGATCCGCGGGAGATGGACCGCCTCCTCGTCACCGGCGAGTACCAGAGCTCGGCGCTCGTGGCGATGGCGCTCCACACGCTCGGCGTGCCGGCCGTGTCCCTCACGGGCGCCCAGGCGGGCATCCGCACCGACGGCAGCCATGGCCGCGCCCGGATCGCCAACGTCGACCCGGCCCGCATCGTCCGGGAGATCGGGGCCGGCAACGTCGTGATCGTGGCCGGTTTCCAGGGCTCGACCGCCGACACGTATGCGGCTGGCGAGGTCACGACGCTCGGCCGCGGCGGATCCGACACGACCGCCGTCGCCCTCGCGGCCCGGCTGCGTGCGGACCGCTGCGAGATCTTCACCGACGTCGAGGGCATCTTCACCGCGGACCCGCGGGTCGTGCCGGAGGCGCGACTGCTGCCGGTCATCGGGTACGAGGAGATGCTGGAGCTCGCGCACCAGGGCGCGCAGGTCATGCAGGTGCGCGCGGTCGAGCTTGGCTGGGTGAACGACGTCGAGATCGCGGTGCGGTCGACGTTCAGCGACCACCCCGGGACGCGCATCAAGGAGGACCCCGACGTGGAGCAGCGCAACAAGGTGCGCGGCCTGGCGACCGACCGGAACGTCGCGAAGGTGACGGTGGTGGCCGTGCCGGACCGGCCGGGGATCGCCCGAACCCTGTTCGTGCCGCTCGCCGACGCCGGCATCAACGTCGACGTGATCGTGCAGAACGTGAGCCACGACGGGACGACCGACGTCTCGTTCACGGTCCCCCGCTCGGAGCTGGCGCGGGCGCGGCGGCTGCTGGAGCCGGTCGTCGGCGAGATGGGCGCGCGCGAGCTGACCGCGGACGAGTCGGTGGCGAAGGTGTCGATCGTCGGCGCCGGCATCCAGAACGCGCCGGGGTACGCGGCGCGGATGTTCGGGACGCTCGCGGACGAGGGGATCAACATCGAGATGATCTCGACGTCCGAGGTCCGCATCACCTGCATGATCAACGAGGCCGACCTGCAGCGTGCCGCGCGTGCGCTGCACCGCGCGTTCCAGCTCGAACGACCCGAGCCCGAGGTGGCGGCCGCACGCTGACACGCGTCATCCGGCGCGGCCGACGCGGGCGCGGAGGATGACGCGCGGCCGACGCGGGCGCGG
>JAJYGH010000049.1:0-10262 GCA_021785175.1 Chloroflexota bacterium | reverse complement strand
GCGCGGCCGACGCCGTCCCACGTGACGCCGGCGCACGTGACGCGGGAACGCGCGTGATGCGGGAGGGCGGGATGCGAGAGCGCCGGATCCCCGCGATGGACGACGAAACCGCCGGCGCGTCGACGGACGCGCTGCCCGGGCGTGCCTTCCCCGCCCGCCTCGAACGGTTCGACCGGGTCGACTCGACGCAGTCGATCGTGGCCGCGTGGCTCCGGGGCGGAGCACCGGACCCGTGCGTGGCGGTGGCGGACGAGCAGACCTCGGGCCGGGGCAGGCAGGGGCGGACGTGGGTCGCGCCGCCGGGCACCGCGCTCATGCTCTCGGTCGGGTTCCGCCCGGCCTGGCTTCCGCCGCGCGAGGCGTGGCGCATTCCCGCGACCGTGGCGCTCGTGATGTGCGACGCGGCCGAGGACGCGGCGGGCCTCCGGGACGGGACGCTCGGGCTCAAGTGGCCGAACGATCTCGTGGTGGACGGCGCCGACGGGCGCCTGCTGAAGCTGGCCGGCGTGCTCGGCGAGTCGACGACGCTCGGAGGCCGGCTCGAGACGGCGATCGTCGGGATCGGCGTGAACGTCGAGTGGGCCGCCCGCGATTTCCCGGCCGAGCTGGCGGCGTCGATGACGAGCCTCCTCGAGTCGTCCCACGGGCGGCCGGTGGATCGCGACGCGCTGCTCGAGGCATTCCTCGACAGGCTCGAGCCGCGGTACGAGGCGCTGCGGCAGGGACGGTTCGACTCGGGCGGCTGGGACGCCCGGCAGCGCACGACGGGGCGCCGGGTGGTGGTCGAGGTCGGACGCGAGCGGATCGAGGGCACGGGCGAGGGCGTCGACTCGACGACCGGGGCGCTCCTCGTGCGGCGCGCCGGGCAGGTGCTGGCGATCGACACCGGCGAGGTGGTGCGCTGCCGCGTGGCGGGCTGATGGGCGCCCGTGGGCGCCCGCGGCTCCGGTGAAAGGCGCGAGGTGCGGCGTAACAAGTAGACTTCCGCAGTGTTGAGGAAGGCGGGCGAGGCGGAGGCAGCGCTGGTCGCGTTCGACCCGGATCGGCGGGTCGAAGCCGCTCGCCGCGACACCGTCCGGTTCGAGACGCTCTACCGAAGGTACGGGGCCCAGATCCACAGCTTCGCCGTCCACCAGCTCTCCGATCACCGCATGGCCGAGGACCCGGCCGTGACGGGCGGACGCGCACGCCGGGCGATCGCCTGATGCCGATCAAGCTCCCGTTCCTGCCGCGCCACCGCGAGTTCCCGCCCGACCTGTGGACGAAGTGCCCGCGCTGCGGCGAGATGCTCTACAACAAGCAGCTCGAGAAGAACCTGCGGGTCTGCGCCAAGTGCGGGCACCACTTCCGCCTCCGAGCCGACGCGCGCCTGCGGCTGCTGCTCGACCCCGACTCGTTCGAGGAGCACGACGCCGGCCTGGTCTCGGCCGACCCGCTCGGCTTCGTCGACCTCAAGCCCTATCCCGACCGCGTCGCGGCCGCGCGGATCGCGACCGGCCTCAACGATGCCGCGATCTGGGGCGTCGGTCGGATCTCCGGCCAGCCCGTCGCGATCTGCGTGATGGATTTCGCGTTCATCGGCGGGTCGATGGGCTCGGTCGTCGGGGAGAAGGTCACCCGCGCCGCGGAGCACGCGCTGCTCGAGCGGATGCCGCTCGTGATCGTGTCGGCGTCCGGCGGCGCGCGGATGCAGGAGGGGACGCTCGCCCTCATGCAGCTCGCGAAGACGTGTGCCGCGCTCGAGCGCCTCGCCGCCGCCGGCATCCCGTTCGTCAGCATCCTCACGGACCCCACCACCGGCGGCGTCTTCGCCTCGTACGCCGTCCTCGGCGACGTCAACCTCGCCGAGCCGGACGCCCTGATCCGCTTCGCCGGGGAGCGCGTCGCGAGCGGCACCATCGCCGTCGAGCTGCCGGCCGGCTATCAGCGCGCCGAGTTCCTCCTCCAGCACGGGTTTCTCGACCGTGTCGTGGCCCGTGACCGGCTCCGCGACGAGCTCTCGACGATCCTGTGCTACCTGCGCGCCGGCTCGCCGTGCTCGAGCGCGCCGTTCCCGCCCGGCTCGCCGAGCCGCGTTTCGGGCGACGACCGCGAACCCGCCTCCCGGCCGTTCGGCTTCCTCAACACCAAGCTGCCGAACCTCCCGGTGCTCGAGGCGGCCCAGCGCGGCGTCGATGCCGCGCAGCGCGGAGCGGCCGCGCTCGGCGCCCATGCTGCGGAGGTCGTGGGCCAGTTGCCGGTCGGGGACGGCAGGAGCGCGCCGCGGACAGCGCGACGGCCCGGCGGCGCCGAGGACCTCGCCGCGGGAGGCACCGCGGGCCCGGGCCCGGGCGACGGCGCGCCGGCCGGCAGCGTGGTGGAGTCCGCCCCGGGGAACGGCGACCGTCCCGCGCGCAGAGGCGATCTGCGGGGAAGCGATCTCCAGGGCAATGGCGGCCGCGGGCCCGGTCGGGGCTCGGGCGTGACCGCAGGCGGCCCGGGCGTCGCCCCGGGAACCGTGCCGCTCACCGTCGCGTCCCGCGCGCCGGACGAGGAGGAGCAGTCGCGCGCGTGGGCGCGCGTCCAGGCCGCCCGGAACGTCAAGCGACCGCACACGCTCGACCTCGTCCGCGCGATGGCCACCGACGTCGTCGAGCTGCACGGCGACCGGCTGTTCGGCGACGACCCCGCCATCGTCGGCGGCCTGGCCCGGATGCCCGGCCACTCGTTCGTGTTCGTCGGGCACCAGCGCGGGTCGGAGACCGACGAGAACATCCGCCGCAACTTCGGGATGGCGCATCCGGAGGGCTACCGGAAGGCGATGCGGCTGTTCGGGCTCGCCGAGCGCTTCCACCTGCCGGTCGTGACGTTCGTCGACACCGGCGGCGCGTACCCGGGTCCGGCGGCGGAGGAGCGCGGCGTGGCGGAGGCCATCGCGCGCTCGATCGCCCTGATGACCGGTCTCCGGACGCCGATCGTGACCGTCATCACCGGCGAGGGCGGGTCCGGCGGTGCGCTCGCGATCGCGACCGGCGACGTCGTGCTCGCGTTCGAGAACGCCGTGTACTCCGTGATCAGCCCGGAGGGCTGCGCGAGCATCCTGTGGCGCGACGCGGCGGCGGCCAAGCAGGCGGCGGCGTCGATGCGGATGACGGCGCAGGACCAGCTGGCGCTCGGCGTCGTCGACGAGGTCATCACGGAGCCCCCGGGCGGCGCGCAGGAGGACCCGGTGGCGATCGCCGCGACGCTCGCGACGCGGCTCGCCGAGCACCTCAGGTGGCTGTCCGCGCTGCCGGCCGACGATCTCGTCCGGCGGCGGTACGCGCGGTATCGTGCGATGGGTGCGTTCACGACGGCCGAGCGCGAGGTGCCGCCGGCGGCGCGGAAGCAGGACCTGGCCGGACGGCTGCGCGAGCTGTTCGAGGCGGGGCGGGCGACGCTCGGGGTCCCGGAGTCCGGGCCGGCCCGCACCGTCGTCGGCTCCGACGACGACGCGCCGCTCCGGGAGGACCTGTAGGTGGACGACATGCGGCAGGCGGGCGACGCGGCGTCGTCCGGCGGCGACCGGGTGCATGCCGACAACCACGGCCGCGACCCGCACGAGATCATCGATCGGCTGGCCGACGGCGTGCTCCCCGCGCTCATCGCGCGGCTCGACGCGAGCGGGCTCGGCGAGCTCGAGATTCGCGCGGACGGCTGGCACGTGCGGCTCCGCAAGCCGTACGACCGCCGGCGGTCGGTGGCGCTGCCCGAAGGCCGGCGCCGGCGGACAGAGCCGGGGGATGCGGGTCACGCACGTCGCGCGGAACCCGGAGAGGCGAGCCACGTCGCGCGGGAAGGGACCCGCGCTCGAGAGGGTGGTCACGCGTCGCGAGGCGACGCGGGCGACCGGGACGATGCTCGCGCCGCCGCGTCCGACCCGCGCCCGGAACCCCCGGCCATCGCGACCGCGCCCGCGGTCGGGTACTTCGCGCCTCGAGACGGCTGGGGGCCGGGGCGCCACGTCCGGAGCGGGGACGTCGTGGGCTACGTCGACTGCCTCGGCGTGCGGCAGGACGTCGTCGCGCCGGTCGACGGGTTCCTCGGCCGCCTGCTCGCGCAGCCCGGCGAGGCCGTGGAGTATGGTCAGCCGCTGCTGCACGTCGACCTGCCGGCCGTCCGGCCGGTCGCGGCAGCCGCGCAAGCGTCGTCGGGGAGCGGCGCCGAGCCCGGCACCGCAGACACGCCGACGGCTTCCGCGGCCCCCACCGCGGAGGTGCCCGACCGCCCGGTCGGCAGCGCGCCCGGAGCCCGGCCGGAGGGCGCCTGAGTGTTCCAGAAGATCCTCATCGCGAACCGCGGCGAGATCGCGTTGCGCATCCTGCGCGCGTGCCGGCAGATGAACGTGCCGGCCGTCGTCGCGTACAGCGAGGCCGACATCGATACGCTGGCGGTCCAGGAGGCGGACGAGGCGATCTGCATCGGGCCTGCCGAGGCGAAGCGGAGCTATCTGTCGTCGGCCGCCGTCATCTCCGCCGCGATCGTCACCGGCTGCGACGCGATCCATCCGGGCTACGGCTTCCTCTCCGAGGACGACGCCTTCGCCGACACGGTTCGCGCGCACGGGCTCACCTTCATCGGGCCGCCCGCCGAGGTGCTCGAGCGCTTCGCCTCGAAGGCGGCCACGCGGCGCCTGCTGGCCGAGCACGGCCTGCCGACGATCCCGGGGTCGGGCCTGCTCCGCGACGACGCCCACGCGCTCGACGAGGCCGAGCGGATCGGCTACCCGGTGCTCGTCAAGCCGTCCGCGGGCGGCGGCGGCAAGGGCATGCGGATGGTCCGCTCGCCGCGCGAGCTCGAGCAGGCGCTGCCGATCTGCCGTTCGGAGGCGCGCGCCGCGTTCGGCGACGACAGCCTGTACCTGGAGAAGTGGCTCGAGGAGAACCGGCACGTCGAGGTCCAGGTGATCGTCGACCACTACGGGAACGGCGTCCACCTCGGCGAGCGCGACTGCTCGGTCCAGCGTCGCCACCAGAAGCTCATCGAGGAAGCGCCCACGCCGGCGCTCGGCCCCGACAGCCGGCGGCACCTGTGCGAGGAGGCGGTCGGGGCGATCGTCGCGGCCGGCTACGAGAACGTGGGCACGCTCGAGTTTCTCGTCGACAACGACGGCAACCATTACTTCATCGAGATCAACTGCCGGATCCAGGTCGAGCATCCCGTCACGGAGATGCTCACCGGCATCGACATGGTCGCCGAGCAGATCCGGATCGCGGCCGGGGAGCCGCTCGGGTACTCGCAGGCGGACATCGAGCTGCGCGGGCACGCGATCGAGTTCCGCATCGCGGCCGAGGACATCGCGCACGACTTCCGTCCCGAGGCGGGGACCATCGAGGCATACCTGCCGCCGGGCGGCCCGGGCGTCCGGATGGACAGCCACCTGTACACCGGCTATGACGTGCCGCCGTACTACGACTCGCTGCTGGGGAAGCTCATCGTGCACGGGCCGGACCGTCCGACGGCGATCGCGCGGGCGCGCACGGCCCTCTCGGAGCTGCGGGTGGACGGGCTCCCGACGACGGCCCCGCTCCATCGCGCGATCCTGTCGCACCCGGTGTTCCTCGACGGCAACTTCACGACGAACCTCCTGGACCGCGTCGGTCCCGGGGCGTTCGTGACCGCGGCGCGGGAGACGGCCGCGCACGAACAGGCGAGGGCGGAGGCATGACAGAGGAACGCGGCCAGGCCGCAGGCATGACAAGGCCGACGGAGGGGGCGCCTGCACCGCGCCCGACCGGGACCGTCCTCACGACCCGCGAGATCCAGGGCCTCATCCCCCATCGCTGGCCGTTCCTGCTCGTCGACCGCATCGTCGAGTACGACCCCGAGCACCAGCGGATCGTCGGTCAGAAGGCCGTGACCGCGACCGAGTGGTACTTCCAGGGCCACTTCCCGGGCCAGCCCGTCATGCCCGGCGTGCTCCAGGTCGAGGCGCTCGCGCAGACCATGGCCGTGTACGTCGCGAAGCAGCCGGGCTTCGGCGACACCATGGGCCTGTTCGCGGCGATCGAGGAGTGCAGGTTCCGCCGGATCGTCGTGCCCGGCGATACGCTGCGACTCGAGGTCACCATGCAGAAGCTCGGCCGGCGGTTCGGGAAGGGCCGCGCGGTCGCAAGCGTCGACGGCGAGGTCGCGTGCGAGGCACTGCTCTCGTTCATCATCCCGCCGCCCGGCGCCCTCCGCTGACGGCGCCGATCCGGCGACGCCGCCCCGGATCGCCGCCCGAACCCGAACCACGAGGGAGACCATGACGCGCATCGCCCTGCTGTCCGACATCCACGGGAACGTCGCCGCGCTCGACGCCGCGCTCGCGGACATCCGCCGCGATGCGCCGGACCTCGTCGCGTTCCTCGGCGACTACGTGCTGAACGGGCCCCGGCCGCGTGAGGTCGTGGACCGGGTGCGCGAGCTGGAGGCGCAGGGCGCGTTCGTGATCCAGGGCAACACCGACATCGCGGCGGCGGATCTCGACCTGTCCGCCGCGTTCCCCTGGTTCGACGAGGTGCCGCACGTCAACGTCGTCGCGGCCGAGTGGGCGCACGAGGCGCTCGGCGAGGAGCGGCTCGACTGGCTGCGCCGCCTGCCGGCCGAGCGGCGGGTGACGGTCGACGACACGTTGGTGCTGTTCGCCCACGCGTCGCCCGGCAGCCAGACGCAGGGGATGGCCGCCGAGATGGACGCGGCGGCCGTCGTCGAGCGGCTGGCGCGGACGGATGCCCGGATCGTGTGCGTCGGACACACGCACGGCGCGGATGTCCGCGATCTCGGCTGGAAGCAGGTGGTCAACCCGGGCTCGTGCGGGTACGCATTCGACGGTGATCCCGGGGCGGCGTGGGCACTGCTCGACATCGACGGCGACGACGTGGAGGCGACGCTCCGGCGGACGGCCTACGACACTCGTCCGGTGAGCGACGAGCTGTCGGAGCGCGGGCTGGCGGGCGACGTGTACCGGGCGGCCACCGTCCGGACGGGGCGGTTCGTCCGGTGAAGCCCGTCACCGCGGAGCGTCGACGCGGCCGCGCGGTGCTGCCCTCCCGCCGAGGGACGGCGAAGCCGGCCGCGTGCGCGGCTCGCTCCCGTTCGGTCGCCCTCCGCGCCCGACGCTGCCCCGACACCCGGTGCGTGTCGTGAGCGCGGGCGAGCGGCGCGTCGCGGGCCGCGACGGGAGCCGCGTGGTGGTGACCGGGATGGGCGTCGTGACGTCGCTCGGCCCGGACCTCGCGACGACCTGGGAACGCCTCGTCGCCGGGGAATCGGGCGTCCGGGCGACCACCGCGTTCGACCCCTCGCGGGTGGAGTCCCGCATCTCCGGCGAGGCCCGCGAGGCGGACCCGACGCGCGTGCTGGACCGGAAGGCCGTGCGGCGCACGGACCGCGCCACGCACCTGTCGCTGCTCGCGACGCAGGAGGCGCTCGCGCAGGCGGGCCTGCCGGAGCGGCTCGAGGGCGAGCTGGCCGACCGCACCGGCGCGTTCATCGGCACGGGGTTCGGCGGCTCCGCGACGATCTTCGAGGAGATCCGGACGTACGTGGAGCGCGGCCCGGACCGCATCAGCCCGTTCTTCGTGCCGATGTCGCTCGCGAACATGACACCCGGCTACGTCGGGATCGCGTTCGGTGCGCGCGGCCCCAACATGGCGCCGGTCAGCGCCTGCGCGAGTGGTGGCAACGCGATCGGCGAGGCGGCCGAGACGATCCGCCGCGGCGACGCGGACGTGATGCTCGCCGGCGGCACGGAGGCCGCGGTCGTCGAGGGCATCATCGCGGGATTCGCGGCCATGCACGCCCTCAGCACGCGCAACGATGACCCGGCGGCGGCCAGCCGGCCGTTCGACGCGAGCCGGGACGGGTTCGTCGTGGCGGAGGGCGCGGGCACGCTCGTCCTCGAGGCGCTGGAGCACGCGACGGCGCGCGGTGCCCGGATCCTCGCCGAGGTCGAGGGCTACGGCGCGACCGCGGACGCCCACCACGTCACCCTGCCGCCGCCCGGGGCCGACGGCGCGGTGCGTGCCGCGCGGCGCGCGCTCGAGAAGGCGGGCCGCTCGATCGCGGACGTCGATGTCGTGAGCGCCCACGCGACGAGCACGCCGGAGGGCGACCGCGCGGAGCTGCGCGGGATGCGCGCGCTGTTCGGCGACGCGGCCACGGACGCGGACGCGCGGCTCGGCGCGGATCGACGTGTCGCGGTGACCGCCACGAAGTCCGCGCTGGGGCATACGCTGGGGGCTGCCGGCGCGATCGCGGCGGCCCTGACGATCCAGGCGCTCCAGTCGGGCCGGGTGCCGCCGATCCTGAACCTCGACGACCCCGACCCGGAGGCGGGCTCGCTCGACCTCGTGCGCGGGGAGGCGCGGCCGGGCGCGTACCGGCTGGCGCTCGTGAACGCGTTCGGGTTCGGAGGCCAGAACAGCGTGCTGCTCTTCTCGAAGTGGGGCGAGGCGTGACCGACGAGCGTGACCGGGCGCCGCTGGCGGCCGATGCGGATCTCGCCGTGCCGCCGCCCCCGGCCGACGCTGCGCGGCCCGCGCCGCCCGACGCGCCCGAGTCCGCAACCCCCGACGCCGACGAGACCGACCGCCTGCTCGCGCTCATCGATCGCCTCGAGGACCTGCTCGACCGCTCCGACCTCGCCGAGCTCGAGGTCCAGGCGGGCCACCTCGGGATCGTGCTGCGCAAGCCGGGCCAGCTCGTCGCGGCGCTCGAGACGCAGGCGGGGGAATCGGCGGAGGCGCCGGGTCGAGGAGGAGAGCAGGGACGTCGCGCCGAGGGGAGGGGCGCCGACGGTCGGGCCGAGCGGGAGCGTGCGGGCCAGTCGGGGCGGGCAGGGCAGGCCGCCGCATCGGGCGGGTCGGGCGCCGGGGCGTCGGGCGGGTCGGCAGCGGACGAGCAGCGGATCGACGGCCACGCCGTCGTCGCGCCCCTGACCGGCATCTTCTACTCCGCGCCGTCGCCGGGCGCTGCCCCGTACGTCACGGTCGGGGCGGAGATCGTGGCCGGCCAGGTCATCGGCCTCATCGAGGCCATGAAGCTGTTCAACGAGATCAAGAGCGATGCCGCCGGGCGGGTCGTCCGCATGCTCGCCACGGACGGGTCGCTCGTGCGGGCCAGGCAGCCGCTCGTCGAGATCGAGACGTCGTGACAGGGAGCGAGGAGACCATGGGGCCAGGCAGCGCGCGCATCACCGGCTGGGGCTACTACGCGCCGGAGCGCGTCCTCACGAACGATGACCTCTCGACGCTCGTCGACACGTCCGATGAGTGGATCCAGTCCCACACCGGCATTCGCGAGCGGCGCGTCGCGGCGCCGTGGGAGTCGACGGCCACGCTGGCCGCGATCGCCGCGCGCCGCGCGCTGGCCGTCGCCGACGTCGACGCGACGGCGGTCGACATGATCCTCGTCGCGACCATCACGGGCGATTACACGTTCCCCGCGACCGCCACGCTCGTGAAGGAAGCGATCGGGGCCGAGCACGCAGCCGCGATGGACCTCGCCGCCGCGTGCTCCGGCTTCGTCTACGGGCTGACCACGGCGCACGCCTACGTCATGAGCGGCATGTACCGCTGCGTGCTGATCATCGGCGCCGAGACCCTCTCGCGCGTCACGGACTTCACGGACCGCAACACCAGCGTGCTGTTCGGCGACGGCGCCGGCGCCGCGCTCCTGCAGGCGTCGCCCGAGCCCGGCGGCGGGCTGCTCGGCTTCGAGCTGACCGTCGACCCGAGCGGCGCGTACAACATCTGGATCCCGGCGGGCGGCACGCACAACCCGGCCGGGGTGTACACGCTCGAGCAGCGCGGGCACGTCATCCGGATGGACGGCAAGCAGACGTACCGGTACGCGACGCGGACGCTGGCCCGGTCGGCGCTCACGGCGATCGAGCGTGCCGGCCTGACGCCCGACGACATCGCGCTGTTCGTCCCGCACCAGGCGAACCTCCGGATCATCGAGTCGGTCGCGAAACAGCTCGGGCTCGACATGGACCGGGTCTACGTGAACGTCGACCGATACGGGAACACGTCGGCCGCGTCGGTGCCGATCGCGCTGGCCGAGGCCGTCGAGCGCGGCCGGATCCGGCCCGGCGACCGGCTCGTGTTCGTCGCGTTCGGCGCGGGCTACACGAGCGGCGCGGCGGTGCTCGAGTGGACCGCGGATCCCGCGCTCTCGTCGCGAGCCGCGGCGATCGGCCCCGAGGTCGAGATCCACCCACCGAAGGACTGGGAGTCGGTCGACCCCACGCCGGTCGA
>JAJYGH010000050.1 GCA_021785175.1 Chloroflexota bacterium | reverse complement strand
CGAAATGCTCGGAGACCGCGTCCAGGATCGCCCCGGCCATCCCCGTCGCCTTCCGAGCGTCGTCGCCGGTGATGGTGTCGCCCTCGTCGGGGTAACGGGCGGAGGTCTCGAGGTCGGCCAACCAGGCAAGGTCGGCCGTTCCGACCGGGCACTGGAAGCCGGATGGGAGCTGAGCGGCAACAGCGCTGAGGTCGTGCGTCATGTCGAACGGCGCGTTGTTGAGAGGATGACCGCCTTGAGCGCCTTCTCCGCCGCATGCTGGGCCAGGTACCCGATGTTCCGGTTGGGGGTCGTCGTCCCGAGCAGGGCCATCGCACTGCCGAGATCGCCACGGGCGAACGCCAGCCAGCGGCCAGCCTCGTCCTCGTAATCGGCGGAGGAGTGCTTCTGGTCAGGCGACATAGAGCGGCACCCCCTCCTTGAGAGCTGCCTCGATGATGGACCCGGCTCGCGGGGCGGTGGCCTCGGTCTCGGTCACGACCAGGATGTCCTTGTCGACGATGAGGTCGGCAAGCGCCGTGCGAATGGCGACCCTTCGCTCGCGCCGGTCGCCGTCGGTCTGGAAGACGACGAGCAGGTCGATGTCGGATAGCGGCCTGGCGACGCCGCGCGCCTGGGACCCGAAGAGGATGATCCTCGACGGCGAGAATCGCTCGACGATGCGCCTCGTCACCTCCGGCAGATACCGGCGGCCGCGCTCGGACACGCCACGGGACGCGTCCGGCCGCCAGCCGCCCGCGGTCATGGATCTGCCGCAGCCGACGAGGAGGGCGTTGAGGGTGGAGGCGCGCGGGTCAGTCTGCCCCGCCTCGATCCGGGCGATTGTGCTCTGGGGCACTCCCGTCCGCGCCGCCAGCTGCCGCTGCGTGAGGCCCGCACGGCGTCGCTCCGTGCGGAGCAGCGTCCTCGCGTCCATGTCCTGCCTCCATGCTGATAGCGCATTCACTATCAGGGACGGGCTCGGGCATGGCAAGCGGCCGACCGACTGGGGTGCCGGCAGGCACGTCCGGCCTCCGCGGTGGGGTGGCCGGTGCGGGGGTGTCGTGCGGGGTCCGTTGATCACGGTGCCAGGCGCGCGATCACCTGCCAGCCCATCTCCGCCCTGCCGCCCGCGGGCGTCCACGTGACCATCCGGACGAGATAGGTGCCCTCGCGCGGTCGGTACCCGACGCCGTCGGGCTCTGGCGCGGGTGACGGCGCGAACTCGTCGTAGGCACCGGGCTGGACGCGGATCGCGCCGGCCGGCACGACGATCGAGAGGCCGTCCCCGTTGCGCTGGACCGGCTGCTGCGCCGATGCGGTCAGCCACGAGCCGCCGCACCTGTCGAAGGGCGTGCCGGCAGGCGGCGCGTTCACGAACGACGCGCACGGCACGGCACCCTCGCCGACGAGCCAGGCCTCGACCGGGTGCACCTGGAGGGGCAGCCCGTTCGTGACGAGCGGGTCGCCGAGCTCGGACAGCGCGAGCGGCGTCCCGCTGACGCCCAGGTACTCGAGCCCGTTCGGGCGGACGAGGAGCGCCAGCACGTTGCGACCCTGCGCCTCCACGCCTGCGACGAACTGCGAGACGACGAAGGGCGTGGCGACGACCTGCTCCGTCGTCCCCTCGAGCATCCCGAGCGAGCACGGCCCGGGATCGGTGCACCCGCTCGCGGTGCCCGGCACGATCTGTCCGTCGACGAACACGACCTGGCCGACGAGGGCCGACCGGTCCCGCGCGAGCGCCAGCGCGAGCTCGTCGGACGAGCGCACGAGCGGCTGGTAGCCCGATGGCACCGGGGAGGTGACGACGGCCTGCGGATCGAGCCGTCCCACCGCCAGCCAGCCCCGGCAGTGCCGGCAGTTCGACTGGTCGATCGCGACCATGCGGAGCAGGTACGTCCCGAAGCGCGGCACGTCGTTGACGCCGTCGAACGAGGGCTGCGGCGCGAACTGCCCGTAGGCACCGATCTGGACTTCGACGGCATCCGGCGGTGGGTGCATCTGGAAGCCGCTGCCCATGCCGCTCAATCCGATGCGGCTCACCGGCTTGCTGGCGCGTTCGGTCAGGAAGTCGGACAGCTGGCACGAGAACGGCGCCGGGACGATCGGGCCCGGCTGGGGCACGGGGCCGCACGAGAAGCCCTCGACGCCCACCAGCCACCCCGTCGCCGCGATCACCTCGCCGTTGGCGGCCGTCTTCGTGAGCGCGAGCGCCTCGGGGACGTCATAGGCGCGATCCGCGGGACCGACGGTCACATGGCCAAGGAACTCGATGGGGCCCGACGAGAGGCGCAGGGCGACCGGTGGCTGCAGCGAGGCCAGGTCCGTCGGTGGCGGGAGCATCTGATCCTGGGCGCGGACCGTCACCGTTCCCGACGTCGCGTCAAAGCCGGCGAGCGTCCCGGTGACCGTGCACTGCCCGAGTGGCACGCATTCGCGGTCGAGCGGCGGCGTCCGGCGGCCCGGCTCGATCGCGACGTCGGCGAGCACGTCGCGAGGCGCCAGGCCACCCGCTCGCTCCGCCTCGATCGCCGCCCGCAGCTGGCCCGCGTCGAGGACGGTGAGGGGCGCCGGGGACGCCGCAGGTCCCTGCCTGACGATGCCGGTCGCCTGGGCCGCGAGCGAGCCCGCGATGGCGACGAGGACGACGAGCACGACCGCGACGAGGACGAGCGCCGCCAGCGCATGTGGCGGCGAGCGGCGGCCGCGCGCGAATTGCCGCCGCACGTGACTTGAAGCGTGCTCGTCGGTCATCGCGTCCCGACGACGCTCGATCTGCCCGCGCAGTTCCCCCACCTGGTTCCGACCCTCACGACGCGGGGCGGCCGTCCGGGCGGACGGCGTAGAGCCGGCTCGTCGTGGCGACGTACAGGGTCTCGTCGGGAGCCACCAGCAGCCCCACCACGAACTCCGACTGACTGCTTGTGACGAACGGCCAGCCGGCACGCTCGGTTCCGTTCGGCGCGAGTCCGAGGACGGCACCACGACGGCCGCGGGTCACCGCGACGTGGATCGTGCCGTCGGACGCAAACGCCGGGCCGCGGAGGTTCCCGCCGCCACCGACCGACATGTTCGCAAGCTGGAACTGGGTGTCGGCGGGCAGCCAGAGCGGCCACCCGCTCCGGACTGCACCGTTCGAGCCGAGCGCGATGATCCCGTCCGACTGCGTGGCTCCCGTCCGGTGGACGGCGAGGTACGCCGTGCCGTCGGAGCCGAGCCACGGTGCCGAGAGCCTCGGCGGGTTGCCCTCGCCGATGCCGTAGCCCCACGCCTCGACGCCCGAGGGCAGCGTGTACGGCCAGCCGGCTTGCACCCGACCGTCGGTGCCGATCGCCTCGACGCGTTCGGCCTGTCCCGGCTCGCCGCCGATGGCGACCAGGATCGAGCCGTCCGGCGCGATCGCGGGCGGCGATGACGGGCCCTGGATGGTCACCGGCCAGCCGGGAAGCGGCCGCCCGTCCAAGCCGAGGATCGTGTAGGTCGCGCGGAGGATGTGCAATGGCGGCAGGTACTTGGCGGCGGGGGCGCTGTTCTCGACGCCCCAGGCGTAGACGTTGCCGTCCGATCCGAGCGCGAACCCCTCGCCGGGGACGCGAACCGGCCAGCCCGCGCGGACCGAGCCATCGGCGCTCAGCGCGACGAGTTCGATCGGCGCGCCGCTCGCGGTGCTCGTCGCGACCTGGACGTAGTAGGTGCCGTCTGCGGCCACGAGGTCGCCAACCGGACCGCAGTTGACGCCGCCGCATGCCAATCCGCCCGTCAGCACGACCGGCCAGCCCGGCTTGACGTGACCGGAAGCATCGAGCGCCACGGCCTGCGCGCCCCCGGAAGAGGCGCGCTCGATGAAGTACGCGGTCCCGTCCGGCGCGACTGCCATTCCCTGGGCGCCGCCGGGCACGTCGACCGGCCAGCCCGGGAGCACCTGGCCCGCGGCGTCGAGGGCCCACACCGCCGCGTCGTTCGTCGACTGGGTGCCGTTCCCATACCGCCAGCCGTTGACGTATACGGTCCCGTTCGGCCCCGGGACCGGCCGATCGAACGCCGCGATGCCCGCCGGTGCGAACGGCCATCCGGGTTTCGCCCCGTCCGGCCCCACGGCAAGGACCTCCCCCTGGCCGGACGAGCCCCATGGCGCGGTCGCGAGATAGACCGTCCCGTCCGAGCCGACGACGAACGGGTCCTCGGCGCCGCCCAGCGGTCCGGGCAGCGCGACGGGCCAGCCGGAAGCCGTCGGAGTGGCGGTCGGGGACGGCGACGGCGCCACCAGCGCCGGCGGATCGGCCGCCGCGAGGTCCTTGACCGGCGCGAGGACGAGATCTGTCGGGCCACCCGCGACCTGCGACGTGACCCGGCCACAGGCGAGGAGCGCGTGATCGAGCGACACGCCGCCGATGTCGATCCCGCCCGTCAGATACGGGTCACCGACTGGGTTGCGCCTGGACTCGACCAGCAGGTTGCCGGCCGCATCGAGCGTCAGGGATCCGCCGCATGGACTCGCGACGGTCCGCGCGCCTGCGGGCAGCGACGCCCGAAGCACGCCCCCCGAGGAACGCGGATCCCAGGTCCCGACCGCGCCCGTCGAGTTCCCGACCGCAAGCTCGCCGTCCTGGGTCCAGCCGAGCGGCTGCAACGGCGCCGGGAGCGATTGGACCGCCGAGGAGGCGCCGCCGGGCGCGGGGAGCAGCACCCGCCCAGCACCGGTGGCAGATGCCCCGGCCAGCCACGACCCGTCGCGGCTCCAGCTCGCGAAGGCACGCGGGTCGAGCGGCGTGGAGGCGAAGGCGGCCTCCTGCCTGCCCGACGCCGCGTCGAGCACGGCCAGGACCGTCGGGGTCGCCGGGCCGCCGATCGAGGCGAGCACGATGCCGCCGGGGTCGGTCCCGCCCGAGGCGTCAGCCGACGTGGTCGGGAGCCAGTACGCCAGGTGGCTGCCGTCGGGCGACCAGGGGTCGGGGGCGCCCGTGTTCCAGTAGGACGCGATCTGGCCGTCGATCGCGGCGCTCTCGAACCCCGGCCTCCAGAGAACGAACGATGCCCCTCCGGGACGCAGGAGCGCGAGCGTGCCGTGCCCGCTCCCCGAGACGGCAAGCCAGTCGCCGGCGAGTGTCTGTCGCGAACCGGTTCGGACGTCGAGCAGCACGACCGGGTGGGGAGCGGTGTCGGGGAACTGCCCGGTCTGGATCGCCACGTGCGGCGCGTCCAGCCAGCCGTACCCGTCGCCCGACTCCCGCGCGAGCAGTTTCCCCGACGACGAGTACACGCGCACCTCGGCCTTCCCGGCCTCGGTCTCAGCGAGGGCGGCGAACGAGGAGCCGTCGGGAGACCAGGTGATGTCGTCGAAGGCCCACGAGGTGTCGACCACGCGGACGCCGGAGGGCGGTGCGCCCGATGGCAAGGGAGACGGCGAGGCGGTCGGCGCGGGGCCGACGATCGACCCGTGCAGGCCGGCGAGGGCGAGGAGCGTGCCGCCGACCACGGCGAGTGCCACGATGCCAGCCGCGATCGACGTCAGCCTGGACGGGATCCGACGAGCGACCGGTCGAGCGCGACGCCGTGGCGCGGGACCGGCCGACGCGGAGCGGATCGGCTCCCCCGTGGCCTCGGACGCTCCCGCACCCGTGCCCCCGATCACGTCGGCCACGCGCGCCCGGAGCTCGTCGGGAACCTCGTCAGGCGCTCGCTCGAGCAGCACGGCCCGCAGCGCGCGGTCGAAGCGATCCTCGCTCATCGGGAGCCTTCCGGAAGGCGGTCCGCCGCCTCGAAGGCGGCGCGCAACCCCTGCAGCGCGTAATGGAGGCGGGAGCGGACGGTTCCTTCCCGGGTCCCGGTTCGGGCCGCGATCTCCGCCGGAGTCAGGTCCTCGACGTAGCGCAAGATCACGACGAGGCGGTGCTCGGCGTCGAGCGTCGCCAGGACTCGGCGGAGCGCGTCCCGCTCGGAGGCCGTCACGGACGGATCGGGCTCGAAGCGACCCGTCTCCTCCGTCGGTGCGATCGCCCGCACCCGGCGCCGGCGCAGCCGGTCGCGACAGCCATTCACGAGGATCCGGTCGAACCAGGGGTCGAAGCGCTCGGGGTCGCGCAGATCGGCGAACGACGCCCACGCCCGCAGCGTCGCGTCGTGCACGGCGTCCTGCGCCTCGACGGGGTCGTCGAGGACGATGGCCGCCAGCCGGTATGCCCGCGACAGCCGGACGTCGGTCAGGCGCGCGAAGGCGGTTCGGCGCGCGTCGGCCTTCCCGGCCCCGATCGCCTCCGCCTCACCGGCTTCGCCGGCGGCTCGCGCCACCATGCCGATCGCGCCCTCCACTCGCCCCATCCCCGCCACGCCCTTCCAGACGCGCGCGGACAGCGCCCCGTTCAATCTTCGACGGAAGCTGTGCCATGCGCACCCACCATCCGGCGGAAGACCAGGCCACGGCGAGCGCGATCTCGCTGATCGGGCGCGGGCCACCCGGCGCGGATGGAGCCGAAGACGGCGCCTACGGCGACGACATCGCAGGCACGATCCAGATCGGCGAGGTGCCGTCGCTCCCGTTCCAGCCGAGCACGATGAGTCCCTGTGCCGTCACGCGGACCGACGAGATCGTGGGTACGGCCGGTCCCGGCCAGCGTGGCATCGAGTCCGTTGCGCCGGAGTCGGCAAGCGGCCGCCAGGTCGTCCCGTCGGTCGAGACCGAGAACGTCACGCGGTCACCGGTCGCGTAGACCTGCGCGACCATCGTCGTCCCGTCCGAGACAATCGATCCGCCCGGCAGGACCGACGGATCGGACAGCCGGTTCCAGTCCTTCCCGTCGCTCGACGTCCAGACCGCCGACGTGATGCCTGTCGGCGTCGGCCCGACCGCGACGAGCCCGCCCGAGCCGGCGGCCAGCATCTGGACCTGCCCCGCGTTCGACGTGTCGCCCAGGCTCGCGCGCTGCCATGTCAGCCCGTCCGCGGACGTCCAGATCGCGGGTGTCGAGAGGATGTTTGCGATGATCCCGCCCGACGGCGGGGCCCCTCCGACGCCACCGCCGACCACGAGACCGCCCGCGAACGCGGCGAGCTCGCCGAAGTGCGCCTGTGCGAACGCCGCGGCCGGCAGCGACTCGCGCGTCCAGGTCGTGCCGTCCGTCGACGTCCAGATGCCGGGATGGCTCCAGCCCGTGTCCCCGACCGCGATGGCCAGTCCGTCGTGAACCACGAGCCCGACGATCGCCGCACCGGCCAGGGTCGGGACCGACGGGCCACGGACCCAGTCCCGGCCGTCGGTCGAGGTCCACGTGGCGACCGGCAACGGCTGGCAGGTCTGCCCGGCGCCGGGTGCCGTGCACACTGGCGTCCCCGCCATCCCCACCGAAACCAGCCGGCCGGGCAGCGCGACCAGCTGTCCCATGGACACCACTTCCTCCCGCGGCCCCACGTACCCGAGCGTCCAGCTCCGTCCGTCGGCCGACCACCACGCCGCTGGCGCGTCGACCGGCTGGTTTCCGTACTGGAGTGCCCCAACCGCCACGTACCCGCCGTTCCATGCCGCCACATCGCCGAGCACGGCGCTCGAGGCGTTTCCGGCGGGAATCACGGCTGGCGCGCTCCACTCGAGCCCCGTCCATCCGCCGGGACCCGGCGAGGGCGCGGCCGTCGACTCCGACGATGGCACCGGCGACGCGGGGGACCAGCTCCGGCCGCCGTCGGACGTGACGAAGAGCGCGCCGGGTGTGGTCGTCTCGGCCAGGCCGTGGGTCGCGTCCGCGAACCACAGCGCCGTCACGCCGGCGGGCAATCCGTTCGTGAACGCGTCCTGCCAGGTCCGGCCCTCGTCCGTCGTGACTCTGAATGACGCCGCGCCACTGAGTCCGCCGACGAGCCAGTGGGTCGCGTCGGCGGCGGCAAAGGTCATGGGCACGGCGTACGACGCGGTCTCGCTCCGGCTGAGTGTCCCCGCCGGGGTCCACGTCGCACCGGCGTCGGACGTCACGAACACGTGCAGGACCTGCGCGAGCCCCGACTCATCGAGGACGGCGACGACACCTCGCGAACCGAAGAACGCCGGCGGCCCGAGGACGGTGAACTGCGCGCCCGCGGCGCCGACGTACCCGGGCAGGCGCGCGTCCTGCCACGTCTGCCCGCCGTCACGGCTGACCTCGAGCAGCGGCACCTGTTCCGGCCCCGCCTCGCCCGGGTTGCCCGCCCACAGGGACCCGTCGGGGCCGATCGCAAACTCGCCCCCCAGCCAGTTCCCGTGCCCGGCAACCGACCAGTTCGCCCCACCGTCGCTCGTGGCGAGCAGCGTGGCGACGCCCGTGCCCATGCGCAGCGGCCAGTTGAGGATGTACCCGTGCAGCGCGTCGCGGAACGCGATGGCCTGGTTGGTGTCGGCCAGGTTCTC
>JAJYGH010000082.1:33206-36655 GCA_021785175.1 Chloroflexota bacterium | reverse complement strand
GCCTGGTTGGCCGACCTCGAGACCTCCGCCCGTTACCCCGACGAGGGCGACACCATCACCGGCGACGACGCTCGGAAGGCGACGGGGATGGCCGGGGCGATCCTGGACGCGGTCTCCGAGCATTTCGCCGCGCGCGGGATCGACGAGGCCCAGATCCGTCCGGAGTAGGCCGGCACGTTGCCGGGTCTCACGAGGCTCGCGCGGCCTCGATCTCGTCGCCCTCGCAGTCGTAGGGCAGGTCGGATACCCCGACGATCTCGAGCTTCCAGGGGACCTCCTCGCTCGACGTGACCCCGAAGGAGCCCCATCGGGGAGTCGACGGTCGGCGAGCATGACCGCGCCGCTCGCGCGATCGCGCTCCGCCACGCCCGGAGTCAGGTCAGCACGGAGGATCTCCGGCAGGCCGTGGTCGCCTACCGCGCGTTGCCTGCCGAGCTCCTCGAGGAGCCGCGGACCGCTGAGACTCGCCCCGAGGCCGCCTCCCCGACGGCGTCCCAATCGCGGAGCAGTCACCGAGCGAGGCAGCGCCGAACGGGCGCACGACGCCGTCCTGCCCGGATGCGGATGCCGAGCCGTGCGCGCCGCCGGGAGCGCTGATCCTGCGACGACCACAGACGTCGGGCGGCACGGCGGCGTAACAGGGCTGACATACGTCGGACGAGTGGCGGCCTGAGCATCGTGCTGTGCCCGCCAGGGCGCATCGCGATGTGCAGCGGGGCCGCCTACTCGCGTGTCGCTGACTCGATCTTCTCGGGCTCCGGCTCCAGGGAGACCAGCACCTTGTGAACTGCTAATGGCGCGACGGGAGCGATCAGGCGTTTGGGGACCGCCGACACGCGATCGGTTGGCCACACCCTGATGAGCGACACGATCCCCGTGATGCCGACTGCGCCCGCCGCGAGCAGCATGACCGCGGCGGTGCCGATGAGGTCCGCCAGCGGTCCGACGAGGATGATGGGCAGGAAGCTGGCGATGCTGACCAGGGTGTTGAGCACGCCGAAGACCCGGCCCCGCACATCGGCCGGGATCTCCTCCTGGAGCCGCGTCTGCGACGGGATGCCGACGAAGGCATAGGCCACGCCGGCCACCACGGCGACAGCCACCACGATCGAGAGGACCGAGATCATCGAGCCGAGCTGCGGCGAGGCGGTGATCGTGGCGTGCTGCAGGAGGCGCGCGAGGGGTGCCGCGCTGGCGATGACGGCCAGCGAGAGGGCCAGCGTCAGCAGGCCGCCGTCGATGACGCGTTGCCGCGGCAGGTACTTGCCGTAGACGTTGAGGGCGAGGATGCCGATCACGACGCCGATGCCGAGGGGCAGGACCACCACCACGAAGTCGGTCGCGCTGAGCCCGAGCACGGAGGTGGCGAAGGAGGGGCCGAGTGCGCCGAGGACGCCGATGAGCGATGCGGCAACCGTGAGGTAGGCGAGAGACCAGCGGATGCCCGGGTTGCTGCGGATGTAGTCGAGGCCCTCGCGGAGTTGCGAGAACGTCTGAGCCACGGCGGTCCCGGCGCCGCCGACGGCGCCCGCGGCGCCCACTGCGCTGCGCCCGGCCGGTGAGGCCGGCAGGGTCATGGTCAGGACTGCGGCCACGAGGTACAGCCCGCCAACGATGGCGATCAGCAAAGGGGCGCCGGCGAGGCTGACCAGGACCGGGCCAAGGAGGGCGAACCCGAGGGCGATCGAGCCGTTCAGCGTGATCATGAACAGCGTGTTCGCCTGCAGGAGCTGGTCCCGCTCGACGAGCTCGGGAATCATGGCGGCCTCGGCGGGCGCGAAGAACGTCGTGACCGTGGAGACGACGATGTTCAGCAGGTACACCAGGAGCACGCTCGAGCTCACCAGCACCATCGCGAGAAAGGCGAGCCCGCGCAGGATGTTGGTGAGGATGAGGATCGTGCGACGGTCGAACCGGTCGACCAGAACCCCCGCCACCGCCCCGAAGATGACACCCGGGACCAGGAACGTCAGGATCAGCAGGCTGGTGGCCGAGGCCAGGCGAGTCTCGGTGAACACCAGCACGGTGAGCCCGTACAGGACCATGTTCCCGCCGATCTGGGTGGCGAGCTGGGCCAGCCACAGCGACAGGAAGCGGCGGTTGCGGAGGACGCCGATCGTGCCCGGCGCCGGCTCGACCAGTGGGGCGAACCCAGGCTGACGTTGGCGGTTTGCCTCAACCCCCGTCAGGTGGGATGGCTCGGGCCCAGGGCGCCCACCCATCACGTGGTCGCTCCGTCGCTCCTCGCGGCCTGGGCGGCCTCGGCTCGATCGGCGGCAATGGCCACGACCTGCTCAGGGCTCATACCCGGGTCCGTGGCGAGCAGCTCGGCGGCGACCGTCTCGACATCCACTCCCTCGACCTCGGCGACCGCCCGGAGGTCGATGAAGTAGCCCACGAGGATCGCCCCGACGGCAACGATCGGGATTCCGAAGATCGCGCCCCAGAGGCCCGCGACCTGGGCGCCGACGAGCAGGGCGAGGAGGACGAGGATCGGGTGCAGGCCGATGCTGTGGCGCATGAGCCGCGGCTGGCCGACATTCACGAGGACCGTCTGGACCCCGAAGAGGATGAGCGCGACCGGGATGAGCACTCCGGGGCGGAACAGGGCGGCCATGAGGATCGGCGGGAAGAGGGCGATCGGCGGTCCGAAGAACGGGATGAACATCGCGAGCGCCGAGACGATCCCCGTCAGGAACAGGTACGGCAACCCGAAGATGAGTCCCACGGAGATCGTCAGGACGATCTGGACCACGACCAGAATGACCTGGGTGCGCAGGAACCCGCCAAAGGCGTGCGAGACCGTTCGTTCGATCAGCTCGAGCTCGCCAGCGTACCGGTTCGGCACGATCCGGTTGACCTTGTCGAGGATTCCCCGGCTGCCGGCGACCATGTAGAGCGAGAGGATGACGACGATGAACAGGTTCCCGAGCACCGCGATGGTCGCCCCGGCGATCGACTGGATCTGGCCGGCGAACGAAGCCGTGACCTGCGGGATGACCGTCGTCGCGGCCCGCTGGAAGAGGGCCTGCAGGTTGAGCACCGCAGGATCGATCCGGAGGGTGGACTGGACAGTCGCGAGCGTGGCGTTCACGCGGGCGGTCGTCTCGGCCGTGCGCCCGAGGAAGTCAGTCACCTCTGCGGCGCCAATCGAGGCGATCCCGATCACGAGCGCGACGATCCCGGCGGTGATCACGAGGTACACCAGCGCGATCGCCGCGATGCGGCCGCCGATCGGAAGCCGGCGGGCGATGACGTCGACGAGCGGGGACACGACGAAGGCGAGCAGCCAGGCCAGGAAGAAGATGAGGCAGATGGTGCTGAACGAGTCGATCAGGACGATGGCCAGGTAGGCCAGGAGCAATCCGAAGACGAGTGAACCGAGGCCAAAGAACGTCGCCGCGATGCGGGCCGAGCCAGCGCTCGTCAGGTCGCGCAAGACGGGGGGA
>JAJYGH010000082.1:27994-32889 GCA_021785175.1 Chloroflexota bacterium | reverse complement strand
GGCCGAACTCGGGGTCCATGTGAGTGGTGAGCGGTGCGCTACTCCCGGGGACCGCCAGAGCGGCGCGCCCCCGGGATGGCGCCGAGCGAGACATACATGACTCCGCGCTTCACGGCCATGTGTGCCCCGCGGTAGTCACCCTGGAGCACCTTCGTGAGGGACGCCCGCAGAGTGCCCAGCTTCTCGCCCTTCTCGGGCTCGATGGCCTTGATCTGCGCCGGATCGGTGAGATCCTCGAGCAGCTTGCGGAACTTGGTCTCCCGTTCCTGCGCGGCCTTCTGCCGGCGCGACAGGTCCTTGGCCTGAGCCGGTCGCTGCAGCTCCTCGGGCTTCGCGTTACGGATCTTCACCAATCATCCCTCCACCATGCCTGGCAGCGGCGCCACGTCCGAGCGGCACGACCGCGCGGGCGGCGAACGCGAGCCGCGTCATCGGTCATCGCGCGTTCTCAGCATCGGATCCTGTGTTCCTCGCCCCGAGCTCGGCGGACCGCCAGGAAGTCGTGCCTCGACCAACCGTGTGGTTCGCCTGCCACGTCGGCCGGTGCCAGTGTTTCGTCCCCGGCTCGCCCTGTCATGACGGTCCGTCATGTGCGAGTCGGAGCACCACGCCTGGAAACGCGCGAGGTGCGCGTCACCGCTTGTCCGCGCCATGAGACGGCAAGGCCCCTGGCTGTCCCTCCGGGAGAGGTCGCCTGCCCGAGCCGCCTCCGCGTCCACACCACCAGGCGCCCACCATCGCGCCCGGGCCGTCAGGATGGAACGACAAGGCGATGTCGAGAGCCCGCTCCACATCCGGCAGTTTCACGGCCATCCTGCGGGCCTACCAGCTGCGCCTGGAGCGAACGGGCTTGCCGAAGCGGCGGTTCCATGATCTGCAGCATGCGTGCGGGACGCTGCTGCTCGAGCAGGGCGAGGAACTGCGCGTCGTATCGAAGATCCTCGGCCACGCGAACCTGAGCACGACGGCCGACGTCTACGCGCACCTGACGCCGGCGATGGGCGAGCGGGTGGCCGCGCGAATGGACGGCATCCTCGCCCCGCGAGCATCCAGCGCGTGAGCACCCACACCCACCGGAGCCCGTGTGGGCAAACCGTGTGGGTAGAGCCCCAAACGAAAGCCCCTCCGGTCGATCCGGAGGGGCTGGTTCGTGCTCGGACGAGTGGTCGGGGCGCCGCGATTCGAACGCGGGACCTCTTGAACCCCATTCAAGTGCGCTACCAGACTGCGCTACGCCCCGATCGCGGGATTCTATCAGAGCGGGGCCACCCGCCCGGACCCATCGGGCCGGACGCATCCCGAACGACCCGACGGGCGACCCGTTGCGGCCACTGGCGCTCACGCCGCGCAGCCTCGGACGGGCTCACCGCCCGCTGTGCCGGGGACCGCCTCCCGTACTGCGTCCGGGGCCACGACCGGGAAGCCGCTCCGGTCCAACGGAACCGCCGCGCGAGCCCGGGCGCCCGTCCGATCCCGTCCCCCGGCGCGCGGCGCCCCGGGATGTTCCCCTCCCCCGGCGCCGCTCGATCTGCGCCCGCGAGCGCGTCCGGAAGACGAGCCGGAGCGGCGTTCCGCCGAAGTCGAACGCGTCGCGGATCCGGTTCTCGAGGTACCGCGCGTAGCTGAAGTGGACCGCGTCGGCGTCGCTGACGAACAGGACGAAGGTCGGTGGCGCGACCGAGGCCTGCGTCGCGTAATAGAACTTCAGCCGGACCCCCTTCACGGACGGCGGCGCCTGCCGGTAGGTCGCGTCGGCGAGGAGTCGGTTCAGCTCGCCGGTGGGAATGCGTCGACGCCGCTGCCCGGCGATCTCGAGCGCGTCGTCGAGGACACGACCGACCCGCTGGCCCGTCTTCGCGCTGATCGCGACGATCGGCGCGAAATCCAGGAAGTGCGCCTCGCGGCGCAGCGATGCCACGTACTCGTCGAACGTGTTCGGGCCCTTCTCGACGAGATCCCACTTGTTCAGCGCGAGGACCAGGCCCTTCCCCTCCTCGACGACGTACCCGGCGACGTGCGCGTCCTGGCGCGTCAGCCCGTCGACGGCGTCGATGACGAGGACCGCCACGTCGCACCTGCCCAGCGCGCGCAGGGCCCGCAGGGCCGAGAACCGTTCGGAGTCTGGGCCGCCGGCAATGCGCCCACGGCGCCGCATCCCGGCCGTGTCGATGAGCGTCACGGCGCGGCCGCCCCACTCGATCTCCGTGTCGATCGCGTCGCGCGTCGTACCGGGGATGTCGCTGACGATGACGCGCTCCTCGCCGAGCAGCGCGTTGAGCAGCGACGACTTCCCGACGTTCGGCCGTCCGACGATCGCGACCGCGACGGGCCCCTCCGCCGCGAGCCTGTCGGCCTCCGCGCGGCGGTTCCAGGCCGCGACCTCGGCATCCTCGGCCGCCTCCCCGGCCTCGTCGTCCGCGACGGCGGCCCCGGCAGGTGACGTGCCCACCGCCGGCTCCCGGCCGTCCGCGTCGGGTTCATCGTCCGCAGGCGCATCGTCGTCCAGGTCGGCCAGGTCGAGCTCGGCTGCCGTCCCGTCGTCCTCGTCCTCGTCGGCCTCCATGCCGCGCGCCGGAGGCAGCTCGACACCCTGCGCATCGGCCAGCGCCTCCAGCTCGGCAAGATCCTCGGCCTCGGCCTCGCGGCGCTTGCGCTCGCGTTCCTCTTCGCTCTCCGGCGGGAGGGCCCACACGAGCGCGTCGAGCAGGTCGCCCGTGCCACGTCCGTGGAGGGCACTGACCGCGTACGTCTCCTCCCAGCCGTACCGGTGGAACTCGGCCGCTTCGTATTCGCGTCGTTCGCTGTCGGCCTTGTTCGTCGCGACGATGACCGGCACTCGTGCCAGGCGCAGCAGCTCGGCCGCTTCCTGGTCCGCCGGTGTCTCGCCTGCGGCCGCGTCGACGACGAACAGGATGGCGTCGGCTTCCGCGATCGCGAGCCGCGCCTGCTCCTGGACTTTCGCCTCGATCGGATCTCCCGGGCGCCGCTCGAGCCCGCCGGTGTCGACGACGATGAACCGCCGGCCGTTCCACTCGGCCTCCCCGTACAGCCGATCGCGCGTCGTCCGCGCCCGGTCCTCGACGATCGCCGTGCGCTCGCCGACGATCCGGTTGAAGAGCGTGCTCTTGCCGACGTTCGGCCGGCCGACGATGGCGACGATCGGGAGCCCGCGCGCCGGACGGACCGATGAACGGGCGACCATCTCAGCCTCCGGCGGTCGTGGCACTGCCGGGGACGTTCGTCGTGGTGCCCGCGGCCGTCCGACGCGGGACAGTGCTCGTCCCGCTCGGGACACTGCTCGTGCGGTAGGTGGAACCGGCGACCCGGCCGAGCGAGGACGCAGCGAGCTCCGCGGCGTTGGCGCGCACCTCCCGCGTGCCCGCCAGCTCGTAGATCCGCTGCGTGACGACCTGGAGGTCCTCGATGGGCGTCGAGGTGCCGCCGGTCACGCCGACCACCTGCGCGTCGCCGAACGCGTTCGCGTCCGTCAGGTCCTCGGCCGACTCGACCTGGAGGACGGGCGTCCCGGCGATCTGGCAGAGCCGCGTCAGCTCCTTCGTGTTCGCGCTGCTGCGGCCACCCACGACGACCATGAAGTCGACGCCTGCGGCGGCCTCCATCGTGTCCTGCTGGCGCCGGATCGTCACCGGGCAGATCGTGTTGACGATCTTCAGCTCGTGGCAGCGGCTCACCAGGTACGCGGCGAGCCTCTCGAACTTCCACGGCGGCTGCGTGCTCTGGCTGATGAGCGCCATCCGCTTCGTGCGCGGGATCCGGGCCCAGTCTTCCTCCTCGTCGACGACGATCGCGTCCGGCGCGAAGCCGAGGAGCCCGACGACCTCGGGGTGCTTCGGCGTGCCGAGCAGGACGATCGTGTAGCCGTCGGCGACGAGCGATTCCAGGGCGCGCTGCTCCTGGATCACCCACGTGCAGGTGCCGTCGATGACCTCGAGCCCGCGCGACCTGGCGCGGTCCATGACCTCGGGGGTCACGCCGTGCGCCCGGATGACGACGGCGCTCCCCTCCTGCACCTCGTCGAGCGTCCCGACGGTACGGATGCCCTGCGCTTCGAGCTGCTCGATGACGCCCTCGTTGTGCACGACCTGGCCGAGCGTGTGCGTCGTCTTGCCCTCGGCCGCGGCCGTCTTCGCGTAGTCGATCGCCTCGCGCACGCCATAGCAGAAGCCCGTGCGGCGCGTGATGACGACGTCTCGAACCTGTCCCATGGGATGGTCATTGTCCCACGCCCGCGCCGACTACGGGGTTCCCGTCTCGGGCTCCGCCTCCCTCGAACGTTTCAGCAGCGCCACGCGTTCCAGCACCGCGCGCACGACGGCGTCCACGGCCTCCGACAGCTCGAACCCGTCGGTGCAGATCACCACGGCGTCGGGCGCGATCCGCAGCGGAGCGGTCTCGCGGCCGCTGTCGATGGCATCCCGCCTCCCGAGCTCCTCGAGGATGAGACGCGCCGCCGCCCCGTCCTGCTCCTCGTCCGCGATGCCGCGCTCGAGGCGGCGCCGTCGCGCCCGTTCCGCGAGCGACGCGTCGAGGTAGATCTTCACGTCGGCGTCGGGCAGCACGACCGTGCCGATGTCGCGGCCGGCGACGACGATCGAGCCGTCCTCCGCGAGCACGCGCTGGCGGGACAGCAGGGCGGCGCGCAGCTCAGGCTGGCGGGAGACCTCGGAGACGACGCGATCGATCGACGGGCGGTGGACGAGCGCCGTGACGTCGCGGCCGTCGGCGCGGACGCGCACGTAGCGGCCGCGGCCGTCCGATTCGAGCCGGAGCAGCGGCACGAGCGCGGCGAGAGCCGGTCCGTCGTCGAGGGAGACACGGCGATGCAGGGCCAGCCACGCCGCGGCGCGGTAGAAGAGCCCGGTGTCGCAGAACCG
>JAJYGH010000082.1:0-27813 GCA_021785175.1 Chloroflexota bacterium | reverse complement strand
CGCGCCACGGGTCGTCCCTTGCGGCGCGGGCTCGGGCGGCGGGGCGGCCAGCGACGCCGTCTCCGCCGCCGTGAGACGACGGATCCTTCCAACCGGGAGCCCGCCGAGGCGCAGCGTGCCGATGCGGACCCGGACGAGCCGCTCGACCGGGGCTCCGACGGCGGCGAACATGCGCCGCACCTGGCGCTTCCAGCCCTGCGCGAGCGTCGCGCGGTACCACGTGAGGCCCAGCGGGGGTGGCGGGTCGAGCAGTTGCACGAGCGCGCCGGTCTCCGTCCGGGTCGCGGGCCGGAGGTCGAGCAGCGCCGCCGTCCCCTCCTCGAGCTCGATCCCCTCGAGCAGCGCCTCCGCCTGCCGTGTGCTCAGCGGGCGCGACGTCGCGACCGCGTACTCGCGCTCGACCTCGTGACTCGGGTGCAGCACGCGCTGCGCCCACCCGCCGTCGTTCGTGACGAGCAGCAGTCCCTCCGAGTCGCGATCGAGCCGTCCGACGGGGTACAGCCGCGTCCCGGTGGGGACGAGGCCCGGCGGCACGAGGTCGAGGACGGTCCTGGCCGCGTGCCGGTCGCTCACCGTGCTCGTCACGCCCGCCGGCTTGTGCATCGCGAGATGCACCGGGGGCGCCCGCGTGGGGAGTGGCTTCCCGTCGACCTCGACGCGCTGGCTGCCTGGGTCCACGCGCATGCCGAGCGTTGCCGTAGCACCGTCGACACGAACGCGGCCCCCCGAGATGAGCTCCTCGGACCGGCGGCGCGACGCGACGCCGGCATCGGCCAGAACCTTCTGGAGCCGCACCGGTGGCATCAGGCGTCCGTCTCCGCGCTCTCGTCGGCCTCCGCGAGTCGCGCGGCGACCTCGGCCTCGAGTTCTGGAAGCTCGTCGAGCGACGTGAGCCCGAAGCGTTCGAGAAACTCGAACGACGTCCCGTACAGGATGGGACGTCCCGGTGCATCGGATCGTCCCTGCTCCGCGACGAGCCGCCGGTGCAGCAGGGACCGCAGCACGTAGTCCGAGTCGACCCCACGGATCCGCTCGATGACCGCCCGGGTCACGGGCTGGCGGTACGCGACGATCGCGAGCGTCTCGAGCGCGGCCGGGGTGAGGCGCACACCCTCGGCGCCGACGTAGCGCGCGATGAGCGCCCCGGCCTCGGGTGCCGTGGCGAGCGCGACGCGGTCGGCCGCGACGAGCAGCCGGATACCGCGCCCGGCCAGTTCGACCTCGAGATCGCCGAGCCGCGCGTCGATCGCCTCCGGGTCCGCGCCGGCGATCGTCGCGATCTCGCGACGCGACAGTGGTCGCTCGGCCACGAACAGGAGCGCCTCGAGCTGCGCGGTCGTGAGGTCCGCACCGGCGATCCCGCCGCCCGTGGCGCCCACGCCGGCGGGTGGGCCCGGCTCGGCCGAGGGCGTGTCCGCCGGCGAACGCGATTCGGCCGCGGGCGCGTCCTCGTGGGTCCCGGGCATGGCCGGCGCGTCCTCGTGGGTCCCGGGTACGGCCGGCCCGTCCACGTGCGTGTCTGGTTCGGCCGCGGACCCACGCACGTGCGGCATGAGCGCGTCTTCCGCGCTCATGCAAACTCCTCGAGCGACTCGTCGATCTCGTCCATCCCGAGCGAGGGGTCGCCCCCGGGAGCGTCCCGTTCGTGGGAAGCGATCGGCCGGCAATGGATCGGCCCCCACGGGCGGTCCTGCTCGACCGCGATCTCACGTCGCTTCACGAGCTCGAGCATCGCGAGGAAGGTCACCGCCGCCAGCACCCGATCGGCGGTGTCGCCGATCAGGTCCTGGAGCACGACGACGGGCGCGGTGCGGATCGCCGCGCGGATGACCTGCGCGCGCTCGGCGAGCGTGATGGTCCGGCGCACGACCTCCGGCGGCGGCGCAGGGGGTGGCGCGAGGTGGGCTGCCCGGCGCAGGGCCCGCTCCAGCAGGCTGGGGTCGAGTGGCGGTTCCTGCGGTGGACGGGCGCCGGCAAGCCCCGCGGCCTGCGCGACCGCGGGCTCGCGGCGGACGAGCGGTCCGGACGCGGACACCCGCTGGCCCAGCCATTGCCCGGCGTCGCGGTACGCCCGATACAGGATCAGCCGGCGTCGCAGCTCCGCCTCCGGGTCCGGTCCCTCGTCCTGCGCCGGGACCGGCCCGCCGACCGGCTGTCGCGGCAGCAGCGCGCGCGACTTGATCACGATGAGTTGCGCCGCGACCGCGATGAAGGCGCTCAGGTAGTTCAGCCGCTCCCCGTCGAGACCGGCGAGCGCCTCCAGGTACGCGCCGGCCAGGCCGCCGAGCGGCACGGTGAGGACGTCGAGCTGGCGGGCCTCGATGAGCGAGAGGAGCAGCGCGAGCGGGCCCTCGAACGCGACCGGGTCGGCGTCCGGGTCGGACGCGGCTGGGCCCGCGCGTGCCGGGCCGAAGTGCGGCCCGGCCGCAGCGCCTCGTCGGTCGCGCCGGGCGGCCGGGCCGTCGGCAGCCCGTGAGGCTGGCTCGCGTTCGGGATCCTCGCTCGGCGAGGCCATCGTGCCCTGCGTCTCGACCGGGACTCCCAGCCGGACCTGCGTCGCCTGCTCGGGCCGGCGGCCCTCGCCGAACGTGACCTCCACGGGGACCCGGGTCGCGCGGCGGCGACGTCCCGCGTCCAGCATCAGCTCGCCTCGTCCGCGCGGTGGAGTGCCTCCCCGGCCGCATCGGCCGGGGCCTCCTGGCGCCGGATCAGATCGGCCGCCCGGGGTGTGCACCCGGCGCGCAACGCGAGCTCCGCCGAGGCCTCGGGATGGCGGTCGAGCGTCCGAAGAGCGGCACGGAACCCCGGGAGAACCGTCGCCGCGGCGCGGGGGAGTCGTCCGTACCGGTCGCCGAGCGCCCAGGCGACGCGGGGCCAGAGCCCGACGCGTCCCTTGCCGGAGTCGTGGAACAGGCCGGCGAGCAGCACGTCACGGTCCGTCCATCCCTCGGACCGCAGCCGGCGCACGACGTCGAGCCCGTGCCGGCGGTCGGCCGGATGCATCGCCTCGAACAGGTACTGCTGGTCGGGCGTCAGCCAGGCGGTCAGCTCTCGGCGCTCCTCGGGAGTCACGCGGGCGTGCAGGTGCGTCGCGAACTGCCGGACCTTACGCGCCCACCAGGAAGGCATAGATGTGCTCGCCGATGGGGCCGATGATGGGTCCGCCGAGCAGGAACACCACGACGATCAGGATCATCGCGTACTGCTCGTACTGGCGCATCTGCCACGCCGTCCGGGAGTTCACGAGCCCGAGCAGGACGCGATACCCGTCGAGTGGGGGGATGGGGATCAGGTTGAACACGAACAGGAACACGTTGATGATCACGAGGTAGTTCAGGACCAGCCACAGCATCTCCTGCGCGGGCCCGGCGTATGGCGGCAGCAGGTTGAACGCGTTGACGGCCCGGACCGCGATGGCCACCAGTGAGGCCATGACCAGGTTCGAGACGGGGCCCGCGGCGGAGACTGCCGCCTCGCCGCGTCGCCCGCCCTCGAGGTTGCTCGGGTTCACCGGTGTCGGCTTCGCCCAGCCGATGAAGATGCCGCTCGTGATCGCGCTGAGCACGAGGAGCCCGGCGCCCAGCGGGTCGAAATGCACGCGGGGATCCAGCGACAGGCGGCCGAGGTAGCGGGCCGTGTGGTCCCCGAGGCGGTCCGCGACGAGCGCGTGGCTGAACTCGTGGACCGGGAAACCGACCAGCAGGATGATCGCGACGGCGATCAGGGACGCGACCAGCTGCGAGCTCACGAAACCTCCGAATGCGGGCGATGCCCGACATGGTAGCCCCGGGGCGGGCAGGCGAACCGGCGCGGCGAGCAGGGGCGGCGTTCGCCGTTCCACGTCTGCATCGCGCGCATGGTGCGCAATCCACGCCGCGCCGGGCGGAGACGGACGGCGGGCGGGGCCGATCGTCAGAGGCGGGCGAGCAGCTCCGCCTTCTTCGCCTCGTATTCCTCCGGCGTGACCGCGTCCCGGTCCCGAAGGTCGGCGAGGCGCGCGAGGGTCGCGGTGATCTGCTCCGGGTCGCCGTGCATGGGACGAGGGGCAGTCGCCACGGATGCCGCGCTCGCCGCCGCGCCGACGGAAATCGCCGACGCACCGCGCGCGGCCATGGACTCGCCCGGTTCCGGCGTCCAGTCCCGGCCGGACACGCCGGCGACGGCGGCCGCGGGTGCGGGGCGGGACGCGGCGTCTCGACCGGCGGAGGAGCTTGCGGCGAACGTGGGCTCGGTGCGCAACGGAGCGTCGCCACGCCACGGCGCCTCTGCGCGGAACGGTGCCGCCGGAGACCGCCCGACCTCGAGTTCGAGCGCGTGCTTCTGGTTGAGCATCTCGCGCTTGAATGCCGCAGCCTCCGAGAGCATCCGAAACCGGTCGATCGCGGACTCCGACGCGGTGAGGATCTCCAGGTCGCCGTATCTGAGGATCCGCCCGAGGACGCCCTGCGACAGGATCGCGTCGTTGATCTTCTCGAGCGACGAGTCGGCCGCGCGCTTGTTGAGGATCCCCTCGACGAGCACGACCCGCCGGTTCGTCACGACGAAGTCCTGTGCCCGCCAGCGGACCACGTGGTACGCCGCGTCGGCGATGCCGAGGAGGAGCGCCACGAGCGCGACGAGCGACAGGCCTGAACCGATCGTCGGCCATGGCGAGGCGCGGTTGGCGACGTACAGACCGACGGCGAGGGCAACGACCCCCACGATCAGCAGGACCCACGCCCGACGCGCCTCGGGCAGGAGCGCGAGCCAGTGCTGGCGCGCGCGTCGCGCGACGATCTCACCGTCGGCCAGCAGCGAGTCTGTGTATCCCATCTCGCCCGATCCTCCGGCTCATGCCCGTGGGTGGGCCCGCGCGTACACCTGTCGGATCCGCTCACCCGTCAGGTGCGTGTACAGCTGTGTCGTGCCAATGCTCGCATGTCCGAGGAGCTCCTGGACGACGCGCAGGTCGGCCCCGCCCTCGAGCAGGTGCGTCGCGAAGCTGTGACGGAGCGTGTGCGGCGTCACGTGCGCGGGGACTTCGGCGAGCAGCGCGGCACGCTGGATCGCCCGCCACGCCGCCATGCGCGTGAGGCGGGCGCCCCGGCGCGTGACGAACAGCGCCTCGGCGTCCATGCCGGGCCGCCCGACCCGCGCCCTGGCCCCGGACACCCACGGCGGCCGCACCTCGTCGAGCCAGCGGCCGAGCGCCTCCAGCGCGGGCTCCCCGACCGGCACGAGCCGCTCGCGGTCGCCCTTGCCAATGACCCGCACGAACGCACCGTCCCGCGACACGTCCCGCACGTCCAGCCCGAGCGCCTCCCCGATCCGCAGGCCGCTCGCGTAGAGCAGCTCGAGCAGAGCGCGGTCGCGGATCGCCACCGCCTCGGCGTCGGACGCGGGCGGGTCGCGCGGCACCGGGACCGCCTCCAGCAGCCGCACGACCTCGCCGGCGTCCAGCACGTCCGGCAGCCGCCGCGCCTGGCGCGGCAGGTCGAGAGAAGCTGCCACGTCGACGTCGATCCGCTCGTCCGCGTACGCGAAGCGGTAGAAGGCGCGGATCGCGGCCGCCTTCCGGCGGTGACTCGACGGGCGCAGCGCGCGGGGCGGCCGCGCGAGCGACGCGAGGTGGGCGATCGCCGGCGCGGCGTCCGTCCACCGCTCGACGCCAGGCGCGCGCGCGAACGCGCGGAGGTCCCCCTCGTAGGCGCGGATCGTGAGCGCCGAGAGGCCGCGCTCGACGCGCAGGTACAGCAGGTAGGCATCGATCGCGGCGAGCAGGTCCGGGGGCGGGGGCACACGAGCGCCTGCGCGCCCGGGACGCGTCGCCACCGATTCCGAACCGGAGGCCGCCCGCGTGGAGTGTGCCGCCGCCGGGCCCGGCCCCGACGCCGCCCGCTTCGGGACCACAGGCCCGCCGGGTTCTCGTCCGCCCGGCACGTCGCCTGCCTCACCCATTCGCGGCCCGCTCGAGCAGCTCCTCGGCCGCCGCACGCGCCGCAGGCCCGCCCCGCTCCCCTCCGAGCATCAGCGCGAGCTCGGCGAGCCGCTCGTCGCCGGTCAGTCGGCGCACCTCGGTGACGGTTCGACCGTCCCGCTCGCCCTTCTCGATCCGCCAGTGCGCGTCGGCGTGCGCGGCGATCTGCGCGAGGTGCGTGACGCACAGCACCTGGTGGGCCGATGCCAGGCGCCGCAGGCTGCGCCCGACGGGATCCGCGGAACGAGCGCCGATCCCGGCGTCGATCTCGTCGAACACGAGCGTGGGGGTCGCATCCGCCGTCGCGAGGACCTCCTTCACGGCGAGCGAGACGCGCGAGAGCTCGCCGCCCGACGCGATCCGGGCGAGCGGCATCGCCGGTTCGCCGGGGTTCGGTGCGATGAGAAACTGGACGGTCTCCGCGCCTGCGGTCGACAGCTCGGCCGGCGCGAGCGCGACCTCGAAGCGCGCCTGCCGGAACCCGAGGTCGGCGAGCACCCGGGACACCTCCACTGCGAGCCGCTTCGCCGCCGACGTCCGCGCCTCGGTCAGGGCCCGCGCCGCCACCCGTGCCGCTGTCTCCAGCCGCGCGGCCTCGGCGGCCCGCGCCGCCCGTTCGGCGTCGACTCCCCGGAGCCGCTGCGCGGCGGCCCGCGCACGCTCGCCGTGCGCCAGGACCGCCTCCTCGTCCGGGCCGTACTTCCGCTCCAACGCGTAGATGACGCCGAGTCGCTCCTCGAACGCCGCGATGACGGCCGGGTCGTGCTCCACCGTCGCCGCCGCGCGGGCAAGGTCGAACCCGACGTCGTCGGCCTCGGCGAGGAGCCCGCCGAGCCGCTCCGACAGCGTCGCGAACCGGGCGTCCAGGCGTGCCAGCTCGTCCGCGTCGCGCGAGGCCCGCGCGAGCAGGTCGTGCGCCCCCGTCCCTTCGCCCGAGAGCCGCCCCGTGATGGACGCGACCAGCCGGGCCACCTGCTCCCCGGCCGCCGCACCGGCCAGTCGCTCTCGGATCTCCTCGGCCTCGCCCGGTCGCAGGGCGGCCGCGGCGATCTCGCCGGCTTCGTGCTCGTGCAGCTCGAGCATGCGGGCCGTGGTCCGCGGGTCGTCCTCGAGCGCCTCCAGCGCGAGCCGGTTCGTGCGCCAGCCGTCGACGACCCCCGCCACCTGCGCCCTGAGCGCCGCGTGGCCGCCGTAGGCGTCGAGCAGGTCGCGCTGGCGCCCCGCGTCGAGAAGCCTCTGCTGCTCGTGCTGGCCGTGGATCTCGACGAGCGGGCCCGCGACGTCGGCGAGGCGGGCGGCCGTCACGGCGGAGTCGTCCACCCGCGCCGTGCTCCTTCCCGTGCCGCTCACCTCGCGTGTGCAGATGAGCGGCTCCGGATCACGATCGAAGAGTGCCTGGACCCGGGCCCCCATGGCACCCGAACGAACGAGGCCGGCATCCGCGCGCCCCCCGAGCACGAGCGCGAGCGCGTCGATCAGCAGCGACTTGCCGGCGCCCGTCTCGCCGGTGATGACCGTGAAGCCGGGGTCGGGCTCGATTCGGACGCGCTCGATCAGGGCGAGATCGCGGACGTCCAGCTCGACGAGTGTCACGACGGCAGCAGCTGCGCCTTCTCGCGGAGCAGGTCCCAGAACGCCGGGGCGCCGCGCGGCTCGACGAACCGGAGCGGGCGCTGCCGGGCCCGAACCTCGACCACGTCCCCCACGTTCAGCAGCACGTCGTGGTGCCCGTCGATGCTGACGAGCACGTCGAACGCGGCGAGGACCTGCACGCGAACGGTGTGGCGCGGCCCGACGACGACGGACCGCACCGCGCTCAGGTACGCCGCCACGCTCGTGACGACGAGGTTCCGGCTGGTCGGGTCGAGGATGGGGCCGCCCGCGCTGAACGAGTACCCGGTGGAGCCCGTAGGCGTGGCGACGATGACCCCGTCGGCGACGTACGTGGCCAGGTGCGACCCGTCGATGCTCACCTCGAGCCGCACGACGCGCGCCTCGCGGGCCCGCACGATCGCCGCATCGTTCAGCGCCACGTACGAGCGGTCGCCACCCTCGCGCCCACCGGGCAGCACGCGCGCCTCGAGCACCATCCGATCCTCGAGCTCGTAGTCGCCCTCCTGCACGCGGGACAGGACGCGCTCGAGCTCGTGCGCTTCCGCCTTGGACAGGAACCCGACCTTCCCGAGGTTGACCCCGAGGATCGGGACGTCGGCCTCGGCGGACGCCACGGCGTGGGCCGCCCGCAGGAGCGTCCCGTCGCCGCCGAGGACCACCAGCACGTCCGTCCCGGGCAGGCCGGCGATGAGCCGCTCCGGATCTGCCGCCGCCACGTCCCACCGCTCCACGCCTGCCTCGTCACTCCAGCGCCGCGCGCGCTCGAGCAGGTCGATCGCGGCGGGGATGGTCGGGTTGTAGGCGAAGCCGAGCCGGGTGAGGCGGGTCATGGCACCACCGCACGTTCGTTCACGACGGCACCGCAAGGTGGAGGAAGAACTCGCGGTTGCCGGCGGGGCCGAGCAACGACGACGGGGTCTCCGCACGCACCTCGAAACCGGCCGACTCCGCGAACGCCCGGACGCGGTCGAGCACGTCACGGTGGACCGCGGGATCGCGCACGACGCCCCCGGCCGCAAGTTTCGGGCCCGCCTCGAACTGCGGCTTGACCAGCGCGACGATCTCGGCGCCAGGCGCGAGCGCGGCCGCGATCGCGTCGAGCAGGCGGGTGAGCGAGATGAACGAGACGTCGATCACGGCGAGCGACGGACGCTCCGGGAGATCCACGTGATCGGGATCGTCGGGGTGCAGCCGACGCGCGTGCGTCCGTTCCATGGACACGACGCGGGGATCGGCGCGGAGCGACGGGGCGAGCTGGCCGCGACCCACGTCGAGAGCATAGACACGCGACGCGCCGCGCTGCAACAGACAGTCGGTGAACCCACCCGTCGACGATCCGACATCCAGGCACACGCGGTCCGCCGGATCCACGCCGAACGCGTCGAGCGCGCCCGCGAGCTTCTCGCCGCCCCGTGACACGTACGGGGCACCCTCGATCAGGGTCAGTGCCGTCGCCTCGTCGACGAGGTCACCCGCCTTCCGATCGGTCCGGGCACCGTCGCCCGTCCCGACCCGGATCCGCCCCCCGAGCAGCAGCGCCTGCGCCCGCGACCGCGTCTCGGCCAGCCCGCGGGTGACGATCAGCTGGTCGAGCCGGACGCGGCTCAGGCCGAGCGGGCCTGGAGGACGGGCCGCGACGGCGTGATGCCGAGGGCGGCGATCGTCTCCCGCACCAGAGCCTCGAGCCCCGGCACGTCCAACCGGAGCGTCTCGCGCAGGTCGGCGACCGATCCGTGGTCGACGAAGCGCCCCTCCGGTATCCCGATGATCCGCACGGGGACGCCGCGCAGCCCGGCGTCGGCGATCCCCGCCCGGGCGATCGACTCGAGCACGGCCGACCCGAAGCCGCCGGCCGCGACGCTCTCCTCGAACGTGACGAGGAGTCGCGCATCGCGCGCGTACCGGTGGAGCAGTCGCTCGTCGAGCGGCCGTGCCCACCGCGCGTTGATGACGCCGACCGACCACCCGTCGGCGCCGAGCGCATCGGCGACGGCCAGCGCGCGCATGACGATCGGCCCGAACCCGGCGAACACGATCTCGCCGCCGTCGCGGAGGACCTCGGCCTCCCCGATCGGGATCGTCGTCGGGGCGACCCCGGGCAGGTCGAAGCCCGGGTCCCGCGGGTAGTGCAGCGCGAACGGGTGGTCCTGCGCGAACGCCGTCCGCAGCAGCCGCCGCAGCTCCTGCTCGTCCTTCGGCGACGCGATCACGATGTTGGGCAGTTGCCGCTGCGCGGGCAGCGTGAACATCCCCTGGTGGCTGGTACCGTCCTCGCCGACGAGGCCCGCCCGATCCACGCCGATGACGACGGGCTGGTCGTTCTGGCAGACGTCGTGGACCGTCTGGTCGAACGCGCGCTGCAGGAACGTCGAGTAGATCGCGACGAAGGGTCGGAGCCCGCCGAGCGCGAGGCCGGTCGCGAGCGTGACGGCGTGGGACTCGGCGATCCCGACGTCGAAGAAGCGCTCGGGGTACGCGACCTGAAACCGGTTCAGGCCGGTTCCGGTGGGCATGCCCGCGGTGATCGCGACGACGCGCGGATCCTCCGCCCCGATCGCGACGAGCTCCTCCGCCATGACGGCGGTGTACGTCGGCGGCTTGCGCGCGGCCGCTACTGCCTGGGCGACCGACGGCGTCGCGTCGCCGTCGCCGTTCGTGCGGTCGCCGTTCGTGCGCGAACCGGATTGCGCGAGCGGCGGCTGCGCAGGGCCTGATGCCGGCGGGACCGATTGGGGCCGGCCGGCCTCCGCCGCCACCGCCTGCGTCGAACCTGCCGCCTGCTCCCCATCCGACGTATCGACGCCGGGGATCTCCATCGGGGGCAGCGCGGCGCCGTGGAATGCCACCTGGTCGAGCTCCGCGGGCTGGTACCCGTGGCCCTTGTACGTCCGGACGTGGACGAGCACCGGTCCCTCGAGCCGCAGCGCGCGCCGGAACGTCGAGAGGAGCACCGGCAGGTCGTGCCCTGGCACGACGCCGATGTACGTGATCCCGAGGTCCTCGAACAGGTGGCCGGGCTGCTGCGCGAAGTTGACGACCGACTTTCGCACGCGCCGCGAGATCTCCACCGCGCTCGACCCGACGACGGGCAGGCGCTCGAGCACCGCGTCGTAGCCGGCCTTTGTGGTCTGCCAAGCCTCGGACAGCTTGATCGCGCTCAGGTAGTTCGACAGCGCGCCGACCGTGGGCGAGATGCTCATCTCGTTGTCGTTGAGCACGATGAGCAGGCTGATCTGCCGGTGGCCGATGTCGTTGAGGGCCTCGAGGGCGAGCCCGCTCATGAGCGCGGCGTCGCCGACGACTGTCACGACCCGTTCGTGGGTGCCGCGCAGGTCGCGGGCGACCGCGAGCCCCTGCGCGATCGAGAGTCCGGTTCCCGCGTGGCCCCCGTCCACGACGTCGTGCTCGCTCTCGCTGCGGCGCGGGAACCCCCCGACGCCGCCGAGCTGGCGCAGAGTCCCGAAGCGGGCCAGGCGTCCCGTGAGGAGCTTGTGAGGGTACGCCTGGTGGCCGGTATCCCACACGATGCGATCGCACGGCGACTCGAGCAGGCGATGGAGCGCCACGGTCAACTCGACGACGCCGAGGGAACTGCCGAGATGACCCCCGGTGACCGCCACCGTCTGCACGATGGTGTGGCGGATCTCCTCGCACAGGGTTTCGAGCTGAGCCTCGTCGAGCGAGCGAAGGTCTGAGGGCCCGGTGAGCGACGCGAGGATCGACACGGCGTCCTTCGGGGAACTTGACATCGCGGGATTCTAGCCCCTCGACGGCGCTGAGGGCGCCTCGTCGTCCGGCTCGTCGGTCGGCATGTCGACGGCCCGGAGCGACCCGCCGGGGCCCTCGACGAGACGCTGGATGCGCAGCTCGGCGTCGTCCAGGAGACGCGCGCACCGGGCGTGCAGCGCAACACCGCGTTCGTACAACGCGATCGACTCCTCGAGCGGCAGTCCTCCCGCCTCGAGCCGGGCCACGACCTCGCCGAGCTGGGCCATCGCGGCGTCGAATGTCAGCGAGGCGACGCCGGGGTCCGCGGGCTGTCCCGCCGCCACCGCGTCGTGCATCGTGTCGTTCATCGTCCTGAGTCTCGCACGCGGGTCACGGTCGCGTCCAACTCGCCTCGCGCGAGCCGCACGTCGATCGACCGCCCACGTCCCGTGTCCGCCGCATCCCGCAGGACGCGTCCGTCCGCGTCGCGCACGATTGCGTACCCCCGCTCGAGCGTGGCGTACGGCGAGAGGGCGGCCAGGCCCGCGGCCGCCGACGAGAGGTCGGCGCGAGCACGGGCGACGCGACCGGTCACGACGAGCGGCAGGCGGTCGGAGGCGCGGCCCAGGCGGGCACGATCCATCGCCAGGTGCGCCACGCTTGCGCGACGGGCGCGGTCGAGGAGATCTCCGGCGCGCATCCGTTCACCGGCGACGATCGCGAGGGGATGCGCGCGCTCGAGGGCTCGGCGCTCCCCCGCGAGCACTGCACGCGGCCCGGCCACGGACCGCATCGCGCCGGCCGCGAGGCGGGTCCGCGCGGCGCGGAGCGCAGCCGCGGCCTCGGCGCGCGATGGGACGACGAGCTCCGCCGCCGCCGACGGTGTCGGCGCGCGGACGTCCGCCGCGAAGTCGACGAGCGTCACGTCGGTCTCGTGGCCGACACCGGTCACGACGGGGATCGGCGACGCGGCAACGGCTCGCACGACGCGCTCGTCGTTGAACGCCCAGAGATCCTCGAGCGATCCGCCGCCGCGGGCGAGCAGGATGACATCCGGCGGTGCGCCCGTCTCGGGGTCGCGCCACTCCGCGAGACGGCGCAGCGCGGCGACGATGGTCGGCGGCGCCGCGTCGCCCTGGACCTGGCACGCGGCCAGAACCGCCCGCACCAGCGGCCAGCGGCGCCCCAGCACGTGGCGGATGTCGTGGAGCACCGCGCCCGAAGCGCTCGTCGCGACGCCGATCAGGTGCGGCGAGGGCGGCACGGGCCGTCGCTTCGCGGCGTCGAAGAGCCCCTCGGCGGCGAGCCTGGCCTTCAGCGCCTCGAACCGGAGCGCGAGGTCGCCGAACCCCGCCGGCTGCACGCTCTCGACGTACAGCTGGTACGCGCCGCCCGCGTCGTAGACGTCGAGCCGGCCGTGCGCGACCACGCGCAACCCCGTGCGCACCTCGAACGGGCTCGTCATTCGCTGCGTCCGGAAGAACACGCACGCGACCTGTGACCGCGCGTCGCGCAGGGTGAAGTAGCAGTGCCCGGCGGCACTGACGGTCACCTGGCCGACCTCGCCCTCGATCCACAGGTCACGGAACGCCGGCTCGGCCCGGAGGAGGTCGCGGACGGCACGGGTGACGTCGGCCACCGACCAGATGCGGGACGCCACCGTCGCGCCGGGTCGAACCACCGGCCCGCCGAGGCTGCCCTTGGGCGTCGGACCGGGCACGGCCGGCGGCCGGACGGGCGGGGAGGCAGGGGTGGCCGGTCGCGGCATGTCCGGCTCGGGCACGGCGGCCCGCGGCGGCTCGCGCAGCCAGCGCTCCCAGGGCCGATCGTCGCTCACGATCGTCAGACGCGCGTCAGGTAGTCGCCCGTGCGCGTGTCGATGCGGATCGTGTCGCCCTCGTTGACGAACAGCGGCACCTGCACGGTCAGGCCTGTGCCGGTGGTGGCGGACTTGCGCGCGCCCGTCGCCGTGTCGCCGGCGAAGCCCGGCTCCGTCTCCGCCACGACCATGTCGACCGTGATCGGCAGCTCGACCCCGATCGTCTCGCCCTCGTAGCTGGTGCGGTCGAGGACCATCGAATCCTGCAGGTACGGCACCGCGTCGCCGAGCTGCTCCGCCGTCAGCGTGAACTGCTCGAACGTCTCGGTCTCCATGAAATGAAAGTCGTCGCCGTCCCGGTACATGAACTGCACCGGCCGCCGGTCGAGGTGCGCCCGCGGCCACTTGTCGCCCGCCTGGAACGAGCGCTCCACCGTCTGCCCGCGCTTCACGTTCTTGAGCTTGATGCGGACCTGCGCGGACCCACGGCCCATCTTGATGTGGTGGTAGTCGAGGACCTGCCAGAGCTCTCCGTCGAGCTCGATCACGATCCCCTTGCGCAGATCGCCGGTCGAGACCATGTGCGGGCGACTCCTGTCGTGGGCGGCCGCCGACGGCGGCGCGGGCATGTCGGGCTGAATCCGACCGATTGTACCCGGCGGCGGAGGCGCGCCGGCCGGGGATCGCTCGACGCGGCGCGCGCCACGGCGCGACGGGGGCGCGATGGGTCGCGTGCACGGGCCCGATGGGGTCCGAATCGTGGCGAATCGGGCGCGCCGTCAACTCCCGACGACCGTCACCTCGCGCGGGAACCCGGTGAGCCGCTCGAGCGTGTCGGATTCCGGGTCGAACACGACCAGGTCCTCGATGCGGATCCCCGTCTCGCCCGGCAGGTAGATGCCCGGCTCGATCGAGAAGACCGTCGGCCAGGGCAACGGCGCGGGAAGGGCCCGCCGGCTCAGCGACGGCATCTCGTGCGTCGCGAGGCCGATCCCGTGTCCGAGTCCGTGCCCGAAGTGGTCGCCGTGGCCCGCAGCCGCGATCACGTCTCGCGCAGCCGCGTCCACCGACACGCCGGTCGGCGCGTCGTGCTCGGACGCTGCCTCCGCGAGGGCCCGGAACGCAGCCTCCTGCGACACGGCGACGAGCCGGTACAACTCGAGTTCGCGCCGGGACGGCTCGCCGACGAACAGCGTACGCGTCATGTCGCTCCGATAGCCGGCCACCTGCGCGCCGAAGTCGAACAGGAGCACCCCGCCGGCCGTCACAGGTCGGTCGCCGGGCGACCCGTGCGGCAGCGCGGCCCGCGGCCCGGACAGACACGTGACGTCGAACGCGAGCGCCTCCGCCCCGTGCGTCCGCATCTCCCATTCGAGCTGCAGCGCAAGGTCGTGCTCGGTGACGCCGGGCCGGATCGACGGCAGCAGGCGCGTCAGGGCCTCGTCGGCAACCGCGCACGCTGCCGCGATGCGCTCGATCTCCGCGGGCTCCTTGACCGCCCGCAGCTCCTCGACCCACGAGCCCGCGGCCACGAGCTCGACATCGGGCGCGGCGGCCTGGAGCGCCTGCCACAATGCGTGACTGACGAGGGTCGCCTCGACCGCCACGCGGCGGACCGGCCGTCCGTCCGCCGCCCGCAGCGAGCGCACGATCGCTTCCCAGCGGTCCGGGAGGTCGTAGTACGACTCCTCGATCCGCAGGCCCCGGCACTCCTCCTCGGCCTGCTCGCGGTAGCGGCTGTCGACGAGGACCACCACCTCGGCGGGGGAGACCAGGAAGCGGCCGCTGTCGCCGGCGACCTTCTCCTCCCCCTCCGCCAGCACGAAGCCCGTCAGGTACCGCGTGTTCTCGCGACTCACGCCGAAGTAGACGTCGACGGCCTCCTGCGCCATCCGCTCGCGCAGGCGTGCCAGTCGGACCGGGCGGGCGACTGCGTCTGCTGACGCCCACCGCGCCAGGTCGTCGGGCATGGGCGGGACGGCCGGGCGCGGGCCGACGGGGAGCTCGGCGGAGCGGTCGTTCGCAGGCTGGTGGATCGGTCGGGTGTCGGTCACTGGTTCACCTGGACTGTCAACGGGCGTCCTGGAATGAGGAGCGGTCTACCGGATGTACCCGTACTTGCGCATGTTGGCGAGCTGCTCCGCGTACGTCCTGGCGAACGCGTGCGTGTAGCTGCCGTCGTTCTTCGCGAGGAAGTAGAGGTACCCGGGCGCGGTGTCCGGCTGGAGCGCCGCCTGGATGGACGCGAGCGTCGGGGTACAGATCGGCCCGGGGAACATGCCGGGCTGGGCGTAGGTCTGGTAGCCCTGCAGGTCGGAGGGAAGCTTGACCGACCCCGGATTCGCCAGCGCGTCCCAGAACACGTAGTTCTTCCACTCGTCGAACGGCGTCTTCCGGAGCTGCGCAGTGTCGTACCCATAGATCACCGTCGGGTCCGCGTCGAGCGCCATCTTCCGGATGAGGCGGTTCGCGTAGACGCCCGCGATCAGCGGCCGCTCCGACGGGACGCGCGCCTCCTGCTCCACCAGGCTCGCCAGACTCAACACCTGGTAGAAGTTCCTGCCCTCCTTCTGCGCCTGCTGGATGGGGCCCATCCCGATCTCCGACTGCCAGAGGTTGAGCAGGTCGCGCACCATCTGCTCGGGCGTCACGTCCTGGTACACGTCGAAGGTTCCGGCCCCGAGGAAGCCCTCGAGCGAGCGCCCGGCGGGCAGCGTCGACAGGAATGGGTACGCCGAGAGGATCGCAGGCGTCGGATGGAGCGCCAGCTCGTAGAACGCGTGGACGTCCATCTTGAGCGGCAACGTTTCCAGGTACGCGGAGATCTGCTCGAGACGGAGCCCCTCGCGGAGCGCGACCGTGACCGTCGGGACGGGCGCCTGCTGGAGCCGCGCCAGGATTGCCTGCGGCGTCATCGTCTGGTTCAGGTCGTAGGCACCCGCCTCGATCTGGCCCGACAGCCCCTCGGTGATCGCGAGATACGTGATGACGAAGCCGTCGCGGACGAGCCCTTCGCGCTGCAGGCTGCCAGCCACGTCGGCGGCGGTCGCTCCGAGCGGTACCAGGAAGTGCACGACGGCGGGGTTCGTGCCGCCGGGCGCGGTGAGGTCGCTGCCGAGGTGATCCCGGACGATCTGCGACACGGGGCCGACCCGCAGCAGCGAAGGGTTGCTCTCGGCGAGGCTGAACACGGCCCCGTTCACGGCTGGCCCGATCGTGATCGACGAGAGCAGCCACAGAAGGGCCGCGGCGAGCGCGAGGATCACCAGCAGGCCGCCGAACCGTGCCACCGTCGTGCCGCGGCGCCGGTCGTTCGACCGTGCCATGGATGGCCCACGGCGCACGCCGCTGACAGGCCGTTCTTCCTCGGTCACCCGCACACCCCCGTGGTATCGCCGTCAGCCGACTCCGGCGGCACGTTCCGCGCGCCCTCGCGGGCCGCAAGCTCCGCGCGCAGGATCGCCTGGGCAGCCAGGCGGTCGACGCGGGCCCGGCGGGCGACGATCGACGATCGCGTCGGTCGTCCGGTCGAGTCGCGCCGCATCCGCGGCTGCACGGCCTCCGCGCCCTCTGTCGTCAGGCGCTCATCGCGCCACGATAGCGGCAACCCGGTGCGGGCGGCGATCTCCGAGCCCCAGTCACGCGTCCGCCGCGCCTGCTCGCCCTCGGCGCCGCTCATGTCCAGAGGCAGGCCGACCACGAGCTCGTCCGCGCGCTGCTCCGCGGCGATCCGCGCGACCCGCTCGGCGTCCTCGCCCACCGTTCCCCGGCGCACCACGCCCAGGCCGCGGATGGTGCCCTGTGCCTCGTCAGCGACCGCGACGCCGACTCGACGATCTCCGACATCGAGACCCAGCAGCCGGGTCACGCCTCCGACCGCGTCACGCGCCGCCTCGCTTCGGCGGCGCCACCGTCAGCGACGCCCGGCCGTCGATGGTCGGAATCGTCTTGACGTACGAGGGCCAGGTCGTGATCGAGACCTCGCCGTACTGTGCGAGGATGGCCCGCGCGTCCGCCACCGACTTCCCTTTCACCTCGGACAGGAGCGTGGCTGCATCGACGGGGCGCCAGCGCTCGCCCTGTGCGGTCACCGTGAACATCACGCGCCCGCCCTGCACGATCGGATCACTCACGGACGTCTGGATCGAGTCCGGGAACAGCGACCAGCCGTCGGGCACGTGCGACCGCAGGTAGTCGGCGGCGAGGCCGGAAAGCGGCTGCTCCGACACGGCGAGGACCGAGGCGGTCTCGGTGGCGGTGAGCTGAAACGAGGGCTTCGCCACGCCGACGACGCCCGCTGGCGCGGGGGCTGTCACGACGTCCCCGTGCGACACCGTGGCGGGGATGATCGTGCTGCCGGACGGAGCAGCGGACGGGCTCGCCGTGGCGCCGCTCACCTGCGACGCAAGGGTGGCCGTGAGCTGCTTCACGGCCGCAGCGTAGTCCTGCTGACTGATGACCTTCGTGATGGTGTGCGTCCCGCCGCTCGTCGGAGCGGGGTTGTCGACCGCGACCTGGAACGCCTGGAGCCGCGTCGGCACGATGGTGATCGCGTGGGCGGCGACGTTCCCGCCCAGGCCGGGCGCGACCGCCTTCACGCCACTCGTTGCGCGGCCCGGCGTGATCGTCGTGCCGCTGACGGTCGCCCGCGGAGTCACAACCGTCGTGGTCGTCAGGAACTGGACCCCGCTCCCCGTCGCGACCGTCGTTCCGGCCGGGATCGTCACCGGATCGATGGTGTCGTTGCTGATGAACGTGACGGCGCCCGTCGCCGCGGTCTCGTCGACCTTCTGTCCTGTCGCCGGGAACGTGCCGCTCGCCGAGAGCGGGATCGACACCTGCTGCGCGGGGATCACGAGGTTCGCGGCGTCGACGGACGTGGCCGTCGGGTCCGCGGTCACCCGCAGCTGGATGGGCCCCTCCGCGACGCCGACCGGCGTCACGACGATGCTGGCCGTCGGCAGCACCACGTACGCGGCCGCGCCGCCCGCGGCGACGAGCAGCAGGAGGAGGAGCACCAGCGGAACGAGGAGCCGCCTCCGCCGCGGCTTCTGCTCGATGCCCCGGGCCACCGGCAGTGCCCCGGCCGACCGGGCGCCCGTCGCGGGTCCCGAGGATGACAGCGGCGACGCCTTCTCACGGTCGAGCGACCGATCCGGTCCTGCTCCGGCCGCGGTGGTCGCCGGCGCACCCGAAGCTGCGGGCTGCCCGTCCGCCCTCGCGTGCGCGGCCGCCGTCGCGGCATCCACGCTGGCTGCCGCCCCGGCACCCGGCGCCGCTCCGGCCGGCTGGCTGCCGGCCGGCCCTGCGCGGTCGCCCACCGACATCGGGACCTCGTCCCCGTCTCCTCGAACCGCCGGCCCCACCGGCCCCGCCACGACGCCGTGTGACACGCCGCCTGCCTGCCGCTCGCGGGCCTCCTGCTCGACCTCGTCCTCGAGCGCCGACTCGTACGCGCCCACCGTCGCGTACGCGGGCACGCCCGCCGCGAGGGCGATCGACCGCACGGACGCCTCCGGCGCCACGATCGCGAGCCGCCTGTCGCGAAGGGCCGCCTCGCGGGCGAGCAGCCGGAAGTTGATCCGGCTCGTGGCGACGCGCGATCCCGCGGGCAGGACCAGCGCGACGTGCGGCTCGCCCGACGCGCGAAGCCGGGCCACCGCCGTCGTGACTTCGTCGTCGACGTCGAGGTAATGGATCGCCATCGGGAAGAGTCTGCCTCACACCTTCATGGCGCGCAGCACCCTTCGGAGCGCTGCGTCGAGCGTCGACTCTTCCGACGCCATCTCGACGGCCTGGTAGGCCAGGCCCATCGGCGTGACGTCCTGCTGGTCGACGAGCAGGCCCGTCGCGTCGTGGACGCCGCGAACCTCGCCCGGCACCGCGACGGTCACCTCGGGCGGCCGCGCGAACGGCAGCCGCCTGGCGAAGCCGGGATCCCGCAGCGCCGACTGCACCTCGGGCAGTCCCGCACCGCCCCCGCACAGGTAGATGCGTCCCGGCAGCAGGTCTCCCGCCGACAGCTCCTCGAGCACCAGTTCCACGCCGGCCGCCCAGACCGCGACGTCCTCGGCGACCACCGCGCCCAGCCGGTCGCGTTCAGGCTCGTCGAGCCCCCGCGCGTAGTCGATCTTCATCGCTTCGGCGCGCTGAAACGGCAGGCCGAGCTGATCGGCAATGCTCTTCGTGAACGCGCGCCCGCCGAGGGCGAACATCCGCGTCCCCTCGATCCCGCCGGCCCGCACGAGCGCGACGTCCGTCGTTCCGCCGCCGACATCGACGAACAGCGCGCCCGACTGCTGGACCTGGTCGCCACCGAGGCAGCGCGCCACGGCGAACGGCTCGGCGACCACCGCGAGCAGCTCCAGGTCGAGCTGCGCGGCGACCGACTGCAGCGCGCCCAGGTGGACGAGCGGCGCGAACGCGTTGAAGATCGCGATCCGCACGTGGCGGCCCTGGAACCCGATGGGGTTCGTGACGGGGTACCCGTCGATCGCGGCGCCGGTCACCGCGGCGTGGACGAGCCGGACGTCGACGTTCGGGAGCCCGGTCTCCCACGTCACCGCGCGCTCCGCCTCGCGCAGCGCCTCGCGCTGGACACCGTCGATCAGGTGCTGCAGCTCGGCCTCGCTGATGGGCTGGTCCGGGCGCTTGCGCTCCTGGGACCGCGTCGTCGTGAAGCCCTTCACCAGTTCGCCGGCGATTCCGACGACCGCCTGGCTCGGCCGGAACCCGGCCATCTCCTCGGCTTCCTGGAGGGCTGCGGCGCAGTTGTCGACCACGGCCGCGATGTCCGCCACCGTCCCGGACTGCATGTGCGCGAGGCCCTGCCGCTGGCGTCCGACGCCGCGGACGCGTGCCTGGCGGGACTCGTCGATCTCGAACGTCAGGGCCTTCGCGAACTCGGTGCCGACGTCGAGGGCCGTGCAGGCCGCGGGTGCCGCCTCACCATTCCGCCCCAGCAGTCGGCGCCAGAACGACATCGGCGTCAGGCGCTGCCGTCGACGGCGGCCGTGACGGCAGCGCGCACACGCTCGAGCGCCTCGCCCAGGCCCTCGCGCCGCGCGCCGCGCCCCTGCGCCATCTCGGGACGTCCGCCCCCGCGCCCGTCGATCGCCGCCGCGCCGGCGCGGACGAGATCACCGGCCGACAACCCACGGCGGACCAGGTCCTCGCTCACGGTCACGAACAGCTGGGGCTCGTCCGCGTCGAGCCCCACGGCGATGACGCCCGACCCGAGCGCGCCCCGGACGTCCCTGGCGAACCCCTTCAGCTGCTCCATCGACTCGAACGCGCCGAAGTGCGCGACCATCCGCACGCCGGGGGCCACTTCCTTCGACTGCGCCGCGACGTCGGCCGGTCTCCGGCGCCCGGCGTCGCCCGCCCGGATCCGACGCTCGAGCTCCTTCGTCCGGGTCTGCAGCTCGGCAGCCCGCGCCGGAACCTGCGTCTCGTCCTGCGTGCCCAGGGCTTCCGCCGTTCGTGCCAGCAGCGCGAACCGGTCGGCCACGAGCGCGTCCGCGGCCTCGCCCGTCACCGCCTCGATGCGGCGCATGCCCGACCCGATCGATCGCTCGCCGGTCACGAAGAACCCGCCGATCTGTCCGGTCGCACGGCAATGCGTGCCGCCGCACAGCTCGCGGCTGTAGTCCTGCACGCTGACCGTGCGCACCACGGCTCCGTACTTCTCGTCGAAGAACGCGTCCGCGCCGGCCGCGATCGCCTCGGCCATCGGCATGTACGCGACGCTGACGGGTCGGTCGTCGCGGATGACCGCGCGTACCTGGGTCTCGATCGCCGCGATCTCCTCGGCAGTCAGCGGCCGGTCCAGCGGGAAGTCGAACCGGAGGTAGTCGGGCGCCACGAGCGAGCCGGCCTGCCGCGCAGACGGTCCAACGACGTTTCGCAGCGCCCGGTGCAGCAGGTGCGTCGCGGTGTGGTTGCGCATGATGTTCGCGCGACGTCGAGCGTCCACGGAGGCCAGCACGACGTCGCCGACGCGGACGCTCCCGGTCAGCCGCCCGCGGTGGACGAACAGCTGTCCGACCGGCTTCTGCGTGTCGTCGACTTCGAAGACGACGCGCCCTCCCGACGACAGCGCCCCCCGATCGCCGACCTGTCCGCCGCCCTCCGCGTAGAACGGCGTCCGGTCGAGCACGATCTCCACTTCGCCCGCCCTGCCGTCGGCGGCCCCGTCGGCGGCCCCGTCGGCGGCCCCGCCGGAGGCCACGTCGATCTCCGCCCCGCCGCGCACGATCGCGACCACGCGCGCCTCGGCCTCGGTGGTCTCGTAGCCGAGAAACTGCGTCTCGCCGACGCGCCGGAGGATCCCCTCGAACAGGCTCGCCTGCTGTGCGAGGCGGCTCAGCTCGCCCCTCGCGCCCGCGCGCGACCGCGTTCGCTGCGCCTCGAGCGCCTCGGAGAACCCCATCCGGTCCACGGCCACGCCGTACTCGGCCGCCAGCTCGACGGTCAGGTCGATCGGGAAGCCGTACGTGTCGTGGAGCCGGAACGCGATCGCGCCGTCGAGCGCGGGGGCATCGGCGGGAAGCGTCTCGGGGCGGCGGCCGACCACGCGGCCCGCAGGCACGTCGACGCCCAGATCGCGCAGCGCCCCCTCGAGATGGCTCGTGCCCGACTCGAGGGTCCGCGCGAACTGCATCTCCTCGCGCCTGAGCGCCTCGAGGATGGCCGCTCGCTGCTCCACCAGGTAGGGGTACGCGTCCTGCATGACGTGGATCACGACATCCGCGGTCTCTGCCAGGAACGGCTCGCGCCGGCCGAGCAGACGCCCGTGGCGCACCGCGCGGCGGATGATCCGGCGCAGCACGTACCCCCGTCCCTCGTTCGAGGGCAGCACGCCGTCGGCGATGAGGAACGTCGCGGCACGCGAGTGGTCCGCGATGACCTGGTAGCTGAACCGCTCGGCCTCGAACGCGTCGGGGTCATGGCCAAGCAGCTCCCGCATCCGCGCATGGATGGGTATGAACAGGTCCGTGTCGTAGTTCGACGGGACCTGCTGCACGACGCTCGCGAGCCGCTCGAAGCCCATCCCCGTGTCCACGCTGCTGAAGGGGAGCGGGATGCGTCTGCCGTCGGGCTGCTGGTCGAACTCCATGAAGACCAGGTTCCAGACCTCCACCCAGCGCGGGCACATCTCCGAATGGTCCGGAATGCACTCGGGGCCCTCGCTGAACTCCGCCCCGCGATCGAAATGGATCTCGCTGCACGGCCCGCACGGCCCGGTCTCCGCCATGCGCCAGAAGTTCTTCTCGTCGCCCTCGTCGACGTTCCCCCAGCGCGCGATCCGCTCGGGCGGCAGGCCGATCTCGTCCCGCCAGACCGCGTACGCGTCGTCGTCGGCGCTGTATACGGTGGCTGCCAGCCGCTCACCCGGGATCCCCAGGTCGGCGGTGAGGAACTCCCACGCCCAGTGGATCGCCTCGCGCTTGAAGTAGTCCCCGAAGCTCCAGTTGCCCAGCATCTCGAAGAGGGTGTGGTGCCGAGGCGTGCGCCCCACCTCCTCGAAGTCGTTGTGCTTGCCCGCCACGCGCAGGCATCGCTGGTAGTCCACGGCGCGCCGGTAGGACCGGGTCTCGCGCCCGGTCAGCACGTCCTTGAACTGCACCATGCCGGCGTTCGTGAAGAGCAGCGTCTGGTCGCCGGCCGGCACGAGGCTCGCACCGGGCACGACCTCGTGCCCGCGCTCGGCGAAGAACGCAAGGAAGCGGCGCCGGATCTCGTCGGCGGGCAGCGGGACGATCCGGGAATCACGCTCGGGCATCGCGCTAACGGTACCGTATCGTCCGCGCGCCGTGGCGGGTGCGGCGGGAGGCGGCCGTCCGTGCCGGTGCGCTCGTCCGCACCCGGTCTCAGGTCCGCCTGGTGGGGCCCAGCGTGCTCACGATCGCGACGATCGCCATCCCGACCCACGCGACGGCGGAGGAGCTGAGGAGGCCGAAGTCCCCGATCCGGACCGGATCGCCCAGCCACACGCCGATCGCCTGGCCTGCGTACGCACCGAGAATCGCAGCGAGGACCAGGAACGGCAGGCGGCCCCGGGCCTCGCCGCCGAACAGCACGAACAGCGCGACGTTCAGGATGCCGACGAGGACGGCGAGGATCATGGCAGGTTCGAGGGTCGGCACGGGTCACAGGATAGCGACCACCCGGTCGGCCCGACTCGCCGGCCCAGGTGCCATGCCGCTCCGGGTTGGCGACCCGGGCGACGGTCGGCCTCAGGCCCGCGGGCCGGGCGAGGCCCGCGCTGACTCCGATCCAGGTACGAGAGGCTGCGCCGGGACCGCGACGTCACGACGCGGCGATCCGGCCGCCCCCGATCACCTCGTCGCCGTCGTAGAGCACCGCCGCCTGCCCGGGAGCGGGCGCCCACACGGTCGCATCGGTCTCGACCGCCCAGGCAGGCGCAGCGGAACCGGGACCGGCGCTCTCCTCCTCCGCCGTGGGACGAACGATCGCCCCGACGAGCGGCCCACGGTGCCGGACCCGCACGGCGCACCGGAACGATTCCTGGCGCGCTCGCCCGTCGATGAAGTGCATTCCGTCCACCCTGAACTCGCGCCGCTCGAGGTCCTCCCGACGACCGAGCTGCACGAGGTTGCGCGACGCGTCGATCGATGCGACGTACCGTCGCTCGCCCAGCGCGACGCCCACCCCCTCGCGCTGCCCGACCGTGTAGGCCGCCGCCCCCCGGTGCACGCCGACGGTCGAGCCGTCGACGTCGACCACCGGCCCCGGCGTCTCCCGCCAGCCGGCCCGCTCCCGCAAGGCCTCGCGGTAATCGCCGCCCGCCACGAAGCAGATCTCCTGGCTCTCGGGGACGTCGGCCGTCGCCAGCCCGAGGTGATGGGCGATCGAGCGCACCCGCGGCTTCGATAGTCCTCCGAGCGGGAATCGCGTCCGCGCAAGCTGGTCCTGCCGGAGCCCGTACAGGAAGTAGCTCTGGTCCTTCGCCGGATCGGCTCCCGCCAGCAGCCGCCAGCGCCGGCTCCCGGCCGACGCGTCGTCGGCCACGGAATCGACTCTCGCGTAGTGCCCGGTCGCCACCGCGTCCGCACCGTACAGCAGTCGCGCGCGCCCGAGCAGCGCGCCGAACTTCACGTACGTGTTGCAGTCCACGCAAGGGCTCGGCGTGGCGCCCGAGAGGTACGACGAGACGAACGGGTCGATCACGCCGGCCGCGAACTCGCGCTCGAGGTCCAGGATGAAGAACGGGATGTCGAGCTGGGCCGCGACCCGCCGGGCGTCGTCGGCCGCGTCGAGCGAGCAGCAGCTCTTCCGGAACTCCGAACGCGCGTCGGCTCCGCCATGGAGCCGCATCCAGACACCGACGACCTCGTGCCCCTGCTCGCGGAGCAGCGCGGCCGCGACGGACGAGTCAACGCCGCCGGACATGGCGGCGACGATGCGCTGCCTCACCGGGTCACTCCGGGTCGCGAGGCTCGTAGCCGCCCCGCGCGTCCGGCACGCTGTCGGGAACGGAGACCGGAACCCTGGCGGCGGGGGCGGCGGGGGTGTCGGCGACGAGCGCCCGCGATCCCTCCCGCACGCGCGCGATGACCTCCGGCACGACCCGGCACGCGATCTGGATCTCCTCCGTGGTCGTCGATCGTCCGAGCGTCAGCCGCAGCGCGCCGCGCGCCTCCTCCGGCGGATACCCCATGGCCGTCAGCACGTGCGACGGTTCGGTCGAGCCCGCCGCGCACGCCGACCCGCTCGAGCACGCGATGCCCTCGAGATCGAGCGCGGTCACGAGCGACTGGCCGTCGGCGTCGCGGACGACGACCGACAGGTGTCCGGGGGCGCGGTCGCGAGGATGCCCGGTCAGCTCGACGCCCGGCACGGCGAGCACGGCGTCCCGAAGGCGATCACGCAGCCCTCGCGCCCGTTCCGGCACGTCCGGCCGCTCCTGCCGGGCCAGGTGCAGCGCCCGGGCCAGGCCGGCGGCACCCGCCACGTTCTCCGTCCCGGCGCGCCGGTGCCGCTCCTGTGAGCCACCGTGCTGTTGTGCGAGCAGCGCGGTACCTCGCCGGATGTACAGCGCGCCGACCCCCTTGGGCCCCTCGAGCTTGTGCGCCGCGATCGAGACGAGGTCCACGTCCAGCGCGGGCACGTCGAGGTCCATCCACGGCGCAGCCTGCACGGCGTCGACGTGGACGAGGACGTGGCGCTGCATCCGAGCGCGCCGGACGAGTTCCGCGAGCGGCTGGACGGTGCCGACCTCGTTGTTGACGTACTGCAGGCTGACCAGGACCGTGCGTTCGGTGAGCGCGGCGGACAGCGCATCGGGGTCGACGCGGGCGTAGCGGTCGACGGGCAGGAGGATGACCTCGAACCCGAACTTCTCGAGGTGGGCCAGCGCATTCAGCACAGCCTCGTGCTCGACGGCGGTCGAGATCAGCTGGTGCCCGCGCGCCTTGCCGGCCCACGCCGCGCCCTTGATCGCGAGGTTGATGGCCTCGGTGCCGCCGCTCGTGAAGACCACCTCGCGCGCGTCGACCCGCAGGTCCCGCGCGACCGACTCGCGGGCGTCGTCGAGCGCGGCGCGTGCGCGACGACCGAACGCATGCGTCGACGACGGATTCGCCCAGGCATCGTCCAGCACGGCGTCCATCGCCGCGACGACTTCCGGCCGGGGGCGCGTCGTTGCCGCATGGTCGAGGTAGATCGACATGGGCGGAAGTGTAGCGATGCGGCCCGGCTGGGCCTGATCGGCGTCGGCCCCCGTGCACGACGGCGCGCGGCGGCCCCGGCTTGAACGCGGCGACCGCGCTTCGGCTACCGGCGCCCCGCCCCTCCGGCCCGGTCCGTCGCGATTCGGCGCTCGTACTCGCGACCGGCGGCCCGCCGCCGGTCGTGCTGCGAGAGCGTCCGCTTGCGCAACCGGATCGACTTCGGCGTCACCTCGACGAGCTCGTCGGCCGCGATGAACTCGATCGACGACTCGAGCGTCAGCTCCCGCGGCGGCGTCAGGCGCAGCGTCTGCTCCTGCGTCGAGGAGCGCATGTTCGTGAGGTGCTTCTCCTTGGTCGCGTTCACGTCCATGTCGCCCGGCCGGACGTTCTCGCCGACGATCATGCCCTCGTACACCTCGACGCCCGGGCCGAGGAACAGCTCGCTGCGCTCCTGGAGGTTGTGGAGCGCGAACGTGCTCGTGACGCCCGACCGGTCGGCGACGAGCACCCCGCTCGTGCGATGCGCGACCTCGCCGGCCCAGGGCCCGTATCCCTCGCCGATCTGGTGCATGAGCGCCGTGCCGCGAGTCAGCGTCAGGAGCTGCCCGCGGAAGCCGATCAGCCCGCGCACGGGCAGCACGTACTCCATCCGAACACGCCCGTCGGCGTCCTGCGTCATCTGCTCCATGCGCGCGCGCCGCGCGGCGAGCGCCTCCGACACCTCGCCGATGAAATCCGGCGGGATGTCGACGGTGATCCGCTCGTACGGCTCCTCGATCTGGCCGTCATGCTCGTGGAGGATGACCTCCGGCCGCGAGACCTGCAGCTCGTATCCCTCGCGGCGCATCGTCTCGATCAGCACCGCCAGCTGGAGCTCGCCGCGGCCGCGGACCTCGAACGCCTCACCCGATTCGGTCGGCAGGAACTCGATCGCGACGTTGCCGAGGACCTCGCGCTCGAGCCGCGATCGGAGATGACGGCTGGTCAGGTACCGGCCGTCGCGCCCGGCGAGCGGCGACGTGTTCACGCCGAACGTCATGCTGATCGTCGGCGCGTCGACCGTCAGGCGCGGGAGCGGGCGCGGGTCGAGCGGGTCGGTGAGCGTGTCGCCCACGGTCACGTCGGGGATGCCCGCGACCGCCACGATCTCGCCGGGCCCGGCCTCGCGGACGTCGACGCGCTGGATCCCGTCGGCGGTGGTCAGGCTCGTGACCGTGCCCGAGAGGGTCACGGTGCGTCCGGGGTCGACCGTGCCCTCGGTGGTGTCGTCCTCCTCGCGGAGGATCGCGATCCGCTGGCCCATGCGGATCGTCCCGTTCCAGAGCCGGCCGACCGCCATGCGGCCCACGTAGTCGTTCGCGCTGAGGTTCGTCACGAGCAGCTGGAGCGGGTAGCCCTCGTCGTACGTCGGCGCCGGCGTCACGCGCACGAGCAGGTCGAGCAGCGGGCGCAGGTCGGTGCCGGGGACGGACACGTCGAGCGTCGCCGTGGCCGCCTTCGCGTTCGTGTAGACGACGGGGAACTCGATCTGGTGCTCGTCGGCGCCGAGATCGATGAAGAGCTCGTAGACCGCGTCGAGCACTTCCTTCGGCCGCGCGTCGGCACGGTCGATCTTGTTCAGGCACACGATGACCGGCAGCCGCCGCGCCATCGCCTTCTGGAGCACGTAGCGCGTCTGCGGCAGCGGCCCCTCGGATGCGTCGACGAGCAGCAGCACCGAGTCGACCATCAGCAGGCTCCGCTCGACCTCGCCGCCGAAGTCGGCGTGGCCGGGCGTGTCGACGATGTTGAGGTGCACGCCCTCGTAGTCGACCGCGGTGTGCTTCGCCATGATCGTGATGCCCTTCTCGCGCTCCAGGTCGAGCGAGTCGAGCACGCGCTCCACGACCTCCTGGTTCGCCCGGAACGCACCCGTCTGGCGCAGCAGACCGTCGACGAGCGTGGTCTTGCCGTGGTCGACGTGGGCGACGATCGCGACGTTGCGGACGTCGTCGCGGACGCGGGCGGTCGCGGCCTGGCCC